>CAZPKK010000017.1:0-26909 GCA_964587175.1 uncultured Clostridium sp.
ACTGTTTTATATGAGTTACTTCCTAAAAATACATGTGTATCACAGTTACCCATTATGGTTTCATACGATTTTTCATATACTGCTTCTAATTGATCTAGATTTTGCAAAATAACACTAAAAGATATTGCTCTACTTCTTGAAGTTGATATTTTTTTGTCAAAATCTGGTATTTGACCAATATTGGCAAACTCATCTAATATGAAAAATGTTGGCATTTTTAACTTTCCACCATTTTTATCAGCAAAATCGTACAACTGTTGAATCATCTGCGAGAAGAATATTGTAAGTAAGAAATCATATGCCTTATGTGTGTCTGATGATATAACATATACTGCAGTCTTTTTTGAACCTATTTCATCAAAATCTATTGTGTCTGTTGATGTAACTTCTGCAATTTCTTTTGAGTCGAATTTACCAAGTTTTGATTGCAATGAACTTAGTATTGAACCATATGTTTTCTCTGGTGCTATTTCTATAGATTTATAATTCATTCTTGCTGGATGGTCATATGGAAGTTGGTTCATTAAATCTGTAAGCAAGTTGCTTCCACCATTTGTGTTTGCTGCCCTTACTAGCTCTGAACAGCTTGCTAAGTTTTGCTCTTCTTCTGGCCTTGTCGCCATTAGATAATATATTAGAGCTTTTAATAGCATTTCTGCCATATCATCCCAGTATGGGTCATTGCTTGATCCTTCTGATTTTTGTCCTTTTACAATTGTATTTGCTATAACATCAACATCTATTTCACTTCTTATATGTAATAATGGATTATATCCATCACTATTTGCAGGATTTACTAAGTTTAATACCTTTATTTCATATCCATTTTTTTTCAAGTAGCCTGCTGTTTTATCGTATAATTCGCCTTTTGGGTCTGTAAATACGTATGAGCCTAACATTTGATAAGCATTAGGTATTGAGTATGATGCAGATTTACCAGAACCTGATCCGTCCAACTACTAATACATTTACATTTCCTCTTTTATTAACCGGCAAATAATTATGTTTAGATAATATTATTCCTTTATTTTTACTAAGTATGCTATATTGCTCTCCACCTTCGCTCCAATCACTTGAACCATGTTCAATATCGGTATATTCATGTTTTGGTTTTGATTTATACAATCCTATTATTGCAAATATTAAATATATTATAGTAAAGTAAAGGAGTGTTTTTCCAAAATATCCTATATAAGAAGATGCAAATACTCTTGTAATTGAACTAAAACTTACTATTTCCGTAAATACATTTTCTAAGAATATATCAAAATCAAATGTACCGCTCTGACAAGCAAGGCCTATAGAATATCCTATAGGCGCAATAAGTATTATGGATAGAATTACCCATAATATTGCTATTATTATTATGCTTTTTTTGTTATCTTTTAAGGTTTTAGTAATTTTATAATTCATTTATTTTCACCTTCTCTTTTGTTTTATTTAGATATGTCTTCTCTATTTCTATTTTTATTAATTGCTTCATTGATTAACTCAAGATTTCCAGTTAAAATTTTTATTTGGTCACCGTCTTTTATGTTTTTTAGATTTCCTGTTGCTCTTGCTTTTTCATTACCATTTCTTATAACTATATTGTCCTGAGTAGGGATTACCGCCATTTCCCCTTCTTTTACATCTCTTATTGATATACTTATACCAGAACCTTTTGGTGGAATACTTATTCCTTCGCTTCCTTCATCAGCTATTGTTTGTCCTCCAACAATGTGTAAAAATTCTTTTGAATGTACATTTGTACTCATTCCTTTTCCCCCTTCTATACGTCTTTCTTATCATCTCTTATTTCAAATGAGAAGTATGACTTATATGGTTTTAGTTTGCATTTTCCCTTAACTTCATTTGTGTCCTTGTCAAAGTATAATACTGGTTTTATTTCTTCTGTTGTTTCTGGGTCAATAATAGTTATTGGTCTTTTTAAGTTTGGTGTATATTTAAAATCCTTATATTCTGTTTCCTCTTCAGAATAAAGAGTATCGAATTTTATTAATGTGGGCTTTTTAGATATTGTTACTTTATTTTCTTCTAAAATTCCCATATTTACTACTACTCTGTCTTTTCCAAAAGAAAGTATAACTAAGTCTTCTTCTTCTTTTGGCTCGTCAACAAAAAAAGTTTTCTTTTTAACATCCCCTCTTATTTCTTCTGTATAATCTAATCTTTCTATTGTATATTTAGGTGATTCTTTTAAAAATTCTTTCTCTGTTTCATTTACTTTATATATAACTGTGTTAACTCCTTGTGGATCGGTTATACTAAAGTGTTTACCTTGTACAATCTCCATACACATCTACCCTCTTTCTATGAATCTTCACTGCCATAGTTTGTCTTTTGTTAGAATCACTACTCTTTTATTATAACGTAATTCTAGCGATAAGTCAATATTTTTTTTAGATTATGTTAACGCCTTTTAATGCTTTTTGTCTTTTTTATTATGATTGACATTATTTTCTAAACTATCAGCTACTGTTACATATTTTAACTTAAATTATTTCTTGGATTAAATGTTGAAATCTGTTTAAATTTCTGAAAAATATCCATTTCCTCTTTTGTTGGTGTTTTAGGTATCATAATTTTTACTTCTGCTATTAATTCTCCTCTTCCACCTTTTCCATCTTTATATCCTTTTTCTGGAATTTTTACTTTTTCTCCACTTTCAATTCCTTGCGGAATATGTAAAAAGATTGTTTCACCAATTGTATCTACTGATACTTTTGTTCCTAGTGCGGCTTCCCATGGGGTAATTTTTAAATCCGTATATAAATCTATACCTTTAAGAATATATTTTTTGTCGTTCTTTATGTTTATTTTTATTAATAAGTCTCCGTTCTTTCCGCCATTCTCTCCTTTTTTCCCTTGTCCTATTAGTCTTATTTTTTCACCATTTCTTATTCCTGCTGGTATTTTTATTGTAAAGGTTTTCATTTTGCCATTTTGTGCTCTTAAAGAAATTTTTTTATCTAAACCATAAAAAGCCTCTTCTATAGATACATCTATTTCTGTCTCTATATTCTCACCTTTTACTGCAACTTTTTCTTTACTTTTCTTTGGTTTTGCTGTGTTATTTTCATTCTGCTCCCCAAAAAACATATTAAAAAAATTGCTGAAAATAGAACCATCTTCTCTTTTACTTTCTTCAAACTTCTTTTTTCTACCAATATTAGAATTCCACATTCTGTCATATTTTCTTCTAGACGCTGGAGTTGAAAGAACTTTATATGCTTCATTTATATCTTTAAATCTTTCTTCTGAAAAATAACTTTCGGAATTTATGTCTGGATGATATTTTTTTGCTTGCTCTCTATATGCTGTTTTTATCTCTTCTGACGTAGACTTGTTATCTTCTAAACCAAGAATTTTATAATAGTCTTTAAAAATCATAAGCTCTACCCCCTAAAAGCATTACTATTATATCATACAAATCAGAAGAAATAAAGAGAAAAATAGCATTTTTTTGGTTTTCAAAAGTCAAAAATAGAAAACAGTTTTGAAACTGTTCCCTACTTTCTTTCATATTAATTGATCAAAATCTCTTTGATTAATTTGTTTCTAGTTAAAATGCTGTCCATATGAATTAATTTCTTCTTTTTAATTGTATAAGCTAATGAAGAGTCGATCTCATACAACACAGCCTTATTCAGGTTTTTTAAAGCCATTTGTCTAATTTTATCTAACTCCAAGTTTTTCTCTTCATCGTCTTTATAAATTCTTCCATCTTCAATTTTATCTGCTACAAAAATAACCTTTGCAAGCAAATCCATATTTTCATTTCCTGTTGTATGATACTTTATTGCATTCTGCATTTCCTCATCAAAACCATATCTTTTTTTGCAAATGTCTGCACCAATTTTTCCATGAAGTAGACCTACATTAATTTGTTCCACTTCATCTACCTCAATATTATTCTGTTTAGCATATTTTAACTTTTCCTCTTCTGGAATTTCTTTTGCAATATCGTGTGCCAAGCCAACTAACTTCGCCTTGTTAATATCCACACTATATATTTCTGCAAGTTCTTCTGCTTTTTTCATTACTCCTAGAGAATGTTTATATCTTTTTTCTGATAATTCTCTTTTTACATCTTTATCTATTTTTTGTAACAAATCTTCCTCTTCTTTATTATTTTTAAAATCCATCATTTTGTTTCCTTCCTTATACTATTTTGAAAAAGATAATTCAATTAAGCTATCTAATAATTTTGAATAGCTTACACCTACTTCTTCCCATAATTTTGGATACATACTTATTTGCGTAAAACCGGGCATTGTATTTATTTCATTAATTAATACTGTGTTCGTATTATTCTCTATGAAAAAGTCAACCCTTGAAAGCCCACTTCCATCTGTTGCCTTAAATGCCTTTATCGCAGTTTCTCTTATTTCATTTGATACATTTTCTGGAATATCTGCTGGAATTACTACTCTAGACTCAGCATTCTTATACTTCGCATCAAAAGTGTAAAACTCCTCTGCTGGCAATATTTCCCCTACACAAGAGGCTAATGGATGACTATTGCCTAATACTGCACATTCAACTTCTCTTCCTTTGATTTCTTCTTCTATTAAAATCTTATCATCATATAAAGATGCAGATGTTACAGTTTCTATCAATTCTCTTTCATTATGTGCTTTTCCTATTCCCACAGAAGAACCAGAATTCGATGGCTTTACAAACACTGGGTATGAAAGCTCCTCTTTCACCAATTTAGCAATCTCTTCAATCTCATATTCTTTTTCATTAAATTCTTTATCTATCTTTACAAATCTATCTCCTCTTCTTTTTATATAAACATACTTTGCTTGAGGTATCTTCGCTCTGTCAAATATAATTTTTGCATATACTTTATCCATACAAATGCTTGAGCTTAATACTCCACATCCAACATAAGGTTTATTTAATAATTCCAACATTCCTTGTATTGTACCATCTTCCCCATATAGTCCATGTAGTACTGGAAATACCACATCACATTTTTTCAAATATTCTATTGGATTTAGTATCTCACTTTTTTCCTCTATTTTTTCTCCTACTTCTAAAACATCTATATTTTCCAACTTTTTAGTATATTCAAACCAATCTCCATTTTTTGCAATATAAATCGGATAAATATTATATTTCTCTTTATCAAGATTTTTTATAACTGAGGTTCCTGATGTAATTGACACGTCATGCTCTGTTGACATTCCACCAAATATAACACCTAATTTTAATTTTTGCATAATATCAAATCCTCCTTAATAGACGTTCTTCGTTTGCGTCAATTTGCAATTATTCACAAATCGCATTAAATATTTCTTGAAAATTCAATCTATTTGAAGCTTTTAAAAGCACTGCATCACCTTTACTTGCTTTTTCTTTCAATAGCTTTATTGCCTCACTATTATCCTTACAAACATATACATCTTTTTCATTCTTTCCTTGTTTTACTGCTGTTTCAGCAATATATTTTGCTAAATCTCCTACGGTTATCAAAAGTTCAATATTATTTTTTGCAACCTCCTCTCCCACTTTTTCATGTAATACTTTTGAAAAATCACCTAGTTCCAGCATATCTCCAAGCACCGCAATTTTTTTATTTGCATTTATTTTTCCTAAGTACTCTATACCTGCTTTCATCGAATCATAATTCGCATTATAACAGTCATTTATAATAGTTAGACCATTCTTTGTTTTTTCTAATTGCATTCTCCTTTTAGTAAGTTCAAAGTCAGCAATTCCTTTTAATATATCACTCATGTCTATATCAAACAAATTTCCAATCGCAATCGCACATAAACTATTTAGCACAAAATGATTTCCACCAACAGGAATATTAACATCATACGTTTTTCCATTAACATCTATCTTATATGTACTCCCTTTTTCTGATGTAACTATATTATGTGGCATAATATCGCTTTTGTTTTCCATTCCAAAAGTCACGACTTTGAAGTTTTCACTACTTTTTTCTTTGTTCCACTTATAAAGTAAATCATTATCATTATTTATTACTAAAACACCATCTTTTTGTATGCCATCTAATATTTCTAACTTTGCTTTTAAAATATTTTCTCTTGAGCCCAAATTTCCTATATGTGCTGTTCCAACATTTGTAATGACAGCAACTGTGGGTTTTGCAATCTTTGTTAAATTACTTATTTCTCCTTTTTGATTCATTCCCATCTCAATAACCATTACTTCATGGTTTTTGAGTCTTAAGATAGTAAGAGGAAGACCTATTTGATTATTATAGTTTCCAAGAGTCTTTAGTGTGTTATACTTTTTAGACATCACACTTGCAATAATATCTTTTGTGCTTGTCTTTCCTGCACTTCCCGTTACTCCAATTACAGGAATATCATATAAGTCTCTTTTGTATCCAGCTAGTTTCTGTAATGCTTTTATTGAATCTTCTACTAAGATTATAGTAATATTTTTATATTTTTCTTTTAGTTCTTCAATATTCATATTATTTTCTATACTAAATTTCTGCAAAATACAAACTTTGGCACCATTTTTTATTGCAGCATCGTATAGCAAATTCCCATCATGATTCTCTCCTTTTATTCCTATATATACATATCCTTCCTTCACTTCCCTTGTGTCCTGAGTAAAATCTTCTAAAATTTCATTTTCATCACCACAAATTATTTGCCCATTACATATTTTTTCCACATCTTTTGCAATTATTTTCTTCATTTATATCATCCCTTTTTCAAAGACTTTTATATCTTATTATATTTTGATTATGGGTATTATATTCTATAAATAGAATTTTAGCAAGTATGATATGTCGATTCATATCGTTCCGATAGCAAGTGACAAATGAATTTGAAAAGCATGACTACTTCTGGCTTTATTTAGTTTGAGTAGTATTTAGAAGAGAAGTGGCTTCGACTTTTGTAGCGTTTTGCTTTGCAAATACGCACGGACTATAGAGACTTAACTCTGTTGCTCCGGAAATTTCTAACGAAATTTCCTATGCAAGATAATCATCCACGGGTATAACCCGTGGTTTACCCTTGAAGTTAAAAAAGAGAAACCATTTACTGCCGTAAGTAATTTCTCTTTCTCAATTTATGGATAAGCGTTTTCCTCTACTTTTTTTCTAAATTAACACCTATACCTATTTTATATTTTCTTATTCAATTTCTAAATATTCGTCATATGTTACTTCTTTATCTACTACTCCATTTTGTTTTAAATCTATTATTCTGTTCGCTACTGTTTGAGTTAATTGATGATCGTGTGATGTGAATAATAATATTCCTTTGAATTTCATTAATCCTTCATTTAATGCAGTTATACTTTCCATATCTAGATGATTTGTTGGCTCATCAAATATTAGTAAATTTGCCCCTGATAGCATTATTTTAGAAAGCACACATCTTACTTTCTCTCCTCCTGATAAAACATTAACTTCTTTTAATGCTTCTTCTCCCGAAAATAACATTCTTCCTAAAAAGCTTCTTACATATGTTTCATCTGGATCTTTTGAATATTGTCTTAACCAATCTGTTATTGATAAATCAGATTCAAACAAATAATTGTTATCTTTTGGGAAATAATTTGTTGTTATTGTTGTACCATATTTGATAGTTCCCGAATCTGGTTCTAATTCCCCTGCTAAAATTTGGAATAAGACTGTTTTTGCATTTTCATTATCTGCTAAAAATGTTATTTTATCACCTGGTTTTACTACAAAAGAAACTTTATCTAATATTTTCTCTCCATTTATTGTTTTTGATATATTTCTAACTTCTAAAATATCTTTGCCAGGTTCTCTATCTGGCTTAAAATCAATATATGGATATCTTCTATTTGATGGTTTTATTTCGTCTAGTTCAATTTTTTCTAATGACTTCTTTCTCGATGTTGCTTGTTTAGATTTTGAAGCATTTGCACTAAATCTTGCAATAAATTCTTGAAGTTCTTTGATTTTTTCTTCTTTCTTTTTATTAGCTTCCTTCATCTGCTTTAATGCTAATTGGCTTGATTCATACCAAAAATCATAATTTCCCGGATACACTTTTATTTTTCCGAAATCCACATCTGCAATATGTGTACATACTTTATTTAAAAAGTATCTGTCATGTGATACAACTATAACCGTGTTTTCAAAATTAATTAAAAACTCTTCTAGCCAACTTATACTTTTTACATCTAAGTCATTTGTAGGTTCATCTAAAAGCAATATATCAGGGTTTCCAAATAGCGCTTGAGCTAGTAAAACTTTTACTTTTTCTTTTGGTTCTATTTCACTCATTATTTTATAATGTTTTTCTGTGTCTATTCCTAAATCATTTAATAGAACTGCTGCATCAGATTCTGCATTCCAACCATCAAGTTCTGCAAATCTTTCTTCTAATTTTGCAGCTTTCATTCCATCTTCTTCTGAAAAATCTGGTTTCGCATATATTGCTTCTTTTTCTTTCACTATATTATATAATTCTTGATTACCCATAATTACTGTGTCCATAACAGTGTATTCTTCAAATGCGAAGTGATTTTGTTGCAAAACTGAAATTCTTTCTTGCTTTTCTTTTGAAACTTCTCCCTTACTTGGTTCTATTTCTCCTGATAAAACTTTTAAGAAAGTAGATTTTCCAGCTCCATTTGCTCCTATAATTCCATAGCAACATCCTTTATTAAATTTAATGTTTACATCTTCAAACAAAGTCCTTTTTCCAAATCTAATTGTAACTCCTGTTGCTGTTAACATTCTCATTTCCTCCTACCACTATTTTTTCTAACATATATTATTTTAACATGCATTTACTGTTTTGTCACTCATTATTCAAACATACGGACAGCCAATTTGTATTTAATCTAGCATTCCCTTTTTCTTAAGCCATATTGTAGCTATTATACCAATTAATAATGAGGCTAAAACTATTATAGGGAAACCCAACAGATTATTTTCCATTGGAACTGTTACATTCATTCCCCAATAGCTGGCTATCATTGTTGGTATTGCTAAAATAATAGTAATTGACGTTAGATATTTCATTACTCCATTTAGATTATTTGAAATAATTGAAGCATATGCATCCATCGTTCCTGTGAGGATGTCTCTATATATCCCCGCCATTTCTATGGCTTGTTTATTTTCTATAATTGCATCTTCTAGTAAATCTTCATCTTCTTCGTATAATTTTATTAAATTTCCGCGCATAGTTTTTTCCATAACTACTTCATTTGATTTTAAGGATGTCGTAAAATACACAAGTCCTTTTTCTAAACTTAATAATTTTAGAAGCTCCTTATTTTTCATAGATTTTTTTAATACACTTTCTGCTATTTCTGTCTCTTTATTCAGTTTTCTTAATAAATTTAGAAACATCTCAGAATTTGAGTAGAAAATTTGTAACAGCATCCTACTTTTCTTATAAGTAATTATGGTTTTCAGTTTCTTTTTGTGCAAATCTTCTATAATCTGATTTTTAGTTAATGAAACTGTTATTATATAGTCATCTCTAACAAAAACAACTCCAATTGGCATTGTACTATATACCTTTGAACCAGATTCAATATCCATAATAGGTGTATCTATAATAAATAGTATTGTATTATCGTCATCTTCAACATCTACTCTTGCTTTTTCCTCTGGGTCTAATGCGTATCGTATAAAATCTTCTTGTATATTAATATTTTGGCATACTTCTTCTATTTCTTTGTCACTCGGTGAAACCATGTTTATCCAGTTTCCCCTTTTAAATTCTTTAGTCTCTGTTGTTAAATTTGTTTCCAAATCTGTATAATACATTTTAAACATAGTTATCACCCCTTAGGATAATATATTAACATAAATCATCTTTAATTACAACTTAAATTCGAAAAATTGTTGACAAAACCTTGTTTAGGAATTATAATATTAATGTTGTTTTTGTTATGCGCCATTAGCTCAGTTGGTAGAGCAGTTGACTCTTAATCAAATGGTCGGAGGTTCGAATCCTCTATGGCGCACCAACTTTTGAAAGATGGTTTTTTCCATCTTTTTTTATTTGATATTTATTTGAAGTATGATATAATGTGATAAATTTATTTAATGGGGGTGCTAAAATGGAATTTGAACACGTAAAAAATACTGATATTGATGTTTATGAAGCTTTAATGTCAGAAAAGAAAAGAGAACAAAATTGTTTAGAATTAATAGCTAGTGAAAATTTCACAAGCTTTTCTGTAATGGAAGCAATGGGAAGCTTTCACACAAACAAGTATGCTGAAGGTTATCCGGGAAACAGATATTATGCTGGTTGCAACTATGTAGATGTAACCGAAAATTTAGCTAGAGATAGAGCATGTAAATTATTTGGTGCAGAACATGCTAATGTTCAACCACATAGTGGTGCACAAGCTAATGAAGCCGTCTATATTGCTTGTTTGAGAACAGGAGATAAAGTATTAACAATGACACTAAATTCAGGAGCTCACATAACTCATATGTCTTCTGCAACAGCTCAGTCCAGATTTTACACACCTGTATATTATGACGTAAATCCTGATACTTATTTAATAGATTATGATGAAGTTGAAAGATTAGCTTTAGAAAATTTACCTAGACTAATTATCTGCGGAGCTAGTGCTTATCCTAGGCAGATTGATTTTGAACGTTTTAGAAAGATTACAGATAAAGTAAATGAAATTAAAGCACAAACTGAAGAATTAACTCAAGATAATAAGTGTCTTCTTATGTGTGATATGGCACATATAGCAGGTTTAGTTGCTACTGGAGCTCATCCAACCCCTATACCTTATTGTGATTTTGTAACTTCTACTACTCATAAAACTTTAAGAGGTCCTAGAGGAGGCTTAATTCTTTGCAAAGCAGAATGGGCTAAAAAAATAGATTTAGCTGTTTTTCCAAGATTACAAGGTGGTGGTTTACAACATGTTGTTGCTGCAAAAGCTGTATGTTTTGGTGAAGATTTAAAGCCAGAATTTACCGAATATATAAATCAAGTGCTTGCTAATGCTAAAATCCTAGCAAAAAGTTTAAAGTCTTACGGATTTAATGTTTTAACTGGAGGGACAGATAATCATCTTATTTTGCTAGATTTAAGAAATAAAAGAATTACTGGAAAAGAATTAGAAGAAAGGCTAGATAATGTAGGAATTACAGTTAATAAAAATGCTGTGCCTTTTGATACTGAGAAGAAAACAACAACTAGTGGAATTCGTTTAGGAACTCCTGCTCTTACAACAAGAGGTTTTACTGAGGATGATATGGAAGTTATTGCAAAACTTATTAACATTATGTCTGATGATAATTATAAAGAACATGTGGAAAGTGTAAAGGAAGAAGTTGCAAATCTTTGCAAGAAACATCCATTGTATGAATAATTTATTTTACACAACAGGCACTCTCCCCTTTTTTAATTGTATAAGATTAATAATTAGATAGAGTGAAACAGTGGTGATAGTATTAATCCTGTCACCACTGTTTCACTTTTATTTTTATTTTCTAATATATATAATACACTGTACTTAACCATAATCTTGTAATATCATCGCAATTATTATATCCTAATGCATTTTTTATGGTTTCTATTATACTATCATTATCTTGTCCATCATTTATAAAAACAATAATTCCATTTGAAACATCTTTTCCTTCTAATATATTTTGTATATTTTCTTCTGTACAATCCATATCTTTTGCAATATACGATTCATCTATTTTGGAAAACAATAAAATATCATTTAGGAATCCTGATGTTTCTGATTTATAGATATATATTGTTGGTAGATTCAATTCTGTGCTCAATTTTTCTACTATTTGCTTTTTTTCTGCATATAAAAGCTCTGGCTCCATATTAAATATTAATGGTGAAACTAAAACAAAGCAAAGCAATATAATAATTAATATGTTTACTGTTTTTTCTTTAAATATGTTCTGTATTACTTTATATAAACAATATATTACTATAATAAATATAAGTCCACATACTGGTACAATATATCTTAAAACATTCCAAGGCGAAGCTATTGAAGCAATTATAAAGAAAAATAGAGATGGTATTATAATAATTTCTAAAATATCTTTTTTATCTTTGTCTAATTTGTTTAATCTCTTTTTTCTTATTTTTATAAATATTAAAGATATTATTATGATTGCTAAAATGGTATATAGCAAGTTGTTAAAACCATAATAATTTAAGTTATGCATCTGCTCTTTCATACTTGGTAATATTTGACTGATTTTTTCAAGTTTACTTATTACGCTCTGCCCTCTATATCCAAAAAACATATGCTGTATTGAATATGGGAATATAAGTAATGATACCCCACCTGCAATAAGCATTGTTAATGTATAAAATAAAGCTTCTTTTTTTCTTTTTGCTTTAATATATTTTATTAAAAATACTATATACAAAACTGCTAAATAAAATAAATAATAATAGTGTGTTAGTACTCCTGTAAGTACAGAACTTCCAATTCCAATTAATAGTTTAATATCCAGTTTTTCTTTTTCTAATAGCTTTATATGTAAAAAAGTAATTATCAATACTTCTAATGTTAAAAGTGAATACATTCTAATGTATATAACATTGCTTAAGCTTGCCAATACTATTGAAGAAACAAAAGCTAAAACGGCTGATTTTACTTCTGCATTTTTTTCATTTTTTAATAATTTCTTTAATATTAGATACATGAAAATTGTAACAAAAGCATATATTATTATATTTAATCCAAAGCCTGACCATTTAGAAAAGTGTCCTTGAGTAATAGTCATTGCAATTCTTAAGAAAAGATAATAAAGAGGCGGGTGGACATCATTTTTTTGATTTTCATATACTGGTGTCCAATCTCCTACTTCATCCTCTTGCAATGATAAATAATCTTCATAGTATTCTTTGTTGTGCCAATTATCAAAGAAATCTTCATTGTCTGTTATCTCTATTTTGTCATAATTTGTTAGTCCAAAAGAATATGCTTCATCTATATGTAAATATGGTTTATTTACTCCAACAAAAATATATATTACCGTTTGCAAAATTAATAATATTAATAATACTATTAATCTCTTTTTGCTTTTCATTTGAATATCCCCTCTTTTAGTTATATACCATTTTTTGTTATGTTTCTTCTGTAGTATTGCTTTCTTCATCATTTGTATCATCTTGACTAGTAGTTTCTTCTTCTTTTTCTACCTTTTTTGTTCCTCTTCTTATTATTCTTGTCATTGGATTATATGTATCTTTTGATAGTAATGTTTTTGAAACCACTTCACCATTTAATTTAAGTATTCTATATGCTTCGCTTGTGCAACCATTATATCCTGATTGTTCAACTTCTTCTTTTCCCTCTTCTAATGTTGAATCATTTTCATATTGAGTTGTATATGATATATATGAAAGTACATTGGATTGAATTACAACCTCGTATTCTGTTTCTTCTTCTATTCCATATATACTCATTGTACATACTCCGTTTTTTACTGTTGCTACAATTTTTATAGGATATGTTCTAGTGTTCTTGAATTTAAAATCTATAGAACCCCATGCAACTGTTGCATCTCTTCCAGCATCAACATATGATGTTAAAAATTGATGATTACTTCTTTCCACAATTTCTAAATTTGCTAGTAATACTGCATTATATAATGTCGAAGAGGTTTGACAAATACCTCCTCCTACATCTTGCACTACCTTTCCTCCGGCATATGCTCCCGCTTCCTTATATCCTGCTTCTATTGTTCTTTCACCTACTGTTTGATTGTATGAAAATGTCTCTCCTGGCATAATAATTGTTCCATTTATTTTTTCTGCAGATATTTCCAAATTATTACTTCTATTTGTATTAGTAGGATCATATCTTGTAGTATATGTTGCAAGTTCATCTGGAAATGCTTCTTCTCCTAAATCTTCAAGTGTTTTATCTGGTATTGTAATTTCTAATGGTATAACATATTCTTCTTTGTCTTCTGCTATTATTTTCTCTGCCTCTTCCATTGATATTGCAAAATCCACTCCATTTACATGTGTATGGACTTCTGTTTTTCCTGTTTCTTCATTTGTTGATACATAGGCATCTTGTGGTTCTTTATATATTTCGCTCCTTATTTGTTCTAAGTCTATTTCTGCTGGTTCTACGATTTCAGTAGGAATTTCAATTAGTGCATATTTATTATTTATATCTTTAATTTCTTCTATAATGATTTCTTTTAACTCATCTTTTTTTATAGATAATCCTTCATTTCCTCTTACTATTATTAGGTTTTCGTCTTCTATATAATAACTATTTTCTACTACTGTACCTGGTAATTTTGAAGAAATATCATTTATCTTCTCTTCTAATTCTTCATCATTGTAATTTAAATCACAATCAATTTCTCTTCCGAATATTATAGTATATAAAATATTATAATTATTTGATATAATATTTCCATTTCTTCCAATATTATATGCCTCACTTACTGCTGTTTCCACATCAAATGAAGCCTCTATCTGACTAGCACTTAGTGTGGTTTCATAATCATCTTTTTTTAGTGTCATTTCTTCTGAAAGTTTTGCGTTGATTATTTCATTGATTTCCTCTTTTGCTTCTTCTTTAGTCATATTGCTAATGTCTATACCCATTATTGTAATATTTCCTAATATTTTTTCATTGTTTATATTAACTAGAGCAAAAACAATAGATAATATTATCAATATTATAATTAACGCAGAAATTATAATAACAGGAACTTTAATGTTTTTTCTTGGCTTTCTTTCGTTTTTCTTGATTTCTTTTTTATTTTCTATTGTATTTTTTTCTGGTTCATTTTTATTTTCAATCTTTCCTGCATCAGTTTCTTTATTAATTATTTCTGTATTTCCTTCTTTTTTATTGTTTTTTTCTTCTATTTCTTTGTTTTCTATTTTTTCCTTTTTTGATTCATTTTCAATCATAAATCTACTTCTCCTTTTATTTCATCTTATACGGATTTACATGTTTATATTACCATAAGCATCTGTTTTTTACAACTAATTTTCTACTATATTTTACAAAAAAAATGTTTTTACTAGACATTTTTTTGTTTTTTATGTATAATTTATAAAGATTTTGATGAAAGAAGTTGATACAAATGATAGGTGATATGCTTTCGAGAGCTCGAAATGAAAAAAACGTACAAAAAGCTGAACTTTCTAGACGTACAAATATTAATATTGGACATATTTCTCATATAGAAAAAGAGGAAAGAAATCCGAGTCATAGGGCATTAAAAACCATTTGCAGGGCTTTAGAAATTCCTTATCAGCCCTTTATGTATATGTATGATAAAGTTTTTACAGAAGAACAAAAACTAAATAAGATGCCCGAACATATTTCATATAACAAAATTTTAGCTGTCAGTTCTTTAGATTCTTTTATTGAGTGTCCTGTTGACTTACCAGGTGCTTCACTCGCTATAAAAGTAAGTGATAATTCTATGGAACCTAGATTAGAAAAAGATGTATATGCTTTTGTTGAGCTTAATACCCCTTTAGAGAATAAGGATATTGGTGTTATAGAATATAAAGGTAAAATCCTCATAAGAAGATATGTAATAAGAAAAGATTCTTTATTATTAAGAGCTGATAACAAGAATTTTAAGGATATAGTACTTGAAGAAAAAGATGATTATAATATTATTGGAAAAATAATTGGAACTAACACTGGTTTAATCTTTTAAATAAATGATTAGATTTTATTAATTGATTTTTTTGCAAAATTTTTTATTTTTTTTATAAAAACTATTGAATATTTTGTATTTTAATAATATAATTTGTTATATTATAGAATTAATTAACAAGAGATAAAAGGAGATAAAAATGGAATTGGTTAAAAACATATTTTTTAATACTGATAAACTAATAGAAAATAGCATAGTGAAGATTTCTTATACTGGTAAGTTGTTTCAAGATGATTCTGAAGAGGTCTTTGTTCATTATGGTTTTGGAAACAACTGGAATAATTTAAATGAGAAGAAAATGGAAAAAACAGAACTTGGCTTTCAAGTTGAAATTGAACTTGTTTCTGATGAGACTTTAAATTTATGTTTTAGAAATTCTAATAATGAATGGGATAATAATGAAGGTCAAAATTATATTTTTCCTATTGAAAAATCAGAACTTGCATTAATAGTAAAAGAAGACACTTCTGTAAATGCTCCTCGTAAATTGAGAAAAACTTATTTATGGAGTAAGAAACTACGTATTGCTGTTTATAAAATAATTACTTATTTACCTAAAATTATTTCTGGAAATTATAAGAGAAAGGTAAAAAACGAAGAGTAGAAAGTTTATTGGTTTAAGTATCTTTTTATGATATTTAAACTCTTTTTATATATACTTGAATGGATAAGCACTCTTTTTATTAGATTCTTTCATATGTATAATATAAGATGTATATTTAAAAATATACGTTTTTTTATTTTAAATTAGATTTTTTTACATTTCCCAGCCACCATTTATAGAAATTACTTCTCCTGTTGTATAGTCATCTTCTATCATCCAAGCTACACATTTTGCAATATTTTGACTAGTTCCAATTTTCCCAAGTGGTATTTCTTTCTTTATTTCTTCTAAATCTTTTTCTGAATATCCCTTGTTCATATCTGTGTCAATAATTCCTGGAGCTATTGCATTTACTCGTATGTTTGATGGGCCAAGTTCTTTTGCTAGTGCTTTTGTAAAACCAATTAGTCCTGCTTTTGATGTAGAATAATGAACTTCTAAACTTCCGCCAGTAATTCCCCAAATAGATGATATATTAATAATTAAACCTTTTTTATTATGAATCATATTTTTTACAGCTTCTCTTGTACAATAAAAAGCTGAATTTAGATTATTGTCCATCATTGTTTTCCAATCTTCATCTGTTAATTCTGTGAATAACTTTGCTTGAGAAATACCCGCATTGTTAATAAGTACATCTATTCTTCCATATTTATTTAATGCATAATTTATTAACTCTACTGATTCTTCCTTTTTAGATACATCTGCTTTGAAAATATCTACAGTAAATCCATCTTTTTTTAGTTCTTTTTCCACATTTTTAGCACAGTCTTCAGATTTATTATAATTTAAAATAATCGTATGCCTTAATGTGGCTAGATGTTTTATGATTGCGGCCCCCATTCCCCTTGAGCCGCCTGTTACAATTATTACTTTATTTGCTGTACTTTTTCCTTGATTTTCTACCATGATTTATATTCGCTCCTTTATATGTGAAAATTATTTAAAAAAAGAAGAACTAGAAATTCCAGTTCCTCTTTTTGTTTGGAGCCACTTGTCCGACTTGAACGGACGACCTACTGATTACAAGTCAGTTGCTCTACCAACTGAGCTAAAGTGGCATTTTGGTGACCCCGACGGGAATCGAACCCATGTCTCCGCCGTGAAAGGGCGATGTCTTAACCGCTTGACCACGGGGCCTTGTTACTAGGGCTTTTTTTGCTAAGTCCTAGATGTTTTTTGGTGAGCCATCGCGGATTCGAACCGCGGACAACTTGATTAAAAGTCAAGTGCTCTACCACCTGAGCTAATGACCCATATTTTAGCTTGCGCTCATTTTCGTGAACGCAAGTATTATTCTAAACTATTTTTTTATTTTTGTCAATACAAATTGTGAAATTTCTGTGAATTTTATTGTTTTATAGGCTATTTTTTATATTTTAGTTATTTATTTCTTTTAGTAATTCTTCTACATCTATTCCATGTACTTCACAAGCTTCTTCTAGTGTTTCTGCCTGAGATGCTGGGCATCCTAAGCAATGCATTCCAGCTTCCATCAAAATTTCTGCTTTTTCTGGGGCCATTTCTAAAAGCTCCCCTATTTTTGTGTTTTTATTAAATTTCATTTTACTCTCCTCCTGTTTCATTATTTATATATTTTTCTACAAGTTTTCCCACAAATTAAACAATATATTAAAATTTTATCATAATTTTTAAAAAAAGTATAGACAAAACTAAAAATTTGTTGTATTATTGGTAGAAATTGGAAAGGTGGTGTTTAAATTTACCTTACTTGATTTATTCTTTACGTTTTTTATTATTCATCTTTTTATTACTCTTTATTCAATTTATTTGTTTTTCAATAACAAGGTTTTCCATAACACACAAGGCTCTAAATTAAATCTAAAATCCAAATTTTTTAATGAAAATCAGTAAAAAATGGAGGTGTTTTTATTAAGCGTTTTTTCTTTATTATTATTTTTTCTTTTATTTATTGTTATATTGGTTATAAATTGTTTTCTGATATTTTTTATTCAAACTCAGTAATTATTACATATGGAATTCAGCCTTTCGATATTTGCATTCAGAACCCTGAATTATGGAAATATATAAAAATAGTATTTTTTATTACATATATTTTTTCTTCTTTTGTTATTTCGAATTTCTTATTTTTTGTGTTTTCTTTATTTTTCAGAAAAACAATTAGAATTTTTGACAAGTTTTTCTCTAAATTAAAAGTCAAAAAAAATAATTACACAAATAAAAAGCAAAAAAATATTTTACCAAAAAAAGATTTATCTATTTTTGTTGGAAATGATTTTGAAAAAAATCTTCCGATTTATTTGCCAGAAAAGAGTTTATATCAAAATGTTTTAATTACAGGAACTATAGGTACTGGAAAAACAAGTAGTGCAATGTACCCATTCACTAAGCAATTAATAGAATATTACTGCGAAAATAATTTACGAAAAATAGGAATGCTTGTGTTGGATGTAAAAGGAAATTATTATAGAAAAGTATCTGAATTTGCGAAAAATTGTGGCAGAGAAAATGATTTAATTATAATTAGTCTTGGTGGAAAATATAAGTATAATCCACTTCATAAACCAAATTTAAAACCATCTGTTATAGCAAATAGATTAAAAAGTATCTTGCTTTTATTTTCTCCAAATAATTCTGAGTCTTATTGGTTAGATAAAGTAGAACAAGTTTTAACAGAATGTATTAAATTATGTAGGTTATATAATAATGGATATGTTACTTTTGAAGAAATACATAAATTAATTTCAGTTGATAATTATTACACAGAAAAAATAGAAATATTACGAGATAAATTCGTAAAAAATGAATTTTCAAAAGAGGATATATATAATTTACTCTCTTCTTTAACCTTTTTTCAAAAAGAATTTTTTTCTTTAGATTTACGTACTCTATCTATTTTAAAATCTGAAATCACCCGAATAACTAATGTATTTGTTTCTGATTATGAAATTTATAAAACCTTTAACCTTAAAGCAGAAGAGTTAAATTTTTATGGATTTGAAGATTTAATAAACAAAGGAAAAATAGTTGTACTTAATATGAATATTTCCGAATATAAAATTTTATCTAAAATAATAGCAACATATTTAAAATTAGATTTCCAAACAGAAGTAATGGCAAGACTCTCAAATAACTTTCTAAACTCTACTAGAACAGTTGCTTTTATTTCAGATGAATATCATGAATATTGTACTATTTCTGACAGTGAATTTTATGCTCAAAGTAGAGAGGCAAAATGTATTAATATAGTAGCAACTCAAAGCTATACTTCTCTTTTGAATGCTTTAGATAATAAATATTCTGTAGAGGTAATTATTCAAAATTTGGTAAATAAATTTTGGTTTAGAACTGATGATATTTTTACAATTGAAATTGTGCAGAAGCAAATTGGTAAAGAGGATAAAGAAAAATTGTTAAAAAGCATTTCAGAAAATGCAAAAGAAACAAACTATAGTTATATTTCCAACTCATTAAATTCAACAGATTCTAGTATTTCCGAGAGTATTAGTAAACAAGTTTATTTTGAATATGTTTATGACACAAAATTTTTTACACAAGAATTAGAAAATTTTTGTGCTCTTTCTTTTTTATCTGATGGAAGTAAAATTCTAAAGCCACAAAAGATTAGGCTCAAGCCTTATTTTGAAAAATAAATTATATTTTAAGGAGGTACTTTATGAAAAAACAAAAAATCAAATTTTTTTTTATTTTTATTTCATTTTTATTATTTATTTTATTTTTTACTTTTTCTATCCCTCAAGTTTTCGCTGGACTTTTTGATAGCACTCCTGAACTAGTATCTGTTTTAAATTCAGCTTTTGAAGATATTGAAGGTTGGCTTTTAACATTAGCCACCCCTGCCGCCGCTGTTGCTGTTGGAGTTGGTGTTTTTATGAAAAAATTTAGTTTTGGTGATGAAGAAAGAATTAAAACAGCAAAAAAATTGATTAGAGGATCATTATTTTCTTATGGTTTTATTCTTGCAATTAATTTAATTTTGTCTGCAATTCAGTCTTTAATTTCTTAATTTTAAGGAGGTGCATTTTTGGAAGAAGCAACTACAAATATATCTAATATTACCCAAGTTATTGTTGATACTATTAATAATTTATTATCTACATTATTTTCTTCTGTAGATAATAGTGTTTATGAAACATTAGACGATTTAGCATTTATTAATGTTAATTCTTTTGATTCTTATTTTTTTAATAATATTTTCGGAGATAATAACAGTAATGGATTAATAATAATAGCAAATGCTTTATTATTAGCAGTATGTATTTATTATTGTTTTAAGTTAATGTATTCATATTTTACAGGTGCACAAATTGAAAGACCATATCAGTTTGTTTTTAAGCTATTGATTTTCGGAATTGTTATAAATAGTAGTCATTTTATTTGTGAAGGATTAATTTATTATAATTCTGTTATTTCTGCAGCAATTCGCGATGTTGGGAAAGAGTTTTTTGGGCAAGAAATATGTTTTTCTAATCTGATACAAAATTTGAATTCTATTATATCCATAGATTCTACTAGTTTTAGTGTGTTTTCTTTTGATGGATTATTAAAAAGCTTGATTTCCATTAGTTTTATTAATTTACTTTTTTCTTATTCATTAAGATATATAATGCTTCAAGTTCTCTGTTTTCTTACACCTTTTTCTTTTTTAACTTTAATAAATCAGTCAACTTCTAGTTTTTTCAAGGCATGGCTTAAAATATTTTTATCTTTGCTTTTTCTTCAAACCTTTATTTCAATTATATTGTTAATCATTTTTGCTTTAGACTTTACTGACTCGGATATTACTTCTAAACTTTTATGTATAGGTTCAATATATGCTTTAATTAGGGCAAATTCATATGTTCAACATTTTATTGGTGGTATTTCTACTAATGTTTCACAAAATTTTAGTTCACTAATTAAAGCTAATATGAGTTAAAATAGGAGGTTTTTTATGAAATTTATTTTTCCACAAAATTATAATTTTAATAGTAAGCTTTTTGGTTTTATTGATTACTCTACTTTAATACTAAATATATTATGGGGATTAATAGTCTTTTCTATTGTATATTTTTTTATTCCAAATATTACTTTTAAAGTAGCAGTATTTATTGTTTTATTTTTACCTTTTGCATTATTTAGTATTATTGGTTTTAATAATGAAAAAATGATATATATAATAGTATATATTTTTAAATATATTAAATGTCAAAAGATTTATCTATATACTAAAAAAAATCAATTTTAATAGGCTTTTTAATATATTAAAATTTTTTTCAGTATATTCATCAAAAAAACGGTATTTTCCTATTTTTTACATTGTAAAATTATATATAAAATGATATAATCCTACTTGTACTTTTAAGAAGGGGGAATTTGTAATGAAATTGGAAAATGCAGATTTATCATCATTATTTTCAAATACATTGTTACCAGATATATTTTTTTCTGAATATTTATCTGAAGCTAGTGGTGATTTTATAAAAGTATATTTATACATGGTATTTTTGTCTAAATATGAAAAAGATATAAAAATAAATGATTTATCTAAAAAATTAGTTCTCCCTGTAAAAACAATTCAAGATGCAGTTAAATATTGGGAAGATAAATGTTTAATTACTAAGAAAAATACTGGTTATATAATAAATAATATGCAAGAAATAGAACTTCATAAATTATATAAACCAAAAACAGCTTTATCTGCAGAGCAACTACAAAAATCGGCCGAAAATCAAAAAAGAGCTAAAGCAATTGATTTTATTAATAATAAATATTTTTCTGGTTTAATGCCTACTACTTGGTATCCAGAAATTGAGCTATGGTTTAAGAAATATAATTTCGACGAAGAAGTTATGATTGCTTTATTTGGCTATTGTTTTGATAAATCTGCTTTACATAAAAATTATGTTCAAACTGTTGCAGAAGCATGGAATAAAAATAATATTAAAACTTTTAATGATTTAGATGTTTATTATGAAAAACAAGAAAAAATAAATGTTATTGCTAAAAATATTTCTAAGAAATTAGGACTCTCTAGAGCTCTTACACAATATGAATATGCTTATATTGAAAAATGGATTATTGATTTTTGCTTTGGACTGGATATAATAGAAATAGCATTGAAAAGAACGACCTCTAAATCAAATCCTACTTTTGATTACTTGGATAAACTATTAACAGATTGGCATGATAGAGGATTTAAAACAGTTAATGATGTGCAGAATTTCTTGGCAGAAATAAAAGAGAAAAATAAAAAAGTCAAAAATCTTGAAAAACAAACTGGATATGATAAATATGATCAAAGAACTTATGATAATTTAGATAACTTATATGCAAATATAAAAAAGGTTAATTAGTGGATTTTATGCTTTTTACTAAAATAATTAAAATTCTAATTTAGAAAGGAATATTTATGAGTAATACTGTTTTAAAAGATTTGTTGTCTCAATATAGCAAAAAGAAAATTGATGCTGAGCAAGATGCTGAAAAAAGGAAGGAAGAATTATATAAAAAATATCCTAAGCTCCAAACAATTGATGACAAGCTAACGAAATTAGCAATTTCAACAACAAAATCTTTAATTAATAATAATGATAAAACTTTATTAGATGAATTAAATAAAAATATATATTCATTAAAAGCAGAAAAAAATAAAATATTGAAAAATAATAATATTTCAGAAGATTATTTTAAACCTCATTATGAATGTAGTATTTGCAAGGATTCAGGTTATGTTACTAATAGTGATTTCACTACTTCTATGTGTTCTTGTTTAAAGCAAAAACTATATGATGAACAATATAATAAATCTAATATGTCTAATTTAGATACTCAAAATTTTAATAATTTTTCTGATTTGTTCTATTCAGATAAAGTAGATGAAAATAAATATCGTTCTAATATTTCTCCTAGAGAGAATATTAATTTGATTAAAAATATTTGCTTAAAATTCATAGATAATTTTGATGATAAAAATCAGAAAAATCTATTATTTACTGGAAATACTGGACTTGGCAAAACTTTTTTGTCAAGTTGCATAGCTAATGAAATTATTAAAAAAGGAAAAAATGTTCTTTATCAAACTGCTCCGGTTATGCTGGATTCTATTATTGATTTTCGTTTTAATAAGCCTAACTCTACTAATATTTTAGAAAGCATATTAAATGTGGATTTACTTATTATAGATGATTTAGGTACAGAATGTATGAATAATATGAAATTTACAGAAATATTTAATATAATAAATACTAGATTACTAAATCAAATTAAAATTACTAAAACAATTATTTCTACTAATTTAAGTTTAAAAAATCTATATTCAAATTATGATGAACGAATTGTTTCTAGGATTGTTGGAAATTATGATATCTGTTATTTTTTTGGAGATGATATTAGATTTAAAAAAAGATAAGATAAAACGTAGGTAATATATTTTGCCTACGTTTTTTACTTTTAGTATAATTTATGCTTTTATTTTTCTTCTTTATCTTCTGAAGAAATTGTTTCTATACTTACTACTTTTCCCTCATTAGTTCTCATTAAAGTTACTCCTTGTGTAGAACGACCTAACACACTAATGTCTGAAACCTTTAATCTTATAATAGTTCCCGTATCTGTTATAAGCATCACATCTTCATCATCAGTTGCAATTCTAATTCCTACTATATTTCCTGTTTTAGGAGTTACCTTATATGTTATTACTCCTTTTCCTCCTCTAGTTTGTACTCTATATTCATCAAGTTCTGTTCTTTTTCCAAAACCATTTTCTGTTATTGCAAGAAGTGTACCTTTGCTTCCATTCACAATAGATTCCATACCAATTACAAAGTCTCCTTCATCAAGTCTAATGCCAATTACTCCTTGTGAAACTCTGCCCATTGGTCTTACGTCTTTTTCATCAAATGTAATACACATTCCTTTATGTGTTACTAATACTACATTATCTTCTCCATCTGTAAGCCTTACATCTATAAGTTCATCATCTTCTTTTAGTGTTATTCCAATTAGACCGCTTTTTCTTACAGAAATATATTCATTAAGCGATGTTTTCTTTATAATTCCATTTCTTGTTGCCATTAATAAATATTTTCCTTCTGCAAAATTAGCAATTGGAATAACTGCCGATATTTTTTCTCCTCCATCTAACATTAGAAGATTTACTATTGCTGTACCTTTAGCAGTCCTTCCTGCTTCTGGAATTTCATATCCTCTTAATCTATACACTTTTCCTTTATTACTAAAGAATAATATTGTATCATGTGTAGAACAAGTAAATATTTCTTTTACAAAATCTTCTTCCCTTGTTGCAATTCCTGTTATTCCCTTTCCTCCTCTTTTTTGGCTTTTATATGTATCAATTGGCATCCTTTTTACATATCCAAAATGAGTTAAAGCAACAACACATTGTTCTTCTTTGATTAAGTCTTCTACATCAAATTCTCCTTCTGCCGCAACTATCTTTGTTTTTCTTTCATCTCCAAATTTGTCTTTAATTTCTAATAGTTCTTCTTTGATAATGTCATATACAAGCTTATCACTTGCAAGTATTGCTCTTAAATGTTCAATTAATTTCATTAATTCTGCATATTCTTCTTCTATTTTTTCACGTTGCAAACCTGATAATGTTTTTAATCTCATATCTAATATTGCTTGTGCTTGTATATCAGAAAGACCAAATCTTTCCATTAATCTTTCCTTTGCATCATCATATGAATTTCTAATTATTTCAATTACTTCGTCAATATTGTCTAAAGCTATTTTTAATCCTTCTAAAATATGAGCTCTCGCCAAAGCCTTATCTAAATCAAACTGAGTTCTACGAAGGATTACTGTTTTTCTATGGTCTATATAGTATTCTAAACATTGTCTTAATGTTAATATTTTTGGTTCTCCATTAACCAATGCTAACATTATAATTCCAAAAGTATCTTGCATTTGAGTATATTTGTAAAGCTGATTTAAAATAACTTGTGCATTTACATCTCTTTTCAATTCTACTACAACTCTTACTTTTTCTTCTCTGTCAGATTCATCTCTAACTTCTGAAATTCCTTCTACTTTTTTTTCTTTAACAAGATTTGCAATATGTTCAATAAGCTTTGCTTTATTTACTTGATATGGTAAAGATCTTACAACTATTCTTTGTTTATTTCCACTCATCTCTTCTATTTCAGCTTCTGCTCTCATTGTAACTTTTCCTTTACCAGTAGTATATGCTTGTTTTATTCCCTCTTTTCCTAAAATTAGTCCTTCTGTAGGAAAATCTGGACCTTTTATTATACTCATCAATTGTTCATCTGTTACATTGTCATCATCAATTATTTTAACAATGCCATTTACTACTTCTGTTAAATTATGTGGTGGTATATTCGTAGCCATTCCTACTGCGATTCCTGAAGAACCATTTATTAATAGTGTTGGTATTTTAGATGGTAATACTGTTGGTTCTTGTAGTCTATCATCATAGTTAGGCATGAAATCAACTGTATTTTTTTCTATGTCTGTAAGCATTGTTTCAGCAATTTTTGACATTCTTGCTTCAGTATACCTCATAGCTGCTGGTGCGTCTCCATCAACAGATCCAAAATTTCCATGTCCATCTATTAATGGATATCTAAGTGAAAAATCTTGTGCCATTCTTACCATAGCATCATAAACAGATGCATCTCCATGTGGATGATATCTTCCTAGAACAGAACCTACTGTGTTAGCACTTTTTCTATATGGCTTATCAGAGGTTATCCCATCTTCATACATAGCATATAAAATTCTTCTATGTACTGGTTTTAAACCATCTCTTACATCTGGAAGTGCACGAGAAACAATAACACTCATCGCATAATCTATATACGAATTTTTCATTTCTGTCTCTATGTTTCTTTCGATAATTTTTCCTTCATTTTCTTCCATTCTTATTATTCCGTCCTTTCAAAAATGTTCTAATAATTACTCTTGTATTATACTAAAACTTCCTTTGTTTTGCAAGCAAAAAGGGCTAATTCTTTTTTAAATTAGCCCAAAGATTTAGATTAGAAAAATAAAATTTATTTCATATTCCATAACGTGCATCCATCATATGTTTCTCCACTATCTGTAAGTGAGACATCAGACTCTAGAGAAACTACGGGACGGACGCCGCAATAGTCATTGCCCGTAGTGCCGTACGAGTAGTACAAGTCGCAACCGCCCACGCCGCCACGGTACACACCGCGCAACCCAAAGCCCGCATAGGAGGAGCCGGTACCGACATACGACGAGCCAAGCCAGTACCATACGCCATCAGTTGAGCCAGAACCGCCTGTATTAGCTCCTGTACTACTATTTGTGAATAACATCTTATATGCTGTACTTTCTGTTGAAATTCCTTCTGTTTGTCCATTATTGGAGTCTGTTAATGTGTTTGGATAGTACCAATAATAGTTGCTTTCTAGGGTTGTTATTTCTCCTGATTCACCAGTATCATATGCTGATGATTGCCAGCCTGATGCTGAATCATACCAATAGAAACTAAGATGAGTAGAACTTAATGTTCCTATTCGATCATTTGTTGCTTCATAATATATAACACCTGTTTCAAACCAATAATATGTTACTTTGTTTCCATATTCATATATGTAGCTTGCACCATATTTTGTGCCTGACCCTGTTTGCTCTGGGTCATATACTCCTACATTA
>CAZPKK010000018.1:0-26197 GCA_964587175.1 uncultured Clostridium sp.
TAAAATATCTAAAAAAACATATAGAATTATGTGAGAAAGAAATTGTTAGAACTAAATATGATTCAAGATTAAATGAATTATCTAAATACTATTTAAATAGATACACAAATGATTTACATGTATTTAAAGATATTTATAATTGTAATCTAATACAAGGTTTTAAACATTTTCAAGATATTGGTGTTTTAGAAATTATTACATGTGGTGCAACACACGGCTATTTCCCCATTCTTTATATTACTGAACAAACTGTGAAGGCACAAATTGCTGTAGGAGTACAAACTTATGAAAAATATTTTGGCAAGAAACCACGTGGTATTTGGCTTCCTGAATGTGGTTACATTCCTGAGGCAGATAAATATTTAAAAGAATTTGGCATAGATTACATTATTACAGAATCACATGGTATTTTATATGCTAATCCAACCCCTATTTATGGTACTTTTGCTCCAATCGTTTCTCCTGAAGGCGTTATTGCTTTTGGTAGAGACATAGAATCCTCAAGACAAGTATGGAGCTCTATTAATGGATATCCTGGTGATTTTAATTATAGAGAGTTTTATAGAGACATAGGTTACGATACAGATTATGATTATATAAAACCATATATAGCTTCTAATGGTGCTAGAGTACATACTGGTATTAAATACTACAGAATTACTGGTAAAGATTGTGAAAAAGATTATTATAATTTACAATGGGCAAAAGATTCTGCTGAAAAACAGGCCGGCCATTTCTTTGATAGTAGAGAAGCACAAATAGAAAAGCTTGCTCCTTTAATGGGAAATCCTCCAATCATATTATGCCCTTATGATGCAGAACTCTATGGTCATTGGTGGTATGAGGGTCCATATTGGCTATATATTTTATTTAAGAAAATTTATTATGATGAATGTAATTTTAAATTAATAACTCCTAGTGAATATATTGATAAATATCCATTAATGCAAGTTTCTACGCCTTGCAGATCAAGTTGGGGTGCTAATGGATATAGTGAAGTGTGGCTTAATCAAACAAATGACTATGTACATAGACATTTACATGTAGCAGGTAATAGAATGGTAGAGCTTGCACATTTATATCCAAGTGAGGAGAAAAACTCTTTACGTAGAAAAGCTTTAAATCAGTGTGCTAGAGAACTACTTTTAGCTCAAAGTAGTGATTGGCTATTTATAATAACTAATGGAACTATGGTGGACTATGCTAAAAAGCGAATCAAAGAACATATTGGTAGATTTACTAAATTATATTATCAAATTACTGATGACAAAATTAATGAAGAATTTTTAAAAGATATTTATAAAAAAGATTGTATTTTTCCAGAAATCGATTACATGATTTATTATTAAACAAAGGGAACAGTTCCTATTGGAAACTGTTCCCTTTGTTTTATGCAGTTAAAAGTGCATATAATAAAATTGCAAGTACTGCTAATATAAGTATTCCTATAAGAATATAGATAGTTGTAAAAGTATTCTTTTTATTTTGTACTTCTCTTGATTCTTTTTCTTGTTCCATTTTTGTATCTAAATTTTCATTTTCCATTTCTGCCATTTTGCTTATTCCTCCTTTTTTAATTTATATATTTAACTAAAATTAAAATCATTCTATACTATATCCATTTTATTAGATTTAGATTTTCAGGATCTAACATCATCTCGTGCTTTGGCATTACCCTAAATGTATATCCATATTCTCCGCCATTTACTAATTTTATTTTTGCGGTATAAGTATATTCTTTATTTATTTTATCTTCATCAATTAGCTTCATTGGTATAACTTGGATATCATCTACTACACCATTTTCTTCTATTCTTCCATAATAAACTTCTGCTTGTATGTTATTGACAGATATATTTGGAAGTGTTACTTTGCATTTAACATCTATGTAATTTCCTGCATCTATTGTTATATTATCTAAATTGTTTTCTTGTGTTATTTTTATATCATCCCAATTTTTATATAATTCATCTTTCCAGCTATTAAATTCAGTTACCTTATCTAACTTACTAAAATAATTGTCATACAAATCACATAATGGAAGATATAATTTTTCCACATAATCAACAAGCATTCTTGATGTACTAAATTTTCCTCCTGTTGATATAATAGAATTTTTCATTATTTTTATCCATTTTTCTGAAATATTATCTTTATTTCTATCATAATACGTAGGTATTATTTTATTTTCCAAAGTGCTATATATATCATTACTATCTGCTTTATCTTGAATATCATAGCTTTCATATTCATCATTTATACCAATATACCATCCGTTTTTCGAATTATATCCTTCTGCCCACCATCCATCTAATACACTAAAGTTTAGCACTCCACAAACTGATGCTTTTTGGCCACTAGTTCCTGATGCTTCCATTGGTCTTCTTGGTGTATTTAGCCATACATCAACTCCACTTATTAAATATCTAGACATTCCTATATTATAATTCTCAAGTAAGAATATTTTCCCTTTAAATTGTGGTTTCATTGAAATTTCATGAATGTATTTAATTAAATCCTGCCCTTCTTTATCTGCAGGATGTGCTTTACCCGCAAAAATAATTTGTATTGGTCTGTTTTCATTGCTAAAAATTTGTGTTATTCTTTCTAAGTCTTTAAATATGAGTGTAGCTCTTTTATATGTTGCAAATCTTCTAGCAAAACCTATTGTTAATACATTTTCACTAAGCTTTGATGTAATTTTATCTATGTCTTGATAACTATATCCACATCTATGCAACCTTTTTGTTGTACTATCTTTTACTAAAGCAATTAATTTTCTCTTCCTGTCCATATGAACTTTCCACAATTTTTCATCCGGTATATTATTAATTCTTTCCCAAACTTCATTATTAAATATATTATCTTGCCAATAAGGTGTTAAGTATTCATTATATAAACTCTTTATATTTTGTGGTAACCATGAGCAAGTATGTATGCCATTTGTTACATATGTAATAGGTGCTTCATTTGCCGATATATTTGGCCAAATATCACCAAATAATTCTCTTGAAACTGCTCCATGAAGTTTACTAACTCCATTTTTCTTTCCCGCTACTTTTAATGCTAATACTCCCATGTCGAATCCAGTATTTGGATTTGAATTTAGCTTTTTACCCATTTTAAAGAAGTCCTGCTTACTAATTCCTAGCTTGTCCCAATAGTTTTTAAAATATTTTTCCATTAGTTCTAAAGGAAATATATCATTTCCTGCTGGTACTGGTGTATGTGTTGTAAATATTGTTTTAGAACTTACAATATCTTTTGCTATATCAAATGATACTTTTTTATCATTTATAGTATTTTCTATTAATTTTAATATTAGAAATGATGAATGTCCTTCATTCATATGGTATACAGTTGGTTTTACTCCAATTCTTCTTAAAAGTTCTACACCTGCCATTCCTAATACTATCTCTTGTTGTATACGAGTTTCTTGATTTCCTCCATATAAAGTTCTTGTGATTCCTCTATATTCTTCTATATTAGCATCTATGTCTGAATCCATTAAATATAATGTTACTCTTCCAACTTTTATTTGCCATACCTTTAGGTATAATTTCTTTTTAGGCATGTCTACAGAAATTATTAAATCTTTTCCTTCTACATCTTTTTCTGGATTTATTGGTAAATTTTCTAAATCCAAATCTTTATATTTCGTTTCTTGAACACCATGTCCATTTATTGTCTGCCAAAAATATCCATTTTTATATAAAAGTCCTACAGCGATAAGAGGAACTCCTAAATCACTTGCTGATTTTAAATGATCCCCTGATAAAATTCCGAGTCCACCAGAATATATGGGAAGTATTTCATCTAAGCCATATTCTGCAGAAAAATATGCAATTAAATCTCCTTCATTAGCTGAATGTTTCTTACTAAACCAAGTATTCTTACTTTTCATATAATCTTCAAAATCTTTAACAAATTTATCATATTGCTTTAGAAATTCTTGATTCTTACACACTTCTTCTAACTTTTCTTGCGAAACATTCTTTAAAAACTTTACAGGATTTTTTCCTACTCTTTCCCATAAATCTATATCTATTTCTTTAAATAATTTCAAAAAATCTGTGTTCCAAGACCACCACAAATTATTTGCTATGACTGACAATTTTTCAATCCTATTAGGTAATTGTGGATTTACTTTTATCCTATTAAATGTGTACATCTATTCAATTTCCTCCTCAGGTTTTTTAATCTTTTTTTCATTAGTCAAAATTTATTTGGAGACATTTCTCCAATTTTCATAGTTATATTTTATAAATAAACTTTAGATATGTCAATAAGTTTTAGGAAAAATTAAAATACATTTTTAATATTAAGAACGCTCTTATCTTGTATGTGTTCTAATATGAATATACATTTCTCAAGTTCAGGAATTATCTCTTTATACTCTTCTATTTCAGCAAGTCCTTTTATTGAAAATATTTGTGTTTCCACTTTTTCTAGCTCATCATGTTCAATATAAAAAGCAAGCTTTTCTTGAAATTCATTCCATTTATTTTCAATGTTTTCAATTTCTTTATCTATGTTTTCTTTTTCATCATTTTCTCCTAAAGTGGCTTCTTTTAGTATATCTAGCCTTTCTTTTATTTTCAAAACACATTCTTTGGTATAATTTTGTGTTGTTATATTTGCAATTACTATTATTATGATTATAAAAATACAAATTATTAATTCTTTTTTCATTTTTTTCCTTTCTCTCTATTTTTCTAATTTTTTTTGACAAAAAATTTGTCCTTTTCCATCTATTGTAACTATTAAAGCTTCTTTTGGTTTTATTCCGAATTTATTTACTTGCCCTTCTAACCATTTATAATCTTTTTTAAGTATTTTCAAATTTTCATACATAATTTTTCCATCTATAACCAAATCATATGGTAAACCATCAGATTCAGATTTTATTCCCAAATCTTCTACAGTTACATTTTTCTTGTTTGGCTTCTGAATTACTGTTACTTGTCCACTCGTTTCCAATATTGCATATTCCACATCACTAATGTTTACTACATTACTTCCTCTTAGCCTCTCTTCTAATTCATTTACTGTAAACCTTTCTTTTTTTAACATTTTTTCATCTATTCTTCCTTTGTATATTAAAATAGATGGCTTTCCACAAAGTATTTCTCTTGCTTTTATACTCTTAATATTTATAACTGATATAACAAGATGCATTACCAAAAGTGCTAAAATAGGGATTATACCATTAGTAAGTGGTATTCCTGAATCTGCCATTGGTGTTGATGCTAAATCTGCTATCATTATAGATATTGCGAGTTCAAAAGGTTGAAGTTGGCCAATCTCTCTTTTTCCCATTAATCTCATTACTATTAATACAATTATGTATAAGAATATTGTTCTAATAAAAGTAACTAACATATAGTCTCCTTAAATTTTAATTTTAGTTTTATTTTTAGCCAAAAAAAAATATTTATTCAGTTTCTTTTTGTATAAAATATTTTTTTCAGTAAATAATATTAGTAAATATCAAAGATTATTTTATATTTGTTTAGTCTTCAATATTGAATATCTCTTATATGTTTTTTATTTTTATGATAAAAATAATCTTTGATATTTATTATATTTATAGCCTATCATTTTATGTTTACAAAAATCTATTTAAATAGATATAAAGGGAGGTTTATATGGAAAATAATCAGACTCAAACTAGAAGTAATACTTCTACAGTATGGCAAATAGTTGGTAGACTTATAACCGCTGCAATAGTACTTGCAATAACAGCATTTTTCACACCTGGTTTTGAAATTAGTAATATTTGGGCTTTAGCTGCTGCAGCAATTGTTCTTACTGTTATAGATTATTTAATTACTAAATTTACTGGTTTGCATGCAAGTTCATTTGGTAAGGGATTTGTAGGATTTGTTTTAGCAGCAGTAGTTCTATATATAACTCAATATTTTGTTGCAGGTTATACTATTTCATGGATTGCAGCAATAGTTGGTGCTTTAGTCTATGGTGTTGTTGATTACTTTTTACCAGGAGAACAGCAATAAAATAGGAAAAACAATAAAGAAATTGGGCAATTTCCCAATTTCTTTATTGTTTACCTATTTATTGTTTTTATATATTTTATTACATCATCTATACTTTTTTGTGGAGTTGAGGCACCTGCCATTATCCCTATTTTTTTGAATTTTTTTATTTCTTCTTTTCTTTCTTTCAATTCGTCACATGCTTCTATAAAAAATGTATCTTTACAATTTTTCTTTGAAATTTCATATAGCTTTGTAGAATTTGAACTCTTTTTTCCACCTATTACTATCATAGCATCCACACCAGCTGATAACTTTTCGGTTTCATTTTGTCTTAGCTTTGTCGCATTACATATTGTGTTTTTTATCTCTAATTCTATATCTTCCTTTTCTAGTTTTTTCTTTATTTTTTCTACATATAATAGAAATCTCTCCAAATTAAATGTAGTTTGCGCAACAACAAATAGTTTTTTTACATTTTTACTTTTTATACTTTCTACTATTTCTTGTATTTCTTCCTCTCTCTCTAGAAGTATTCCGTGACCATTTGTAAAGCTATATGTACCAATGGTTTCTGGATGATTCTTTTCTGCTATTAGTAGAACATAATATCCTTTTTTTGCAAAATCTTCCACCATTTTATGAATAAGTAAAACACTTGGACATGTATAATCCAAAATTTCTATATTTTTTCTCTTAGCTTCTTCATATACTTTTTTAGGGATTCCATGTGCTCTTATTATTAATTTTACTTTTTCTGTTTTTAAATCTTCACTTTTTATTTCACTTATATCATTTATAAAAATAATTCCTTTTTCTGTTAAAGTACTTATAACTTGCCTATTATGAACTAGATCTCCTAAACAATATATTATAAAATCTTTATTTTCAGAAATCACTTTATCTGCTTTAGATACAGCTTTCTCTACTCCAAAGCAAAAACCTGCTTTTTTTCCTAATATTATTTCCATTTTATATTCCTCTCTTATTTTTATACACATAAATTCTACCATAAAATAAAAATTTTATCAAATTCATAATTTTCCTGTATTGCAACTTTAGTTTTTTAGAAAGATATATATTTTTTGAAATAACCTTTATTCAAAAGCTCCTCTTTCTTTTCCATAAAGTCAATTTTTCTTGTTGTGATACACTTCATTTTATGATATTATCATATAAAGGAGATTTTTACATAATGAAAAAAATAGTAGTAAATGATAATAAATTTAATGGGAAACTCTTAAGTGATTTTTTATTTTTCAATTTTGAAGGACTTTCTAAAAACACTTTTTTTAAAGCTTTACGAAAAAAAGATATTAGAATTAATGATGTTAAAATAAATGAAAACCAAAAAATTTTTTTAGGTGATGCAATAACTATATATATTGCTGATGAATTTTTGTTTAAAAAACAAGATATAAAAAAAATATATGAAGATGAAAATATTTTGATAATAAATAAATCAAATAACTTAGAAGTTACTGGTCACAATTCTTTAACTTCTCTTTTAAAAAAAGAGTATACATATATTGTACCATGCCATAGGTTGGACAGAAATACAACTGGTTTGGTTTTGTTTGCTAAAAATCAAGTAGCTCTAGATATTTTACTTAAAAAGTTCAAAAATCATGAAATAGAAAAACATTATTTGGCTAAAGTCTATAAAATAGCAGATTTTGATTCTCATTATATGGTCAAAAATAATAATATGCATGATATCAATAAAAAAAGTAACTCTAGCAATAATGTGATTTTAAGAAAAGGTTATATTCAAAATCTTGTTGCCTATCTTTTTAAAGATAACAAAAAATCTTTGGTATATATTTCAGATATTCCAAAAAAAGGCTATGTAAAAATCGAAACTTCTATTACTTTATTAGAAGAAAACAAAAAAGAAAATTATTATTTACTTGATGTTGAATTACATACTGGAAAAACACATCAAATTAGGGCTCACTTAGCTCATATAGGTTTGCCAATAATTGGTGATGGAAAATATGGAATAAATGAAATAAATAAGAAATTTGGTGTCAAGACTCAAGAACTTCACAGCTACAAATTAAAATTTAATTTTAAAACAGATGCTGGAATTTTGAATTATTTAAAAGGAAAAGAAGTGAAACAAGTGGACTGTCCCATTGTTCCATAAATGTGACAATAGGGACAGCCCCTTGTTTCACTTTATTAATTCTTGAAATTCCTCTGCTAAAATTACTTCTTTTTCTAATAATGCTCCTGCTACTCTATCTAATTTGTCTCTATTTTCGCGTATTAACTTTTGTGCTGTTTGATATGCGTTATCTAATAATATTTTTATTTCTGCTCCTATAGCATCTCCAAATTTTTCTCCAAGCATTTGCAATTCGTATGGGTCTTGCTCTGTGTTTATTGAAATCGGGCCTAAACTTTCACTCATACCATATTTTGTTATCATGTCTTTCGCAATATTTGTTGCTACTTCTATGTCATTGCTTGCTCCTGTTGAAATATCATTTAACACTACTTTTTCTGCTGCCCTTCCGCCTAATAATGCTACAAGTTTTTCTTCCATCTCTGTTTTAGAAATATAATATTTGTCTTCATCGGATTTATACATTGTATATCCACCGGCAACACCTCTTGGTATAATAGATACTTCTTTTACTCCTTTTTGTGTTTCTAGCTGACTACTTACTATAGCATGTCCTGCTTCATGATAAGCTGTTAATCTTTTATCTTTCTCAGATATTACTCTACTTTGTTTTTCTAGTCCAACTGTTACTTTCTTAACAGCATCTTCTATATCTTTATTTGTTATGGCATCGTGTTCATTTATCGTCGCGATTATTGCAGCTTCATTTAATATATTTGCTAAATCCGCTCCCGTAAATGTTGCAGTATCTTCAGCAATACTCTTTAAGTCAACATCATTTGCAAATTTTTTGTCTTTTGCATGAATTTTTAGTATTGCTTCTCTTCCTCTCATATCTGGAAGACCTATTGTTATTCTTCTATCAAATCTTCCCGGCCTTAGCAAGGCTTTGTCTAGCATTTCTGGCCTATTAGTTGCAGCTAAAACAATAACTGTTTCATCTGTATCAAATCCATCCATCTCAACTAACAATTGATTTAAAGTTTGATTATTTTCTGATTCTGCACCTCCACTACTATTTCTTCTAGAACCTATTGCATCTATCTCGTCAATAAAAACAATACATGGAGATATTTTCTTAGCCTTTTCAAATAATTTTCTTACCCTGGAAGCTCCAAGTCCTGCAAACATCTCTATAAATTCAGACCCACTCATTGAAATAAATGGAACATTTGCTTCACCTGCTATTGCTTTTGCAATTAGTGTTTTCCCTGTACCAGGTTGTCCACAAAGCAAAACTCCTTTTGGAATTTTTGCCCCCATTTTATTAAATCTTTCTGGCTCTTTCAAAAAATCCACTATTTCTAGCATCTCGTGTTTTTCTTCATCTAAACCCGCAACATCATCAAATGTTATTTTTGATTTTGTGGTTTCACTATCATATACTTTCCCTTTTTCTCCAAGACCCTGCATTTTAAAGAAAAGTATAATAAGTATTACTAAAAGAATAGTTGGTAATAATGAAAATAATGTTGACGAAATGGATACAATCGCACTAGTTGGATTCTGTATAAGTTCAAATTCATTTCCTTCTTCGTATTTTTGCTGAACATATTCTACAAATGCTTGTGTACTAGGTATTATTCCAGTTTTTTCTTCTTCTTCATCTTTTAACTTCACAGTCACATTAGTGCTTCCTACGGTCATTTCTATTTTTTCTACATTACCTGCATTAATTGCATCTATTAATTCTGTATAAGAAATTTCTTTCTCATCTGCTTCCTCATTATTTGTTATTGCCAAATATATAAAAATAGTCAATGCAATAAGTAATATTACCAAAGCAGCAATTAAAAAATATCGTTTTTTGTTGTTTTTTTGATTATTATTTTGCTTTTTTTCCATTTATTTCTTCCTTTCTGTTAAATTAAAAATTAAGCATTATCCCCTTCAGGCTCTTTTCCTACATTTTCTTTGTCTTTTTTATCTTTTTCTTCTTTTTTCTTTTTTTGTCTTTCTTTTTCTCGTTCTCTTTCTCTTCTTTCTAATTCTTCTTTTTCTTTCTTTTCCTCTTCTTGTCTTTTTAATTCCTGCTTTACTCTTTCTTGCTCTTCTATAATTCTATTTAATTCGACTTGTTTCCTTATTACATCTGATTTAATCATTAATATTGCTGTTATAATATATATTGAAGCAAGAGCAATATACATCACTTGGAAATATTCTATGGTAAATCCTGTAAATACATTTACCACAAAATATATTATATTTAGTAGTAGAGGTAATGTTAAAGCATATGACGCTATATTGTATATTGCACTGTATTTAAGTCTTAATCCTGTAAATCTAGTCACAATATATGCTAATATTGCCAATAAGAATACATCTATCAACATACTAGATATATAAATGACGAACATATAAATTGTTATCACAATAAAAAATGTTGCCAAAGAGCTATATAATAGTCGCCCAGATAAGATATTAATAATTTCTTCTTTATCTATTTTATTTATATTGTATTCTTCTGAAATACTTTGATATGAGTATTCTATCAAATTAGTGTACATTTCATTTTTTATTATTATTCTATCTTTTAAAAATAATATTCCGTTATTTTGTGAGCTTAATCTATCAATACTCTCTTCAATTTTTTCTTCATCAGTTGTCTGAGTATTTATTATTATTTTTACATTTATTATATCATCTACATCGATTTCTGTAATCTCTTCTCCACTATATGGTATTACTGTTACTTCATAATTTTCATAAATTATTTCTGATATATTATCATTTATATAATTTTTAACTTGATTTATCAGTTCAAGAAACTGATATGTATAAGTTAATGCTATAATAACACTAAATATTAATATTAGTAAAACTATATAACATATTGTTCTACTTATCTTTTCCGCCGCTAGCTCTTGATAACCATCAAAATCAAATATGCTAATTCTAATTTTCTTTAAAAAGGAAAGTTTTTTCTTTTCCACTATTGTGCTCCCTTCGCTAACCTCATCTAGTATACCAATGAGGTTAATCCCCATTGGTATATTGTTATTTTTTCTCTACAATCATTCCGTCCTTTGTATCTTTAACAATGTAGCCTTTTTCGTTTATCTCATCCCTTATTTTATCTGATAAATCCCAATCTTTTTCTTCTCTTGCTTTTTTTCTTTTTTCTAATAATTCAAATATTTCTTCTGAAATATCTACATTATTTTGTTTTTTCAAATATTCTTCCGAATTCGCTAAATCTAATCCCAAAACTCTATCAAAATCTAATAAAAGATTAGCTATTTTAAATGATTTTTCTTCATTTCTTAGCATTTCCCAAATAATTCCCATTGCTAGTGGTAAATTCAAGTCATCATTTATTGCTTCTAAAAATTTATTTTTATATTCTTCTAATATTTTATCATCTATATTGTCATTTCCGTTTTTATGTTTAATGTAACTTTCTCTTAATCTGTTTAACGTTTTTTGTGAAGAATATGCCACCTCAAAAGTAAAGTTTAGTTTAGTTCTATAATGTGCAGTATAGCAAAATAGTTTAAATGCCAAAGGTTCAATCCTTCTTTCTTCTAATTGACTAATAGTATATACATTTCCTAAACTTTTAGACATTTTTCCACCATCAACCTGCAAAAATGCAACATGCATCCAGATTTTAGCAGGAATTTTTCCAAATGCTCCTTTACTTTGAGCAATTTCATTTTCATGGTGAATTGGTATATGGTCTTCTCCACCAGTATGAATATCAAATACTTCTCCTAAGTATTTTCTAGACATAGCAGAACATTCCAAATGCCAACCTGGATAAGATAATCCCCATGGGCTATCCCATTTCATTATATGATTTTCTGGTGCCTTTATCCATATAGCAAAATCATATGGATTTCTTTTTTCTGGATCAACATCCACTCTAGCTCCAGCAATTTGATCTTCCACATTTCTGTTAGAAAGTACAGGATATTTGTCTAGTTTTGAAACATCAAAATATATTGCTGTACTTGTTTCATACCCATATCCGTTTTCCACTATTTTTTTTGCAAATTCTAACATGTCTGGTATGTGCTCTGTAGCTCTTGCAATAATTTCCGGTATTTCGATATTAAGTTTTTTCATATCTTTTAAAAATACATCTGTATAAAACTCAGCAATTTCATATGGACTCTTATTCTCTCTTCTTGCAGCCTTTTCCATTTTATCTTCGCCTTCATCTGCATCAGATTCTAAATGTCCTACATCAGTTATATTCATAACATGTTTTAACTCATATCCATTATATTTAATAATTCTTCTCAAATTATCCATAAAAACATATGTCCTGAAATTTCCTATATGTGCATAATTATACACTGTTGGTCCACATGAATATATCCTAACCTCATTCCCATTTAATGGAACAAGATTTTCTTTTTGTTTTGTTAGTGTATTATACAATTTTATTTTCATAAAACCTCCTATTCTACTGTGCTAGCATTACCATCTCCAGTATCAGGTAAGTTGTCATCTGTTTCATTTGTACCAGTATTTCCCGCGTTTGAATCATCAGGATCTTCTTCTGATGGTTCTGATGGAACTGAAGTTGTTATTTTATTAACTGTTATAGTTATAGCATCACCCTTTACTAAAGAAGTCCCTGCTGCTACACTTTGTTCTACAACTACTCCATTTTCTTCTGTAGAGTCACTTACATATTCTACTGTAATTGTCAAATCACTTAATTTACTCCTTGCTTCTGACTCTGTCAAACCAATCACATTTTCTACTGTTACTCCCATCGTTTCTTCTGTATGCTTATCACAAGTTTCTGTTATTTCTTCGTATTTATTTCCTGCATTTGTTTTCCAACTAGCATTTATTTCTTTTTCTGGTGTTGATAAATATGCTTTTTTCTCTGTTTCTGGGCAATATTCTGTTGCAAGCAATCCTGTTTCAGAACAAATATCTACTATTTTATGTCCATCACACTCATCTGGTACTGTTCCTGATACAAATACTTCTGTATATGTATTTGTACATTCATCAGTTGCAACTTTTCCTGAGTCTAAACATATTGTTGCAGTTACTATATTACTTGGTCTTTCAAATCTAGCTGACTCTAAATCCGCATGTATATCACTCATTATAGCAGCCCAAATTGTTCTAGCTTGATTTCCGATTTGTACACTTTCATCATAATCATATCCATACCAAGTTGATGCTGCATAATATGGTGTAAATCCACATAACCAATAATTGTAAAAATTTGATGTAGTACCTGTTTTTGCTGCCACATCCATTCCAGATATTGCACAAGCTCTAGCTGTTCCATTTGAATCTGTTACAGGTGCTGTTAATATACTTGTTAAAATATATGCATTTCCTTCTGACATTACTCTTTTTGTCTCTTGAGTTGTCTCTAATATAACATTTCCATCTGTATCTTCTACTTTTGTATAAAATGTTGGTTCGATGTATTCTCCACCATTTGCAATTGCCGCATAAGCTGCTGCCATTTGTAAAGGAGATGTACCATTAGTACTTCCTCCTAATACTAATGAAAGCATAGCATCATCTTCATATGTAAAATTTGTTAATCCTATTTCATGTAAGAAATCAATAGCTGTAGTAGTTCCAACATTTGATAATATTTTTATATTTACTATATTTGATGATACTGCTATTGCCTTTCTAACAGTAGTTAACCCTAAATATCCAGTCGAATTTCTAGGTGTATAATCCCCAAAACTTGTTGTGGAATCATCATAAACCGTTGCCGCTGTAATAATATTATTTTCTAATCCTGGTGCTATAGCTGCAAGTGGTTTTATTGAAGACCCTGGTTGTTTATTTATATCAACTGCCCTATTTATTCCATATGTTGGTGAATCATCTCCAAGTCCTCCAACGCATCCAACCACTTGACCATTTGAATGGTCTATTATTACCATGCCCGATTGTGTATGTGCTCCTTCTTCAGCATTTTTACTTGTTGCAGCTTCAATATATTTATCTTTTAAATATTCTTCTTCCATTCTTTCTTGTATTTCTGTATCTTGTGTTGTATATATTTTATATCCGTTGTTATATACTCTATTATATGCCGCATCATAGTCCATATTATTTTGTTCCATTATATCTTCTATAACTTCATCAATAGCCTCTACTTCCAAGAATGATAGGTCAGATGTTGTAGAAAATTCTCCTTCTTCAAAAGCCAATCCCTCATCTACTTCTGCAATTGCTTCATCATATTGTTCTTGAGTTATATATGTATTTCCACTTTCATCTGTTACTTCTAACATTTTTGCCAAAACTGTTTTTGTTCTTGATTTTATTATTTCGCTGTTATCACTCTCACCAAATGGATTATATCTATTTGGTGAATGGTTAATTCCTGCTAAAAATGCTGATTCTGCTATACTTAGTTCATTTGCCGATTTATTAAAATAATACTTTGCAGCACTTTCCACTCCGCAAACATTAGGTCCACCCATGAATATTTCATTCAAATATAACTCCAATATTTGACTTTTGGAAATCATTTGTTCTACTTTGTATGCACGTGACCATTCTCTTATTTTTCTTGCCACACTATCATCATCATCTTCCATTAAATTCTTTACTAGTTGTTGTGTGATTGTGCTTCCTCCAAATGATGAACTTCCACCATTTACTATATAAGTAAATATAGCTCCTGCTGTTCTGTATAAGTCTATACCACTATGTTGATAAAACCTTTCATCTTCTATTGCTACAAAGGCTTTTGGTATATATTCTCCCATCTCTGATAATGGAATAATTTTTCTGTTTTCTTCTCCAACTAATTCATGTAATAAATTTCCTTCACTATCATATGTAGAAGAGTTTTGCATACTTATTATTAAATCTTCCTCTGTAATATCCCATGTATCTCCAAAGAATATAGCAGCAAAAACCCCTACTGCAGCTAAACATAGCAATATACATAATATTATAAATATTTTTATAAACATTCGTAATTTAGGATGTTTTCTATTTTTCTTCTTTTCTGCTTTTTTTAATTTTTTTGCTTCTTTTTTTAAATTTTTTCCTTCTTTTTTTAGATTTTCACTTACCTTAACTTTTTTAGTTTCTTGATTTTTTGTATCATTTACATTATATTTTTTTGTTTTATCATCTTTTTTACTCATGATAGACCCCCTCTATCTATTTATCACACCTATAAAAAATTACGCATTTATTATATAATATATTACGAAAAAAGAAAAGCTTTTTAAGAAATTTTTAATAAAAGGCTTTTGTAATTTCCTACATAACAAAAAACCTAAAAAGCATATAAGTGAGCTTTTTAGGCTTCCCTGTTTTCCATTTGAATTAATGCAAACTCTGGCAACTTAATAATATAAATAAATTTGTAACTTTTGAGTCTTATCTATTTCCTGCTTCTAAATCTCTCATGCTAAGATTAATTCTTCCTTGATGGTCTATGTCTGTTACCTTAACTGTAATTTCATCTCCTACAGAAAGTACCTCTTCTATTTTTTCTACTCTTTTGCTGGAAATCTTAGATATGTGAAGTAGTCCTTCTTTACCAGCACCCAAATCTACAAATGCTCCAAATGACATTATTCTTGTAACTATTCCATCATATATTCCTCCTGCTTCTATTTCTCTTACAATGTTTTCAATCATTTTCATCGCTTTTTCGCCACTTCCTATATCATTTGAATACACATAAACTCTTCCATCATCTTCTATATCTATTTTCACACCTGTTTCTTCAATGATTTTGTTAATCGTTTTTCCACCAGTTCCAATTACATCTTTAATCTTATCAACACTAATTTGAGCTGTTAATATTCTTGGAGCATATTTAGAGATATCTTCTCTTGGCTTATCTATTACTGGAATCATTACTTCATCTAAAATATAATCTCTTGCAACCTTTGTTCTTTCAAATGCTTGCTCTATAATGTCATATGTTAAGCCATCTATTTTTATATCTACTTGTATTGCTGTAATACCATCTTTTGTACCACCAACTTTAAAGTCCATGTCTCCGAAAAAATCTTCTATTCCTTGTATGTCAGTAAGCATTATATATCTAGTTGGATCATTTTTATCTGTAACAAGTCCTGTTGAAATACCTGCTACTGGCTTTCTTATTGGTACACCAGCATCCATTAATGCTAAAGTACTTCCACAAATACTTGCTTGTGATGTAGAACCATTTGATGAAAGTACTTCAGATACAACTCTTATTGCATAAGGGAACTCGTCTTCTGATGGAAGTACTGGAACCAAAGCTTTCTCTGCCAAAGCTCCATGTCCTACTTCTCTTCTTCCAGGTCCTCTTGAAGGTCTTGTTTCCCCTACTGAATATGATGGGAAATTATATTGATGCATATATCTTTTTTCTGTTTCTTCATCTATTCCATCAAGCATCTGCTCTTCACTTTTCATACCTAGAGTTACAATAGACATTACTTGTGTTTGTCCTCTTGTAAACAAAGCACTACCATGCACTCTTGGTAAAAGTCCTACTTCACATGAAAGTGGTCTTATTTCATCTATTTTTCTTCCATCTGGACGTTTATGCTCTTCTAATATCATTTCCCTTACACATGCTTTTTCTAAGTCATGTACACTATCTGCTATATCTGATTTTCTTTCTTCTTCTGCCTCTTCACCATATTTTTCTATAACATATGCAGTAATATCTTCTGTAATTTTATCCATGTTGCTATCCCTTACTTCTTTATCTATAGCTTGTACATCTTGATACATTCTATCTTTAAAATGCTCTACTATATCCTGATAAAATTTTGGATCTACTGCAAATGATTGATATTCAAATTTTGGTTTTCCTATTTCTTTTTGTATATCTAAAATAAAATTACAAATATTTTTAATTTCTACATGAGCTTTCTTTATTGCTTCTAGCATTACATCATTTGGTATCTCATCTGCTCCTGCTTCAATCATTGTAATTTTCTCTAAAGTTCCAGCAACTGTTGCAGTTAGTCTGCTTCTTTCTCTTTGCTGAACCGTTGGATTTATAACTATTTTACCATCTACCCAACCAACATTTACTGCTGCTGTTGGTCCTCCAAATGGTATGTCAGATATTGCAAGTGCTGCTGATGCTCCTATCATACTACATACTTCTGGGCTATTATCTTGTTCTACTGATAATACTGTTGCTGTGACACATACATCATTCCTAAAATCTTTTGGGAATAATGGCCTTAATGGTCTATCAATTGCTCTTGATGTAAGTATTGCTTTATCTGATGGCTTTCCCTCTCTTTTAGAAAAGCTTCCTGGTATTTTGCCTACTGAATACAATTTTTCTTCATAGTCTACCGAAAGTGGGAAAAAGTCCACTCCTTCTTTTGGTTCTTTTGCAGCTGTAACATTTACCATAACAACTGTATCTCCATATTTTACAACTACGCTTCCATTTGCAAGTTCTGCAATTTTCCCTGTTTCAATTGTTAGCTTTCTTCCTGCTAATTTTGTACTATAACTTTTAAACATAACTTTTTGTGTATGATTTTTATCATACTACTCCTTTCTTTTATATTTTTAATTAATAGCACAAAATTAGTCGTAACCTCTATACTATGCTCTCACATCTCACTTCTCAAGCAGCACATTATACAAGCTACTTACTAAATTTTTGTGCTAATAATTATTTTTACTAAATTTTAGAATATTTTTTAATACTAAATTCATAATATTATTTTAGTACTAAACACTATTTCTTACATAAACTCCTAATCTCATAAATGGGCGGTTTAGCCAAAAAGCCAAAACGCCCAATATACAAGCTTATTTTCTTAATCCTAATTTTGCAACGATATCTCTGTATCTTTGAACATCTTTTCTTTCCAAGTAATTAAGTAAGTTCCTTCTTGCTCCAACCATCTTTAAAAGACCTCTTCTAGAATGGTTATCTTTTTTATGAACTTTTAAATGTTCTGTAAGTTCGTTAATTCTTTCTGTAAGAAGAGCTATTTGAACTTCTGGTGAACCAGTGTCTTTCTCATCTCTTCTATAAGTTTTAATTATTTCTTGTTTCTTTTCAGCCGTCATAATTACACCTCCTAAAATTTATTATTTGCCTTAAACTGAGTTATAGTGGTGCATTTTCCTAAAACTAAGTATAAGGTAATTAACATTTAGTATTGTAACACAGATTACAATAAAAAGCAAGTAAATAGAAAAATTCTTTAATTACATTTGCTTAATCTAATAATAATTTTTATAAAACAGATTATTTTTTTATCATATCAGTGCAAAAATTGCTAGAATAATAACTTTAACAATTATCATTGCAGTCAACTGAAAATTTGTTATAGGAATACCTATTCTATTTAGCTCATCTAATTTGTTTAGAATCATTTCTATATCTTCATCTGTAACATTTTTATCTTTTTGCTGATATTTTTTCATATATTTTTCCGCAACATATATTGCTTTGCTCATTGCTTCATTTTCCAAATACATTCGTACTATACAATAAATTATGCTTAAAATCAAAAAAATATTTATATATAAATTTACATTTCCTATATTAAATAATATTAAAAATATGGCTGCTATAAAGTATAATAAAAAAATATTTGAGTATATAAAATTAAAAAAGAGTATTCTCCTGTTTTGAACAGAATGTAAACATTCATGTGCTATTGTCTGTATTCTTGTAAAAGTATCTTGTATATCTGCTATTATTATTTTATTTGAAATAGCTATATATAAACTTGTTTTTGATTCTTTTTCTTCTTCTATCATCACATTCGTATTATTAAGCTGTTTTAAAATTTCTTCACATATTTCTCTATTTTTAGGAAATTTATCACCTATTTTATTTGTTTTTTCGTCATATCCAATTTGTTTTATTTTCTTTATATCTTTTATATGAATATTTAAACCTATTTTTAGTAAAAAAATTGCTATTATGCTCATTATGATAATTAGTATATATTCCATTTTTCTGCTCCTTTTCTCTGAATTTTTACACACAAAAAGCTTTTGGTATGCTAATAAAAACATATCAAAAGCTGAATAACAACTATTTTTTATTATCGACAAATTGCTTAGTTTAAGTAAAATTGCTTATATTAAAGATTAATTTTTTTAAAGTACATCTCTTATTGCTTCTGCTATTATTTTATTCACATCAGCAATCATTACATTAAATTTCACTTCTAAATCAAAATATTCTTTTATTTGTTTATCTTGTACAAGCATTGTGTACATTTCTTCTAACTTTTTTGTTTTTTCTTCATTCTTTTCTTCACCAGTATACTGCATAAGTTGCACATCATATCTTAATTTTTCAAACTCTTCAACCTTAGCTTTTGAATCCGGGTTATTCATTACCATATTCTTTAATTTCTTATATGATTTATACTCCTCTGATTCTCTTATTTCACTAGCTAATCGATTTGCTGTATCATATACATTCATTCTCTAACTCACCTTTCATTTTTTTATTTTACAAATTGAGGACACACGTTAATATGTGTATTGTCTAATCTATTAACGCCTGTCCCTATTTTACACTTTTTTCCACAAATACGACTGTCCTCAATTTGGAATTTACGCATATGCATGTTTTTTCTTGAATGCTAACAAATTTGTAATTTCTTTTTCTGTATTCTTTGCTTTCGAGGTCTTTTTTGCCTTTTCTTGAGCAATCTGCTCTGCTTGTCTTTGTGCCATTGTTTTGCAAATTGCTTTTTCATATATATAATGTGTTTCTTGTGCAATTTTATTCCAATTAAATCCTTCTTTTACTTTTACTTTTGCCTTTTTAGCTACATTTGCAGCAAGTTGTCCATCAAATAATAAACTTAAAACAGAATCTGCTATTGAATTTGGATTTCCAGCATAGCTTTTCATTCCATCCATTCTATGTTCTACTATTTCATTTAGTCCTCCTATATCAGATACTACAGTTGGTACTCCTGCAAGCATTGCTTCTAATGCAACTATTCCAAATGGTTCATATGTACTTGGAAATACTGCCACATCTGCACATTTATACATTTTCTGTACTTGCTTTCCGGTTAAGTAACCTGTAAAATATACTTTATTAGAAAGTCCTAGACCATCTACTTGAGCTTTTAACTCATCTAACATTCCGCCTTTTCCAGCAACTATCAATTTTGCGTCATGATAATTTGCTAAAATCTTTGGCATTGCTGAAATTAAATGTTGTACGCCTTTTTCATACACTAATCTTCCCATATATAGAATTATTTTTTCATTATCCATTGCATATTGTCTTCTAAAATCATAATCTCTATCTATTCCATTGAAATTGTTTAAATTTATTCCATTTGGTACAACATTTATTTTATCAAATGGTAGTCCAAATAATCCTTGTACATGTCCTTTCATATAATTACTATTTACTATAACTTCTGTAGATTCATATGTTAGAAGCCATTCTGTATCATTTATATATCTTTGAGTATCATCATGAATTCCAGAATTTCTTCCAGCTTCAGTTGCATGTATTGTAGAAACAAGTGGTATATCATATGAACTTTTTAGAATTTTTGCAGCATTTGCAACTAACCAATCATGTGCATGAATTACATCAAATTTTCCATTTTTGTTGATTATTTCTGATGCTTTAGCAGCTAGATTAAAATTAAGCTGTAAAATCCAATCTATAAAATTATTAGGATGTATTATATAGTTATCTACTCTATACACATCCACGCCTTTGTCATTTTCATAATATGGTGCATTTCCATCTTTATATGTTACAACAGTAACTTCGTGACCGTCTTTAATTAACCTTTTTGACAAATCATGCACAACTCTAGCAATCCCTCCAACAACTCTTGGAGGATATTCCCATGTCAACATTAATATTTTCATTGGCAATAGCCCCTTTCACTTTTTTCTTTTGCTTTTCTCTTAAATTCACTAGATATATTGTATACAAAAAACTATCAAAAGTAAACATTTTTTTCGAATTTTTTATAATATTTTTCTATCATTTTCAATTTATTAAATTTATCTCCATTTTTATCGTTTTTTTCCTTAAAATCTGTTTCTTTTCTTTCTTTTTTCCTTAAATCATTTCTTGTAATTTTATATGATATATAGTATAATAAATATTGTACATTTATGGGGATGTATTTGGTTTCGACAGTAATTCTAAAGTACAAATAGCGAGTAGTGGATGGTCGCTTTGGCCACTATAAAAAAGCGAAAAATAAATATAAACGCTGATAATAGAGAATTAGCATACGCTGCTGCCTAATTATAGGTAGCCCGTCAGTCTAAAACTCCCCACAGTTTTAGATATGGCGATTATTCTGTGGGATAACAAATTTATTCTGTGTCATAAGAATAGAGGGTAATTTTTTGACTACCTAAAAATATAATTTGTTTGTTAATTAGTTTTTAGGGAATTTTCTTAACAAACTGCACTCGGAGAAGTTTGTATGGCAGGGTTGCTGGACATGAGTTCGACTCTCATCATCTCCACCACAAAAAAAAGAAACACGATTTTTATACCCGTGTTTCTTTTTTACTTATATGTATTATTTTTCTTCTACTTCTTCTTTAGGTTTTTTCCTTTCAGCAAAATAAATTATAGATGTTAGTAATACTCCTAATGTTGCAGTTATTAATTGTGTTAATCCCATTGATGTTTGTAATACAGAAACTTGTTGCTCTGGGAAAATATTAAATACATTAAGCACATTAAAAATGCCATATATAACTAATACTTTTAAAATTATACCTACAATACCTGCCACAAAATAATTTTGCTTTTTTTCTAACATTAGCCACTTATATGAAAATACTAATATAAAGTTACCTATCCATATTGCTGGAATCATATATATCATAAATACTGATGAAGTTTTAAACACATATCCTCCAAGTATAGTTGCTACACTTGGCATAGTTACAACACCAATTATCTTCTTCCATCCTTTTAAATTTATTCCTGTTATAACTAAAGCCATATTCACTATTGTTCCAATAATCAATTGAGAATTTGTGGATATAACACTAGTTGATCCGAATATTTTATTTAATATTTGTCCTAAAAAAGTTGGTACTAATAAAGCTAATAAAAATATTATAATTGTTTGTGCAATATCTATTCCTTTTGAATAATCTTTTACTCTTTTATTTATTACCTTTTCTTCTTCCATTACTTACCTCCCTTATTTTTTATTAGTTTTCGTACATATTATATCATAAGAATAAAAAAAAGATTACAATTTTTATTAAATATATTTGCTGTTACCATAACTTGATGCTTTATGTAAAATATGGTATAATATATTTGATCCCGTTTTGGGAGGTTCCTATGGCCATAACATCAAAGGAGGTATCAATTTTATATGGCCAAATATGATTACATGGGCTATTGCCCAGAAGACGCATTTATCCGGAGGACAATGCAGGAGGTTCCAGCTCCTGTATTGTCCAACAGGGTTCTAGAGATCCTGGGCGCAAGAACAGCGTCCATGGTCTATGACGGGGATGTAGCCCCATGTGATGGCGGCTACATCGTCAATGCCCTTCTTGAGGCCACCGACACCTTCGGTGTCGAGGTGGCCACGTGTATATCGGTCCTGGATCCGGACCCGGTTCTAGGCAGAATAATTCTCCTCAGGGATTGTCTGAATCCCTTCCGGCTGCCGACCGAGGGGTTCCGGTTCCGGGATAGCCGCTACATCGTGGTCATCCAGAAAAGGGAGTTAGGGCTAGAGATTTTCGTCTGCAAGCGCCAGCTCGGTGCTGACAAGCTCGGCTGAGCAAGCAGACTATCGGAGACCACCAGCCTCACGTTGGTGGTCTCCACTTTTTTTTATTTTTCTCTTGCATTCACTGATATTTTATGCTAATATAATAAGGTAAATTGCATAGGGGCATAGTGTCAATGGTTAGCACGATGGTCTCCAAAACCACAAGTCTGAGTTCGAGTCTTAGTGCCCCTGCCAAATCATTGATACACAATTGTTCCAATTGTGTATTTTATTTTTTAGTTAGAGGATTTGTTTATGAAGAAAAATTTAGAAAATGAAATAGATGTTACTGAAAATAATGAAAAAGATATAGTATCAAATGAAGAAAATAAATTAGTTAAACAAAATAGTTTAGTTAATCTTTTCAAAAAATTTTTTACTAAAGAAATAATTTTATATATTATTTTTGGTGCTTTAACAACTTTAGTAAATATTGGTTCTTTTTATATTATGACAACTTTTTTTAACATAAACGATACTTCTGCCAATAATATTGCAATTGTTCTTGCTGTATTTTTTGCATATTTTACTAATAAGGATTTAGTTTTTCATTCTGAAGCAAATAGCTTTGGTGAAAAATTTATAGAGTTTGCTAAATTTATTTTAGGCAGATTTGTTACTATGTTTATTGAATCAATTGGAGGTTCTTTGTTATTTAAATATGCACCTATTCCTTCAATTGTTAGCAAATGTTTAATTACTGTTATTGTTATTATTTTAAATTTCTTTATAAGTAAGTTTTTTGCTTTTAAATCAAGTAAAAGTAAATAATATATTTCGGGGGCTATTAGATAGGAGGGTTATTATGTCTAATAGTTTTTTTTCGTCTTTTAGATCCTTTTTTATTATTTTAATAATTATTATCATTTTAGTTTCTCTATTTTTTGTTCCATTTATTTCTGACGCATCTTTTGATTATATTGATTTTCCTAATATTGTTATTGATATTAGTTCTTCTGGCTATGCATGGCCTTCTCCTGGTTATACCACAATCAATTCGTATTTTGGTCACAGAACTTCCCCTACTTCTCGGTGCTTCTAGCTACCATTCTGGTTTAGATATTAATGCTCCTGAGGGTAGTAAGTTTATTGCAGTTACATCAGGCACAATTACTTTTACTGGATTTTTAGGAGGTGGCGGATATACAATCACATTAACTTCTGGTGATTACAAATTTACTTATTGCCATGTTTCTCCAAATTATATTGTTGAAGAAGGAGATTATGTTTATCAAGGTCAAGTTATTGGTCAGGTTGGTCCTAAAAATGTTTATGGTGTTAAAGGTAATCAATATTATGATGAAGATGGTAATCCTACAAATGGTGCTACTACTGGCCCTCATCTTCATTTCGGAGTTAGACTTAATGGAAATTATATTGATCCTTTAACTTTATTTGAGTGAGCAAAATTATAGAGGCAGAATTTGCTCTACCCCTTTTGTATAAATAAATATATTTTCATAGTTTTATTCTTCAGAAGTTCCTTCATCAATTATTTTTTTGATTTCCTCGTATTTTTCTTTTACATTTTCTACACAATGTATGTATATACCATTTCTAGCAGACATATTTTTTCCGTTTACATATCCACTTGAAGCATTTGTATATATTCTAATTGTTCCTATATTAAATGCTCTTTCTAAAATATTTTGATGCATAGCAACTTCTCTTATATATTTGTATTTTAATTCTTTTTCTTCTTTATTTAAGAAGCCATCTCTATATTCTATTTTTGTGTTATAAAAATTATACTCGAGATAATCATATTGTTTTTTGTTAAATATAAGTTTTATTAGTACACATAGTACCATAATTGCTAATATAATTATTCTGATAATTGGGAATAATAATAATGCCCACAAACCTAAGCAAAAAAGTATAATTAGTGTATAAAATACTACTCCCAATATAGTTGTTACTAGTTTATATCCTACATTAAAAGTTGGTTTTAATGTATATTTAATTTCATTATCTTCTATTTTTTCTTTTTTTGGAACTGAGTTTTGATTTGTTGATGTACCACAATTTGGACAAAATTTATCTGTATCTTCCATTTTTGTTCCACATTTTATACAAAACATATGCTTGCTTCCCCCCTTTGTTTTTAGACATCGATTATTTCTTTTATTTGTTTATATACTTCATTTACATTTTCTACAGAACCAATAAATATTCCGTTTCCCGGTCCTGTTTCTGCATTTGTAAACAATATAATTCTTCCTAGATTGAAAAATCTTTGTACAAAAGTTTGACTCATTGTAATTTCTCTTATGTATTTATATTTTACTTCTTTTTCAGATACATTTAAGAAGCTATCTCTATATCTTACTTTTGTTTTATAGAAGTCGTAAGTATAACAATCAAATTGCTTTTTAGTAATTAGTGCATGTATTAACACTATTATTCCAACAACCAAAAATATAGCTACAGCAAATATTGCAAAAATAAACATTCCTAGTGCTCCTCCCATAATTGCAAACATTACTCCTAGTATTACTATTAAAATTATATAGAATATTATTGATGGTAATGCCATATAAGTAAATTTGAAAGTAGGTTTTACTCTTAATTGTATTTCTTCATCTGGAATTTTCTCTTTTTTTGCTTCTTCTACTAATCCTTCATTTATTTTTGTACCACAGTTTGTACAAAAAGCTGCTGTGTCTGGTAATTCTGTACCACATTTTCTACAAAACATCCTTTTTCTCCTCTCTTTTTATTTTTTTACAGAAATATTATATTATTATTAGTCTATTTTTGCAATATTTTCAGACAAAAAAAGACATACAGTCAGGTAAAACTTTCTGTATATCTTTTTTGTTATTTACATATCTTCATCGTCTTCTTTTTTCTTATCATTTTTGTATTTTCCTTCATCTTCTGCCATACCTTCTCCATAGCAGTGAGAACAATTTCCTGGACAAGAAAACTCCTCATCAGTATTCCAATCTAATTCTATAATATTATTACATTGTGGGCATTTTATTTCATCTTTTTCCTCATCTGTAATATCTGTAGTAAATTCATAATTACAATAGGGACAAACAATTTCAAACTCATATCCATCTTCGTCCTCTTCATATATGTCTTCCTCTATCCCATCTACAATAGATTGAACATTGCTAAGTCTATTATTTATTTCTACTTGTCTTTCTTCTATACTTTTAATTCTTTCATCTGTTAAAAAAGTCAATCTATCTACAATATCCATAAATACTACTGTCAATTCCATAAACTTTTCTTTTGCAATGGCTAGATCTTCTTTGTCTTTTATATTAGATTCTAACTCTTCTAATATTTTTTTGTACTTACCATTAATATCAGACATATATAATAATTTCCTCCTTATACTCTTTCCATAT
>CAZPKK010000019.1:0-23764 GCA_964587175.1 uncultured Clostridium sp.
AGCCAGAGGAAAGCTGGAAATGGTATGATAAATTATGGTCATATACAGTAGAATTATTTAGAAGTATGGATATTCCTGTTCGTACACTTGAATGTTGTAGTGGTGATTTGGCAGATTTAAAGGCTAAAAGCTGTGATGTTGAAGCATGGAGTCCAAGACAAAAGAAATACTTTGAGGTTGGAAGTTGCTCTAATTTGACAGATGCACAAGCAAGACGTTTAGGAATTAGAATAAAAGGTGAAAAAGGTAATTATTTTGCACATACTTTAAACAATACTGTTGTTGCCCCACCTCGTATGCTAATTGCATTTTTAGAAAACAACTACAATGAAGATGGAAGTATTAACATTCCTGAGGTTCTTCGTCCATATATGGGTGGTATTGAAAAAATAGTAAAAAAATAATCTTAATTATGTAATAGCATTTTTACTATCTTTTCAGTTTCTTGACAAGAACAACTTTTTATATTATTATAATACCAGTCTTTTAGACTGTAAAACTAATTTAAGGAGGAATTTATTATGAAAATTGTATATGCTTCAAGAACAGGAAATGTAGAAAGCATTGTATCTAGCCTAGATGCACAAGATGCTTTAAGAATAGATACAGGAAGTGAGTCTGTAAATGAAGATTATGTATTATTCACTTATACAGACGGATATGGAGATGTGCCTATGGAAGTAGAAACATTTCTTCAAAATAACTCAGCACACATGAAAGCTGTTGTAGCTAGTGGAGATATGGCATATGGTGATGCTTTCTGTGGTGCAGGAACTCGTATTAGTGAACAATATAATGTTCCTCTACTTTACAAAGTAGAAAATGCTGGAACAGAAGAAGATATAGAAAATATTAAAAATGCAATAGCTAATTTGAAATAGAAAACACAAGCTTGGACAGAAGGGATATTCCTTTTTGTCCAACTTTTTGAACTTTTGTAATACTGTTTTCTATCTTTCTTTGTCATTTTATTTTAATCAATTTAAGTGTGCAATATTTACGACTTAAGAAAGGAATATGATTAATCATGATAATAAAAAATCCTGAATTTAAAATTTCTGCAGTTAGTCCAAAACAGTATCCAGATGATAATTTGCCCCAAATAGTATTAGTTGGAAAATCTAATGTTGGAAAATCTAGTTTTATAAATACTATGATTAATAGAAAAAAACTTGCTAGAACCAGTAGTGAACCTGGCAAAACTAGACAAATTAATTTTTATAACATGGATAACAAATTTTATTTTGTAGATTTACCTGGTTATGGTTATAGCAAAATGTCTAAGCAAGAGCAGATTAAAGTTGGTGGTTTTATTGAAGAATATTTGCAGAAAAGCAAAAATATATCTCTAATTATATTTTTAATTGATATAAGACATTTGCCTACTGAAAATGATAAATTAATGTATCGTTATATCATAGACAGTGAAAATCCTTGCATTATTATAGCAAATAAAGCCGATAAAATTGCTGTGACTAAGGTAGATGCTCAAGTAAGAAAATTGCAAGATGAATTAAACCCATTACATGACTTAACATTTTTACCATTTTCCTCAGAAAGGAAAATTTATTCAGATGCAGTTTGGCAAGAAATAAAGAATTGTATTAATATTTAGGTTTTTGTTAGTGCATATTTGTTATGCACTAACTTTTTTGTTATTAGATGATAGTTTTAATGGAAACTTAACCTTGTTATATAGCAAAAATCCTCGATTTTTCCTATATAATAAAAAAACCATCATCTAGTAACATTTTTAATCCGCTAATAGAGACCAGAAAAATTTTCTGGTCTCTATTAGGAATTCAGGCTGAACCCTACTCTGTTATTTTTTTCACAATCATTTTTAAAGCCTTAGGTCTTTCTACAATAATCGTATGACCACACCCTAAACACTTTAATTTAAAATCTACTCCAACTCTAGTAATCTCCCAAAGTTTACTCCCACAAGGATGTTGCTTTTTGGTTTTCACTACATCTCCAACATTGTACTCCATTTGCATCTTCCCTTCTAAAAACTAGTATATTAGCCTTAAAATCGGAATTGTTTTTTACTAATCACTCATTGCCTTTTCTAAACGTGCAACTACACTCTCTTTTCCAAGTACTTGCATAATTTCATACATATCTGGTGTGTTTTGTCTTCTAGTTAATGCTACTCTTAATACAGTACTTACATCACCAACATGTCCTGGATAACTATCCGGATTTGCTTTAAATTCTTTTACTTCTCTTGCATATCCATTTTTTTCTGCCAAGTCTTTTATTTTATTAAACCATGTTTCTTTATCATCATTTATGTCAAAATATTCTTCTATATATGATTTTAATAACTTATCTATTTCTTCTTTGTCAGATATTTTTGCATAATCATAAGTATTTTCATTTTCTAAAAATTTGTCATCATACATATAAATAATAGAATCTTTTACATCAGACCATTTTGATATATCTTTTCTTGGCTTTTTATTTCCTCTTTCTATTCCCAATACTTTTAGTGAATATTCTTTGTTTTGGAGCATCCCACATAATTCTTCGTCATATTCTTTTGCCCAGTTCAAAGCATTGTTATATACTTCTTCAGCGGTCATTTTTGATATAACAGTTTTACCTATATCAAGAAGTTTTACCATATCAAACAAAGCTCCACTTACACTCATCTTGTTTAATTGAAAATCAAATTCGTCAATATCTTTATCTTGGTTCGCTCTTCTCCAATTTTCAAAATTAGAATTTGCTATATTTAGTAAATATTCTTTTACTGCATTTACTGGTATGCCTTCTTCTTTATAATAACTTACAGCTGCTTCCGGATCCTTTCTCTTGCTTAATTTACGCTTATTACCATTATCATTTTTCATTATTGGCGAAATATGTGCATATTTAAGTGTTTTAAACCCAAGCTCATGAAATAGTTGTAAATGCAAAGGCACTGATGATAACCATTCGTCAGCACGAATTACATGTGTAGTTCTCATTAAGTGATCATCTACTGCATGTGCGAAATGGTAAGTTGGAAGTCCATCAGCCTTTATTATTACTATGTCTTGGTCATTTTCTGGAAATTCAACATTTCCTTTTATAATATCATGATGTTTTATTTTTCTATCTTCCCTACCCGGTGATTTGAAACGAACAATATATTTTTCTCCGTTTTTTATTTTCTCTGCTGCTTCTTCTACTGTTAAATTTCTACATTTAGCCCATATTCCATAATATCCGGGTCTTATCTTAGCAGTTTCTTGTTTTTTTCTAATCTCGTCTCCCTCTTCAGGAGTACAAAAACAAGGATATGCTTTTCCTTCTGACAATAAATATTTTGCATATGCTTGATATATATCTTTTCTTTCAGATTGTTTATATGGTCCATAATTTCCAATCTCTTCTGTTTCCGATATCATTCCTTCATCTGGTAAAATATCGAAGTCTTTCAAAGAATTTACTATATCTGTTACACCATTTTCTACTTCCCTTTTTTGGTCTGTATCTTCTACTCTTAGGAAAAATACTCCATTTGTCTTTTTCGTCATTTCTTTTGCAGCTAGTGATTGATAAAGTCCACCTATATGAACAAACCCTGTTGGACTTGGTGCAAATCTAGACACAACTGCACCTTCTGGCAAATTTCTTTCTGGATATTTTTCTTCATAATATGACATTGGTTTTGCATCTGGGAAAATTAAATCTGCTAAATCTTTGTAATTCATATTTTTAGCTCCCTTCTTTTTTACTTGTTTTACAAATTATTTCGAAATTTTCTATACCTCCATAATAATTGGCAATATCATCGGATTACGTTTAGTTCTCTGGAATATATAGTCTCTTAAATCATCTTTTAATGTTGACTTTATTGTTGACCAGTCACGTACTCCTTCTTCTTCAAAGATTCTTACTTCTTCTCTTATTACTTTTTTAACATCATCCATTAGTGTTTCAGATTCTCTTACATATACGAAACCTCTTGAAACAACATCTGGACCAGACACTATTTCTCCTGTACTACTATCCATTGTCATTACTATTACAATTAGTCCATCTTGAGATAAATGTTGTCTGTCGCGAAGTACAATGTTTCCAACGTCTCCAACTCCTAATCCGTCTACTAATATCTTTCCAGATGGTACTGAAGTGGTTATTTTAGCTTCTTTTTTATTTAATTCTATTGTTTTACCATTTTCTAGTATAAATATATTTTCTGCCGGTATTCCCATTTCTTTTGCAGTTTCTGCATGAGCTCTTAATTGTCTATATTCACCATGCACTGGAATAAAAAATTTAGGTTTAGCTAAAGCCATTATTAATTTTTGTTCTTCTTGACATGCATGTCCAGAAACGTGAACATTTTCTAAAGTACTATATATTACTTCTGCTCCTATTTTCATCAAATCATTAATAACATTTGAAACCAATTTTTCATTTCCAGGTATTGGAGTTGCTGATATAATTACCATATCATTTGGAGTAATAACAACTTTTTTATGTTCTCCTGCCGCCATTCTGGTTAAAGCAGACATGGTTTCCCCTTGACTTCCTGTTGTAATTATAACTAATTGATCATCAGTATAATTTTTTATCATATCAATATCAATGAACATATTTTCAGGTGCATCTATATAACCTATTTCTCTTGCAACTTCTATCATATTTATCATACTTCTACCACAAACTGCAATTTTTCGTCCATATTTCACTGCTGAATTAACAATTTGTTGAACTCTATGCACATTTGAAGCAAATGTTGCAACAACAATTCTCTTTTTGTTATTTTGAAATAGTCTGTCAAAAACATCACCAATTGTCTTTTCAGACATAGCAAAACCTTTTCTCTCAGAGTTTGTACTATCAGACATTAATGCCAAAATTCCTTTATTGCCTAATTCTGCAATTCTTCCTAAATCTATTATTTTATCATCTATTGGTGTAAGATCAACTTTAAAGTCACCTGTATGAAGTATTACACCTACTGGTGTATGAATTGCAAGCATAACAGCATCTGGTATACTATGATTACTTCTAATAAACTCTACTTTAATGTTACCAAAATTAATAGTCTGCCCTTGTTCTACAGTAATCATTTTAGTTGAAGACAATAATTTGTGTTCCTCCAACTTGTTTTTTATTAATCCTACTGTAAGTTTTGTAGCATAAATAGGGATATTTATTTGCTTTAAAATATATGGTATTGCACCAATGTGATCTTCATGTCCATGTGTAATTACTAGTCCCTTAATTTTTTCTTTATTCTTCTCTAGATAAGTTACATCTGGTATAACTAAATCTACTCCTAACATATCATCTTCCGGAAACTCTAGCCCACAATCAATTATAACTATTTCATTTCCATATTCAAATACTGTTATATTTTTTCCAATTTCATCTAATCCACCTAATGGAATAATTTTTAAGTTTTCTTTTTTAAATTCAAAATTTAGTGAATTTTTTCTTTTATTTTCTATAACTCTTTTTTCTATATTTTCTTTAATTTCTTCTTTTACATTTCTACTCTCAAAAGAATTTTCCTTTCCTACTTCTGTTTTATTTTCTCTTTTTACTTTTGTATTATTTATTTGTTTATACTCCTTTCTATTTGCTAATTTATCCTTTGATAATAATTCATCACTACCTTTTCTTTTTCTAGATACTTTTCTTGTACTTGTTTCACTTTTATTTGAAACAGTTTTCTCCATTGTTTCCTTTTTCTCCATTATTTAAACTCTCCTTTTTATTAATTTTTCTAACGATTATATACATAAAAATTTTAAAACAAAAAAAGTGGCTTATAATATATATAATATTATAAACCACAAGACAAAATTTAAACCTAATAACACTATATTAAACCAAACGCATACAATATGCCCATATTTTCCGCACCAGTGGCATATTTATGTATTTTTATTTTAATTTTATATCCGTTCAATAATTTACAATATTAAAATATATTATATAAACTCTCTTTATTTTTATAAATATATATATCTCTTCTTTACCCTATTTTGATAACAACTGTAAATTATTATACTATGTTTTATATGATTTGTCAAATTTCGTTAAATCAATGCTAATCGATCACAGTTCCTATCATTCCTGCATCATTGCCAAGACTCGCTAATAATATTTTTGGAAGTTTGTCTTTATTAAACACATATTTTCTTAAATACATTTCATTTTGTATTTTTTCATAAAAAATATCTTTAAAAAACACAAAACTTCCTCCTAAGCATATAGCTTCTGGCTGAAATATGTCTATTATATTAGATAATCCTACTATTAAATTATCCATAAATTCTTCTATAAGTTTTTTAATTTTAGGATTATTCATTTCTTCTATAGCTTTGTTCAGAAGTTCTATCGAAGAAATTTCATCAATTCCTAAAACTCGCTTTACATTATCTTTAAATCTTTTTATAGAACAATATGTCTCAAAACAACCTCTTTTACCACAATTACATTTTTCTCCGTTTTTATCAATTATCATATGGCCAAGCTCAAATCCTAAATTTCCTTGTGCTTGTAGTAATTTGCCATTTAGAAATACTCCAGAACCAATTCCTGTTCCTAAACATAGAAACACTGCATCTTCATAATTTTTTAATGCCCCATACTCTTTCTCTGCCAGAGCAGCCGCTTTTGAATCGTTTTTTATTTGCATTTTTATATTTTTATATTTTTTTTGCAATTCAGTAAAATCTAACTTATCTATTCCAAGATTAACTAGATTTTTCATGCAATATCCTTGTATATAACCAGGAGTAGCAATTCCAATCAAATCTACATCTTTTGTTTTTTCAATAATTTCAGAAATAACTTTATCAATATAATTTAAAATACTATCTTCTGTCTCTTTTTTGTAAATTTCTTTTTCAGTCAATTCAATAATTTCACCATCGTTTATTAAACCTATTCCTATATGGCTTCCTCCTATATCAATCCCTATTCTCATTATTTATTCTCCTTCCCATAATACAAAAAAATTATATCATATCATAAAATATTCATGCAATATGGGGGCAGATTAAATCTGCCCCCAACATTTCATCATACCACCATCTATGATGGTAAATCCACTGAATCGAATAGCCAAGTACCCATATAAAGTTGAATACATGGAACGATAATTATTATAACTAAGAATATTAGGAATACACCAACAATTGTATATACAACTTGTGGTAATACAGACATAATTTTCTGCATCAAGTTATTTATATCAATATCCATATACTCTACTAGTTTTTCCATCATTTCCGATAAATCTGTTTGCATACCAATCTTCAGCATCTCAGTCTGCATTGACGAGCATAGCCCAGAATTTTCAAATGGTTCAATCCATGAAGCTCCAATTAGTATATTATTTATTGCTGTTTCAACAACTGAAAGCAAAACATAATTTTTTATAACTGATTTACTAACTTCAAGAGATTCTTGAATTCTCATACCATTTTCAAGATTTAAAAGCATCGCCCTCATAAGTCTTGAAAAATCTATTGCAAAAATAAGTTTTCCAAAGATTGGCATCTTATATTTAAAATAATCAAAATTATATTTACCCTTAGGTGTATTTACATATGCAAATATCAATCCAACAATAATTGCAATCACTATTACAGGTATATACCATACACTGAATAATGCATTACAGAAGTTAACAAACCAGATTGTTATACCCGGAAGTGTTTGTGTTGTTCCTGATTGTATAAAAGCCTCCTGTATTAGTGGAATAATGTATGCAACACCAAATATTAAAATACCTATAATAGCTATTAATTGTAAAACATTTGGTATTACTATTTTTCTTAATCTCGAACTAGTATCGTCAGAAGTTTCCAAATACTTTACAGCTTGTTCTAGTGATTTAGTAAGAGAACCTGATAATTCACCTACTTTTATCATATTTATATATATATATGGAAATATATTAGAATAATATTCCATTGTTGTATACATATATTCACCAGATTCAACACCTGCTAAGATATCTTGCAAAACCCCTTTTAATGATAAATTCTCTGTACTATCAATAATAGTGCTAAGTGCATGTATATTATTAAAATTTGCTTTTTTCAACAAATAAAAATTTTGAGTAAAAATAATAATATCTCTTGTTGTTATTTTTTCTTCTCTTGATAATGCTAAATTTATCTTTTCTTTTAAAGATGGTTTAGCTGCAGCTCTTCCTTGCAGTATATTAGCAGAGTTCGCCTGTTTCATAATGTCATCTATGTCCATCATGTTTCTTCTATTTACTTTTGCTTTTTTCCCCTTATAACCTACTTGTACTATACTTATAGGTAGCAAATCATTGTTTTTCAGCTTTTTAATAAGAGAATTTCTATTTACATCTTCTACTCTGTTTCTTACAATTTGTCCTTTTGATGTTACAGCTCTATAAACATATTCAGGCATTTTTTCTCCTTTCTAAAACCATATTATTGATCTATTTTATTTTCCTTTTCTTTTTTTATCTTTAGTTGCATAATTGTTCTATTCAATGTTTCAATATTTTTCTCTTCTATTTGTGCTTTTGCTTGTTCTAGAGTAATTACATCATTTACAAAAAGCTCTGCAATAGAATTGATTAATCCTATACTTCCTTTTTCTAAATTGCTTTGTATAGCATCTTCTATTTCTGAAACACTTATTTTTTCTTTCCTAATAATACCAGATATTATATTATCTACTACCATAACCTCTGGAACTAATACTAATTTACCATCTTTAGCTGGCAACAATCTTTGAGATATAACTAATTTTAATAAAGAAGAAATTAAGTATTTTACTTGTTGTTGATCCCTTATCTCATAGAAATTTACCATTCTATCTATAGTTTCTGCACAAGATTTTGTGTGAAGTGTACCAATTACCAAATGTCCTGATTCTGCTGTTTCAATAGCAGCTTCCATAGTTTCTCTATCTCTAATCTCTCCTATTACTAATATATCACAATCTTCTCTTAGAGAATTTTTAACACCATCGCTAAAGTTTAAACAATCTTGACCTGGTCCAATTTCCTTTTGTACAATAATAGATTTTTTACTTTTGTGTTTATATTCCACAGGATTTTCAAGTGTTAATATTTTCTTATTTTGATTTTCATTTATTTCATTTATTAAAGCATTTAAAGTTGTTGTTTTACCAGAATTTGTTTTACCGGTAACAAGCATTAATCCTTGTGGCTGATATGTCATTCTTCTTACTATATCTGGAACACCTAAATCCTCGTATTTAGGTAATTCATGTTTTATAAGTCTCATTGTTAGAGTAGGTATTTCATTTGCGAGTGAAATATTAACTCTTAAACGAATATCCTCAAACTCAAAAGAAGTATCTAGTCTTTTTGTCTCTTTAAAAACTTTATCTTTATCAAGATTTCCTCTTACGAAATAATCATAAATTTCATACATATCATCATCTGTTAAAGGAGCTGGACAATCATATTCTATTAATTCCCTTCTAATTCTTAACATCGGTTTTAATCCACATATTAAGTGAACATCTGAAGCTTCCTTACTACGAGCTGCATCTAAAATCTTATCAATATCTATCATTAGTTACCTCCAAAATACTAATATATGGCTAACTTATTATTTAGCTCTTGTAAATTTGTAGTACCATCTATAATTCTGTTTACACCATCAACTATAAGAGGAACATAGCCTCTTTTTAAAGCAACATTTCTTATTTCTATAGTAGAAGTGTTATTCATAATTAATGATCTTATCTCATCATCTATAAGTAATAACTCAAAAATTCCTATTCTGCCAAAATATCCTGTATTATTACATTTTTTACATCCAATTGCATCATAGGTTTTTTTGCCTTCTAAATCAAATTTTATATCATATTTTTCCCCTATTTTATTAATTATATTTTTTTCTTGCTCAGTATAATCTCTTTCTTTTGCACAATTTTTGCATAATCTTCTTACTAACCTTTGAGAAACACATGTTGCAAGAGTACTTGATATATCATAATCTGATATTCCCATTTTTCTAAGCCTTGTAATTACTTCTACTGCATCTATTGTGTGTATAGTAGATAACACATAATGTCCTGTCTGACCAGCTTGCATTGCTATTTCTGCTGTCTCTGTATCTCTTATTTCTCCTAGTAATATTATATCTGGGTCCTGTCTTAAAACTGTTCTTAAAGAATCTACGAAGTTTGTTTTTGGATCAATCTCTATTTGATTTAGTCCATTGATTCTTATTTCAACAGGGTCCTCAATTGTAGTAATATTTATTTCCTCTCTATTTAAATAATCTATAATACTGTATAATGTCGTAGTTTTTCCTTCTCCAGTTGGTGCCGCAATTACAGTTATACTGTTTTTCTTATTGAAAGCCATTTTTAGCAGATTTTCGTCTTCTTTAAATCCTAATTCAAATATAGATTTTACATCTTCATTTTTCTTTAATAGCCTTAAAACAAATTTTTCACCATAAATATTTTTTTGTGAAGATACACGAATATTGTAATCAGGGTACATTATAATTCTACCATCTTGAGACTCTTGTTTTTCTTGATGCATATTAGATATAGCTTTTAATCTTCCTATAATTTGAGATTGTTTTTCTTTACCTATATTAGCTGCATTTATTAACTGCCCATCAATTCTATACCTTATTCTTAATCCTTCTTGCATAGGTTCTATATGAATGTCAGATGCTCTTTTCTCCATAGCATTTTTTATAACACTGTCAATAAATCCAGATACATCTGCATTCAAGTCAATACTTTCAGAATTTGACTCAAATGAATTTAATATCAAATCCACATTTGTTTCAAAAGTAATGTATTTTTCCATTACTAAGCCTTTATTCAAAAGTAACAATCTTACTGTTTCTACTGCTCTTCTATTTGAAGTATCTGCAAAACATACTTTTATCTTTCCATTACTTTCCTCAAAAGGTATTGCTTTATACTGTTTGGCAATATCAATTGATATATAATCAAGTACATTTAGCTTTATGTCGCTTTCTCTTAGATAAATAGAATTTTCGTCCAAGATTTCGCCTATAGCATTTATCAAAACATAGGGATCACATACCCTTAAAATATTTAGTATATCACCAATTTTCTTTTTAGGTTCAGCCTTTTGATAATCAAGAGCTCTTTCTATGTCCTCCTCTGTTACAATTCCCCTCTTTACTAATTCTATGCCTAAAGGTTGTCTTTTTTTTGCTTCCATAGAATTTCTCCTTTCCTTAGTTATACTTAAATATATTATCTGCATTTTAGCTAATTAAATTCACCAATATTTTAAAGTAAAAGTTATATTTTTTAATACTGAATCATCTTCATCTTTTCCTATTTGCATATTGACATTAATAAGATTTTTAGTAGTTGTATTTACATTATACTGTCCTGAAGTAAAAGTGCAATCCATAATATACTTAGCAATTGCCTCATTATTTCTATATATTATATTATCTTGATAATAGTATGTGGGTCCATTTTCAAAAACTATAGAATTATTTGTAACAGTAGCTTCTTTATAATTTTTTATATCTATTGCAAAAAACATAACAAAACTATTAAACTCAGATAAATACTGTGGAGAATCAATAATTCCACTAATATTCCCATAAAAGGATGTAGTTATTGTAGTCATAATGGCTATAACAATGACAAAGATTATAATGTATATTGTAAGTGCTAATAAAGTAACACCTTTGTTATTTTTCATTACTTTTTTGTACATTACCTATTGGAAGCTCCTTTCTTTTTTAAGATTCTCTTATTTTTAGTCTTGTAACTGTAAATTCTTCTGTATCATCTTTAAATGTATATGATATTGTCAATTTTATTATTTTTATCACATCTTCTAGATTTTCGCCATAATCCGATACTTCCAAAACTATATCATAACTATTCGGAATAGAAAACGTACTATAATAACTACTTGCCAAACTTGAATCTACTTCATCATATGATATCTTATCAATATCCTCCAAGATTTGTACTGCATATGTTGTCATCTGAGCAATTAAGCTAGCTCTAATATTACTATTATAAACAGAATACATATATGTTGATATAATCCCTACAAATATAATGATAATAAAACATGCGGCTATTAAATCTTGCATTGTAAATCCATTTTCTTTTTTTATATTTAACTTATTATTCGAATTTTTTTTCACACATATCACCTATAAAACACAATAAAATTTGTTACTATTAGAATAATTATATTTGCTGTACACATATAAAAACCTATTGGAATTTTGCTATTTCCAATTTTTACTTTTTTTCCAACTTTTTTGTTTATAGAATGTAGTTTTTGTATCAATAATTGAAGTGCAACTGCAATTAGAGTGACTATAATAGTATATATATATACTACTTCATATGTATAAAGAATCATTAACATAGATAGCATTAGAACATCTATTGTATAACTATCTGTTCCTTTCTTTCTCAAGTAGGCTATACTAAATAATAAAAGCAAACAAGCTAATATTAAATATATAACATATCTATACATATTAGCATCACCTTCTACTATATATAGATACACCATATATAATGCAACACAAATAAAGCCAAACAATAATACTGGCTTTTCAATTTCAAAATTTTCTTTATCTATTCCAGCAATTATAAACATTGCTGTTAAATATAATATGCCCACTATAAAATAAACAATTAATTGAGTATTTAAGGTAAACAAACTTAATTTTATAGAAAGAGCAAAGAATACAAATACTAATCCTGATAAAACCTCTAGTAATATGTATCTTGGTCTTATCTTTTCTTTACAGTATCTGCATTTTCCTCCCAAAAAGGTATAACTAAATATTGGAATCATGTCTAAAAATCCTAATTTATGATTACAATTTGGGCAATATGAGCGTGTATGTGTTATATTTTGCCTTAAGGGAATTCTATATATTGCTAATGAAAAAAAGCTTCCAAATAGTGCTCCTATACAAAATATTAAAATATATAATATATAATCCATATTTGTTTAACCCCTTATTTTTAAAATAGAGGCTATACATAAAATATAATTCTATATTTTAATTATATAATAAGTATAACCCCCTCTTTATTGTATAAGTTTAAAGAAATTTTAAACCGTTTAAAATTTTTTTAGTTGCTCATTGTTGCTTCAATATTTGCAACATAGCTATCTAAGAATGTTGTTGCTTCATTTAGATAAGTATCTGTAGCATACGTATCATTTGCTGAAAAAGCTGCTGCTTGTTCAGCACGATTTATTAATCCGTTAGTACCAAATGCAAATGAAATTGCAACTGTAGCTAATATTATTAATATAATTATTGTTATAACTAATGCTACTAAAGTAATACCTTTTTGACTTTTTATCATAAAAAACTCCTCCTTTATATTATTTTTGTATATATCTATTATATAAAATAAATATAACCATAGTTTATTTGAATTAAATATTATTTAATTCCTTCATCATTAAAAAATGTTCCTGTTGAATTTTCATTTGTCGTTTGTGTATTATTATTTGTTGTATTATTGTTACTATTGCTATTATTATTTGTATTACCATTACTTGTACTATCATTTCCATTGTTATCATCAGTTTCATTAGTAGTTACAGTTTCCTCTAATGCAAATGGATTTGATTTTCCTGATGTATAACTACCACTTTGTTTATATACATTTAAATCTGAATCTGTAACTTCATAAGTCACTTCAATTTTTTCAGTTTCTGTTATAACATCATTCAATTCTGCCAAAACATCATTTGGTGTAGAATATGCTGTTGCTTCAGGTATAACCTTGTTTATAGGGATATACTCATAAAATAGTATGGCTAATATTAATAATATGGCTATACTTAAAAGTAATATTATAAAAATTTCTTTTAAGACTGATTTTACCATTTTTTCCTCCAATTCTATGTTTAACTACTAGCATTAGTCTCTTCAGTTGTTACTGTATCAGAAGTTGTAGTTCCATCAACTGACTGTGTAGTAGTTTCTATATTTATTCTAATGTCTGTCACATCAAATGTAGCTTGTAAATTTTCATCAGCTGGTAACAAATTAAAGTTTTCTATTGTAAATGATAGTTCACTGTCGTCTTCTAAAGCTGAAACAAAATCAATAATTGCTACATATTGTCCAACAACCGTGAATGAAAGATTTTTAAGTGTAGAATCGGCATTATTCCCATTAATCACATCCATTTTTAGGTTAACACCTTCACTTCTTGCATGTCTACCAACTCTTAGCCAGAGATATTCTATATTGTATGTTTCTTCTGTATTAGCTTCATTAATTTCGTTCTCAGTACTTACATTTGCAACTCTATAATAACTTTCTTTATTTTCTAATAAAGTAGCTACACTTTGTGATAATTCTTGTTCTTTGTTTTGATAATCACTTTTTATTTTAGTATTAGCCTCTTCTATCTCAGTTGTCAATTTATTATTTAATTCTACAATCCCACCTGTACTTAATATTTGAAAACTTCCGATAGATATTCCTTGAAATATAGTGAAATATGCCAAAATAACTAATAGTACAATTAATACTGAAAATAAAATTTTTCTCATGGCAAATCCCCCTCTATTACAATTTTTACAAATTCATCTTGTTTTTCTCCTTGTGTTGATACAACATTAGTAAGGATTCCATCTTCACTAATCTTTGCTTTAAAATATCCAAGCTCATCATAGTATTCAGACTGAGCTCTTATAACAATATGTCTACCATCATTATCACTTGTATTTTCAATCTCTGTTATTTGTACATCTTGTGGTATTACTGTCATAATTTGCATTAATAGATTTGGAATTGACCCTTTTAAACTTAAACTATTTTGAAGTTCTGCATTCAAATTAGTTAGATTATCTTGCATTTCTCTATATCTAGCAGCTTGCTCATCTATTGCATCTATATCACTTTGTATTGCTGCTATTTGCATATCTGTATAAACACTTACTGCTTCTGCTTCTAATATTTTATCATTAATTCTATTATTTAAATAGCTTGAAAATACTGAATACATTAAAGTAAGCATAAAAATTCCTGTTGCAGCTCTTAAGAGCCATCTTTCAGTATTGTCTAGTTTTCCTGATAAACTAAAGCTAATTCTTTTTTTACTTTTTTTGTCTTTTTTGCCTAGACTAATATCTATTTTTAGCCAATCAGGCAATTGATCCATAAGGCTTGGCTTTCTGAAGTTCATGTTTTTTATACCATAGCCAAGTCCCTGCATTGCCAAAGCAATAGCAGAATTAACCTCAATATAATCTTTTATATTTATCTTTATGTTTTCTGTTACAAAATATGGTTTTAATACTTCGCATTTTTCAGATTCGAAAAATTCTTGGAAATATAAATCAATATTGTTAACAGCCGACATAATTCCTGTAATATATATTTTATCAAATTTGATTGTTGAATTTGTAACATAATCTTGCAATTTTGTTACTATCTTATACAATGTTGGCATAATAAAATCCAAATATTCATTTTCTTCATCCTGTAGTTCTTTACCTTCCATTGTATATATAGTAGAGTTTTTACAAATATCATAAGCTTTTGAATAAGAATTTTCCTTACTTACTATTTTAGCAAGTATCTCTTCAGAGCCTTCTTCTAAGATATCTACATTATATATTTTTTGATTAACTACAGTTGTTATTGTAGTATGTTCTTCTATATTTACTATAATAGTATTTTCTTTCTGTTTTACTGAAGCTATGTTAGCTATTGCTGTTCCAATCGGTGTAATTGTTGATACTTTATAATCTTTTACCAGCTGTAATAGTTTTGAAATAGAAGATTTATTACTTGAAACATGTATAACTTTTAATTTGTCTTTGTCATCTATCTCATTTGATAGAGCATATCTTGATTCAAAAGCATTTTTATTTAGTTTTTTATCATAACAATAAGATTCAAATTCTGTATCAACTGCTTTTTTCAAATCATTTTTATTTAACAAACTAAACATTGAAAAATAGTTATATGTCTCTTCAGAAAGATTTATACTTATAGGAACATTATAACTAAATGTTTCTGAAACTATTTGCTCAATTGCTTCTCCTATTTTTTCATAAAACTTAATACCGAAAGATTCAATTTTCAAAGCTTCACGTTCTTTAGTAACTTTTGCATATTTAATTACATTGTTTTCTATATATAATCCTAAACAGCTTGGCATTTTATTCTCCTTCGTTTTTTAGTTTTTATTATACCAATATTATATTTCGCAAATTGTGATAAATAATACTTGTATTTTTTTCCTGCTGACAATTCTCTACAATATATAGCTCATTATTATTATTTTAACTTTTTTTTTTCAAAAGTCAATATGCTTTGAATGATTTAATAAAACTGTAACATTTTTGTAATATTTTTGTAACATTTTGCTAAAAAAACATATCAATAATAAAATTTTCTAATTAAAAAACAAGATATATTTTGAATATTTATCTTCAAAATACACCTTATTACTCGCAGATTAATAAAAAGCTAAAATCAGCTTTTCTTCTAACTTCGTACAAATGCAAAAATCAAAATGATAATTCCAAAAATAACCCTGTAAACAGCAAAACCTTTAAAACTTCCTTTTTGCAAATATTGTAGTAACCATTTTATCACAATAATTCCAACTATAAAACTTGCAAGAATACCAACAAAAAATGGTACACTAAATACAAAATCCTTAATTTTAAAAATCGTTGCCGCAAGAACTATTGGTGCAGAAAGCATAAAAGAATATCTAGCACTAGACTCTCTATCAACTCCCATTGCTCTTCCTGTTGTCATTGTGATACCAGATCTTGAAACACCAGGTATAAAAGCTAAACATTGTGACAATCCTATTAAAAATGTTTGCTTAAAACTCATATGTTCATAATCTGTTGTAGATTTTGAGTTTTTATCAACAAGATAAAGAATTATACCCATTACTATTAGGGCAATTGCGATAATTACAGGCTTTTTCAAAACATCTCCTGCAAAAGTATCTAGTAAAAGACCTATTATTCCACCTGGAATAGTAGCTATAACTAAATACCAAAACATCCTTCCTTCCGTTGTCTTTTTCTTTTTTATTACTTGATTAAATCCACCTACAATAAGCTTAATCCAATCCTTAAAAAAGAAAATTGCAATGGCCAAAAAAGTCCCAAAATGAAGAGCCACATCAAAGCCTTCAAAAGCAACATTAAACTCTTCGCTACTAGTCCAATTCAAAATCCAAGGAATTATATCCAAATGTCCAGAACTTGAAATTGGAAGTAATTCAGTTAAACCTTGTATAATGCCTAAAATTAATGCTTGAAAAGTTGTCATTTTCTCTCCGTCCTTTCCCCCTAAATTAAAACCTTACTAATTATATAACTATTGCTCCAAATACTTCAATAGTTTTTTAAAAAATAAATCATATAAATTTTTATCTTGCAACTCACAGGCAAATACATGTGTATTCAGAGAATTTTCACAGCACCGCGCAGCGACCAAATGAGCTGTCACCTCTTGTATGTATTTAGCAGCTGTTTTAGGAAATTCTTTTCCTGGTATTCCAAGCGCTGTAATCACCTTAATATTTTTACTAAGTGCATATTCTTTATCTATACCACCAGGATTTGATGCAACATCAACTATAAGCACATCTTTATTAAAAGTAGCTAATTCCTTTTCTGTTATAACTAGACTTGGAACTGTGTTTATAACAACATCAAATTCGGATGCATATTCACAAATTTCATCATATTTCAGTGACACATATTTGCCTTCCCTTATCCATGCCAAATCTGCTTCTCTTCTCGCCACACAGTACACATCTGCGCCTAACGATTTAAATCTATTGCACAATATTTTCCCAATTCGCCCAAATCCACAAATTAATACATTACTTTCATATATAGTCTCTTCTCTTTCTTCTAACACAATTTTTATTGTTCCTTCTACAGTTGGAATTGCATTTAAAATTGTAAGCTCTTCGCAATCTAGTAAATCAACATATTTACTGCAAGAACCTTCATTGTCCATGCCTATTGAATTATCTTTTTCTCCGTATTTTACTAGTTTTAGAAAGATCATCATAAAAATCTTTCGATATTCCTCCTGCTATAAATATCTTATCTTTTACTTTACTTTTCAGTTCTTCTACCTTTATTTCTTCTTCCGCAAATGGTGCATTTACACTAATCCCGTCTCTTGAAAAAGGCATCCCACTTATGATTATATCTGATTTATCAACAGCCTCCTTAAGACTTTCACACATAATTATGTTTTCACTTTTTTTATTTTTACGCAAACATTTCTCTAACCCGTATGTGTACACAGTTTTTTCTTCTCCAGCATACAACTCAGCCAATCTTACAATTCGCAAATCTCCACCAATTATACTAATATTCAAAAAAATCACATCCTCATATAATATTTTTATTATTATATGAGGATGCTTTGTACATTATACTGAAGCAAATGGACAGTCCACCTGTTCCATTTGGAGAACGGGGGAACTGTTCCTTTGTTCCAGTATCGCAATTTAATTTCCCCTTTGTCTTTCTTCCGTTTCTTTTTCCTTCTCTTTTAAATTTTTCATCATATATAAATCTTCATTATTCAATGTGCTAATCAAAGAACAGGTCTTAGATAAATGGTTTAAAGCTTTACGCTCCTTCAATAATAGTTTGTTTTGTTTCTTTTCCCCTTTGTTTTGTTTGTCTGGTTTCTTAATCTCAGATTTTATTGGTGTAAAAACAGTTTCACGTTGTGCTTTTGCATATATTCTTGGATCTAATTCAACCGCAATATTCATATAATTAATTGCCTTTTCTTTATCCCCCTTAAGAATTGCTATCTGAGACAAATAATAATATGAACCCGCTTCAACATCTTCTCCTTTTAAACTTTCTTTAAAAAATTTCTCGGCCTCATCTAAATCTCCTGCAATTAAAGCAATTTGACCTAAACTTAATTTTGCATTATACAAAAGAGTATTTATTTCAGCTGCTTTTTGATAGAATTCCTTTGCCCTTTGAAAATCATTTATCATTGTATATACCATTCCTAAATTGTAATACAAGTCATAATTACCCGGATTATATCTTAAAGCATTCATATATACATTAATCGCTTCTTTATATCTCTCTTGCGTATATAATATTTCTCCTAATAAATTTGTGGCATCATAATATTCTGGGTTTTTCTTTAGCAAATCCTGAAGAAGTGTAATTGCCTCGTCAGGTCTCTCATCTTTATTTAATAATCTTGCAATATTATAATTTAGTTTAATATCTTTATTATTTATTTCTGAAGCTCGAATATATTCATCAACTGCTACAGAATACTTCTCTTCCTTTTCATACACTTCTGCTAAAGTTTTATGCCCTACATAACTTTCTGGATATTTATTAACTAGTCTAAATAAATAATCTTTAGCTTTCTCTGTATTTCCAGTTTTTAAAGCAATCTTTGCTAAAAATATATTTAACATTTCTGGGAAATCAACTTTCCTTACATATTCTAATAATAACATAAGACCAGGTATTATTATAGAGAATATATATATTAGAACCCTAAAAAACATATTTAGTCGTATATTAAAAAATAGTTCTATAAAATTTATTACAATTCCAATAAATTCTAGGGCTAATATGTATACATAGCTTGTATCATTCTTTTTTATAAATCTTCCAAAAACTATTATAAAAATAGCAAACGCTAATAAATTAAATATTATTTTTTCTATCAAAAACAATCACCACCTTTTAGGAGTTTATTATACCATTTGTTTATTTACGAGCGATTCCCAAATTCATTTTCATATTTTATAATGCATTTTTCAATTATTTCTTCCGCTTCCTCTCTTCCTAACATTCTATCTACGGTTGTTGTCTTTCCCTCTAGCTGCTTATACACCTCAAAAAAATGCTTTATTTCATCTGAGATATGGTTAGGAAGTGCAGATATATCATTATATACATTCAAATATGGATCTTTTTTTGATATAGCTATTATTTTTTCATCTTCTTCTCCGTTATCATTCATAATAAGCACTCCAACAGGATAACATTCAACCAAAGTTAATGGCTCAATTTGCTCATTACATAATATAAGTACATCCAATGGATCATTATCCTCAGCATAGGTACGTGGAATAAATCCATAATTTGTAGGATAATGTGTTGCTGTGTAAAGTACTCTGTCTAATTTAAGCATTCCTGTTTCTTTGTCTAATTCATATTTGTTTGTTCCACCTTTTGGTATCTCTACAACTCCAACAAAATTGCTTTTTGTTATTCTTTCTTTGTTAATATCATGCCAAATATTCATATTTACCTCTTTCCATATTTATATTAGTTTATCTAAAATTATTTATTTCTTACACTATTTTAAAACAAATATATGAAAAAGTCTAGTCCCAAGAAAAAAATGAAAAAATAGCAAAAGAAACCCTCCGGATCCGATTCGCATCATTTCCGGAGGGAGGCAGAAGCTTCTGAAATCTCCTTTCACTTCTGCCTTTTGGGATTTAATATTTTTTGTTTAGGAATTCCAACTTTAGGTTTATATTGCTTGTGTACCTTATGCCTTATTTATAATCCTAATTTTTCTAGTGCTTTTTCTACTGCTCCTCTTTCATCCCAAAAATATTGAACTCCTTTTATTTCTTGGTATTGCTCATGTCCTTTACCAATAAGAAGTATCATATCTCCTTCTTTTGCATTTTTCATTGCATATTCTATTGCTTCTTGTCTATCTTTTATTGTAATATATTTTCCATTGCTTTTATTTAAACCAATAATAATATCATTGTTTATAGACTCAATATCTTCAAATCTTGGGTTGTCTTCTGTAAGAATTGTAAGCTCTGCGTATTTGCCAGAAATTTCTCCCATATCATATCTTCTAGATTTAGCTCTATTGCCTCCTCCACCGAAGATACATACAATTCTTTTTGGTTTGTATTCTTTAATTGTTTCCATTAGATTTGTCATTTCATCTTCATTATGAGCATAATCAATAATAAGTTTATATGTGTCATTTGAAACTGCAAGTTCCATCCTTCCCTTTACAGAAACTTTTTTCAAAGCACTTTTCATCGCGTCTGTATTTATTCCAAGTTCATTTGCAATTGTAATTGCACATAAAGCATTATATACAGAAAATCTTCCAGGTATTGAAACTTCAAATCTATCATTTACTTTTCCTTTTACATCAAAGCCCATTCCTAAGAAATCATTTGTCATTATAAATTGAATGTTTTCAGCTTTAACATCTGCATCTTTTGAAGATACTCCAAACTTAGTTATATCACATGTATGGTCTTTTGTAATATTCTTCCAGTTTTTATCATCAATATTTATAATTCCTTTTTTACATTTTTGGAATAACAAACTCTTGCAATACATATATTCTTCAAAACTCTCATGCTCATTTGGTCCTATATGCTCATTTGATATGTTTGTAAATACACCATAATCAAATGTAAATCCATCAACACGGTTCATTTTCAAACCTTGTGACGATACTTCCATAATTGCATATTTGCAACCTGCTTCAATCATCTCATCAAATAATCTTTGTACTTCATAATTTTCTGGTGTTGTATTGTGAAGCTCTATTTTTGTTTGGTCTATAAATGCCCCTATTGTTCCAATTAGTCCTACTTTATTTCCTGCCTCTTCTAGCATTTTCTTTAAAATATTTGTTGTAGAAGTTTTACCTGCAGTCCCTGTTACTCCTATCGTAATAAGTTTCTCTGCTGGATGATTAAAATATGCTGCTGAAATATATGCCATTGCTTTTCTTGAAGATTTTACTTTGATAACAGTTACATCTTCTGGTATATCCACATCTTGTTCTATTACAACTGCCTTTGCACCTTTTTTTATTGCATCTGGTATAAATTTATGAGAATTAGATGTTGTTCCTATCTTTGCAATATATAAATCATTTTCCTCTACTTTTCTAGAATCATCTTTTACATCTACAATATCTACATTTAAGCTTCCTTTTATTAGCTCATATTCCACATTTTCTAATAATTTTGTTAATTTCTTCACTCTATTTGTTTTTTTATTTATAATTCTATCTACATCAATTTCAGATTCAAATACTGTATGAGATGGTCCTTTCATAAACATAGTTCCTGTTTCCTCATCCCAGTTTGTTTCTAATATTCCTCCTATTTGATGTACTCTTACTTCTCTATCACATCTTCCTGTTAGCACAGCTGCAACAGTTGCTGTACAACAACCTGTACCACAACCAATTGTCTCCCCTGTACCTCTTTCCCATTCTCTCATTTTAATATTATTTCTGTCTATTATTTGTGCAAATGTTACATTTGTCTTATTTGGGAATAAGTCTGTTTTGTATTCTATTGCTTTTCCATATTTTTCAACATCAAAATTAGCCACATCATCAATAAACATTACACAATGTGGGTTTCCCCATGATACAGCTGTAATCTTAAAAGTTTTATCCAATATTTTAACTTCTTGTTCGATAAATTCAGGTAATGTAGTATTTACTGGTATTTTTCTTGTATCTAATACAGGTTTTCCTATATTTGCCTCTATATTAACAGCTTGTCCATTTGCTACAGTTAATTTAACATGTTGTATTCCTCCTAATGTCTCAATTGTAAGCTCTTTTTTATTTGTCATTTTATGGTCATAAACATATTTGCTTAAAGATCTTAGTGCATTACCACACATTTCTCCTTCAGTTCCATCAGGGTTAAACATTCTCATTCTAAAATCTGCTACATCAGAGCTGCAAATTAAAACAAGTCCATCTGAACCAATTCCAAAATGTCTATCACTTACATATTTTGCAAGTTCATTTACATTATCAATCTTTTGATTAATTGCATCAATATACACATAGTCATTACCATATGCTTGCATTTTTGTAAATCTTGTCATATCTATTCCTCCTTATACAAATTATTAATTCATAGCTTGGTCTAAATCTGCAATAATGTCATCTGCATCTTCAATTCCTACAGATAGACGAAGTAGTGTATCTGTAATTCCTAATGCTTCTCTTGTTTCTTCTAATATTTCTGTATGAGTTCTACTTACAGGGTGTGTTATTAAACTCTCCACACCACCTAAGCTTTCTGCAAATATGATTAATTTTAATCTGGATAAAATGTCATTTACTGTTTTTGTGCTGTCTAATTTAAATGATATCATTCCACCAAATCCTGTAGTTTGCTTTTTGGTAACTTCATAGTCTTTATGGTCTTCAAATCCCACATAATACACTTTTTCAACCTTTGGTTGGTTTCGTAGCCAATTTGCTACTTTCTTTGCATTTTCTGCATGCTTGTCCATCCTTAGCGCTAGTGTCTTCATACCTCTTAGCATTAACCATGAATCCATTGGTCCAAGTCCTGCTCCATAGATGTACATTTTTATTTCCAATATCTCTCCGATTTGGCTGTCTTTTACTACCACAATTCCTGCTAAAACATCATTATGTCCTGCCAAATATTTTGTTCCACTATGCACTACAATATCTGCTCCAAGTGTAAGTGGTCTTTGGAAATATGGTGTTAAAAATGTATTATCTACAACTACTAAAGCACCTATATCATGCCCTATTTTAGCAATTTTCTCAATATCTGCTACTTTCATCATTGGGTTTGTTGGAGTTTCGATAAAAATCATTTTTGTATTTTTCTTTATGGTTCTTTTTAATAAATCCAAATCAGATAAATCAATGCTATCATGTTCAACCCCATACACTTCTAAAACTTCATTTACTTCTCTAAAAGTTCCACCATAAATATCATCTGACAT
>CAZPKK010000020.1:0-23084 GCA_964587175.1 uncultured Clostridium sp.
AATGTACTAATCTTTTTAAAAAAATTATTGATTTTCCAATGTTTTTTACTATTTTCCCATAAATTCATCTCACCCAATTGATGTTTGTTTTATTCTCATTCATTATCTTTCTATCTCCTCTTATTTTTTTCTTTATATTATAACATAGAAAACAAAACTTGGGAACAGACTTAAAAATCTGCTCCCCAAAATTATCTGATATATTTATAAAGTTCTGTAATTATTTTTATCTGCTCTTTCGTCTAGTTTTCTATCATAGTCCTTGTTTTTATAAAACCAATCTGTCTTTTTATCTGTTGGATGAGCTTTTCTATTTTTATCTAAGAGTACGTCAAATACCGCAGCTATCGCTAGTCCCAATGCAAATAGTTCAAATAATGTTGTCATATATAAATCTATTGGTAATGTACCTTCTACTACTTGCATGAAATGTGTTATAAATGTCGGTCCATAATACATAAAATGTGCAATCAAATATATAATAGCAGCAAGTAATTTTCTCTTTATCATAAAGCATATACATATAAATGTTATAAAAAGAAGTACTATCTCCATCGCCATATTTGATGGTGCAAATAAGAAGTCTATTCCTATAGAATATAGTGTAGTTCCTACTAGTCTAAAAGCCCAAAACATAAAAGCAAACATTGCTATTAACCAACTCGAAAAATTTTTCATCTGTAAATTCCTCCTTTATCAACCTAATTTTATTGTAACATATTATTATGTTTTTTGCATTATTTTTAACTAAATTTTAATAAAATTGTGGATTACTAATATAAAACTTTTCGATGTTCCTTGTAATATTTTGAGTCATAAATATTCAATTTTTATGATAAACTAATCTTACTCTATAGAAAATTCTAAAAAATTTTTCAAAATTTATAGGGTGGGAGTCAGCGACCCCCACCCTTCTTCTCAATCCAGAGGAAAATCCGGGGTAGTATTTTGTACCACCCCAAGATACTAATCGACAATGCGACTAGTATCACGTTCAAAATGTTTATAACCTCATTGTTGTTTAATATATCACGTTTTTGTTCATTTTACAAGTATTATTTTCTACTATTCATCAATAAAATTAAATTCATCTTTAAACTTTTCTTTAAAAATTTCAAATACTGCTTGTAATACTTCTTCATCATCTACACTAACATATGATTCTTCATCTTCTGAATCTGTATCTTCAAGCTTTAATATTACTACTTCATCAGCGTCTTCTTGCTCATCATGTGGCAATAGCACTACATATTCTTCTCCTTCATATTCAATTAAGTCTAGAAATTCAAATTCAATTTCTTCTCCATCCTCATCAAATAATATTATTATATTATCTTCTAGCCCTTCGCCTTCTTGTCCATTTGGAACATAATTTATTTCATCACTCATTTTTTATTCTCCTTTCAATTTTTATATTTCTACAATATTAATAACTATTTGATATTATTGCTTGTTTTTAATACTATGCAATATTCTAAAACAGATTTATCTTAAGAAAATAAGGCTATACTTTTTCTTCATTTTGTAATTTATTTATATAAGTTTCTAAAATATAGACTGCTGAGATTGTATCTACAACATTCTTCTTTTTCTTTTTATCTATATTTAGATAATTCATTGTTTTATGCGCTGCCACTGTAGTAAGCCTTTCATCTATTTTTTCTATTTTTATTTTATTAAATTTACATTTGAGTTTATGAATAAACTTTTCTGTTATATCTACTCTTTCAGATTTAGTACCATTCATATTAATTGGTAAGCCTATAACAAATGTATCTATCTCATATATTTTAAGTATTTCTCCTAATCTTTTTAATATTATCTTATCATTTCCTTTATGGTGTATCGTCTCTAACCCTTGTGCAGTTATACCTAATTCATCTGTTATAGCTATTCCAACTCTTGCTTCTCCATAATCTATTCCTAATTTTCTCATTTAGTCATCTAATCCTATATAATTTTTCACCATTTTTTCTAGTAACTCGTCTCTTTCGACTTGCCTTATTAAATTCCTTGCATTATTATGGCTGGTAATATATGTAGGATCACCTGACAAGATATATCCTACTATTTGGTTTATGGGATTATAACCTTTTTCTTGTAAAGCATTATACACTTCTTTTAATATTTCTCTAGCTTTAATGTTTTTATCCCTCTCTACTTTGAAACTTACTGTTTCGTCCATGTTTAACATACTAACCACACTCCTTTTATACAGTATTATTTTCATTTTATCTAAAAATATAATTACAATTCATTTATTTTACTTTCGTCTTTATTAGCATTGTCTAGATATTCTTCTAACTTTTTTAGTACTCCTTCTAACGCGGTTCCTTTATAGTATGTGGCCATCACAATATTTATTTTTGGTTTTGCTAAAACTTCTTCCTCATCTTCAAATTCCACATCAACAGGCTCAAGTTCTATTGATTCAACTTGTTCCTTAATCTGTTCCATAAAACCTGATACAGCCTGCTTTTCTATTCCTGAAAAAACAATTGCAAATTTTGGTCCCATATATCTAACAAATATATACTCATCTGAGAGATTGGCTCTTACAGCTTCGCATACTTTTGTTATTATCATATCCCCAGTTTTTCTACTTATATCTTCATTTATTTGTTCTAAATTTATTATTCTAAATAAACATACTGTTGAAGTAGTATACTTATCAATTGTCTTTTTCCCTTCCCCATACAAATACTCTGCTGTTTTCAGATTGCTATATTTATCATCTCTTGCAATACTCTCTATTATTTTTTGGTTTTCTACTGTTCTTAATATAGCTACAATGTTGTTTCTAATTACTTCTAATATAGTAGTATCTACTGCATCAAATTCATGTGGTTTACTTCCCTCAATTAGCCAATATCCTATATATACATTATCAATATATAATGGAAAAAACATTGCACATTTCGCTCTAGCAAATTCCATTTTCTGATAAGGTAATCTTTCATTTTCAGTTTCTACTGTAACATATTTTGGTATAGATGTTTCTATACTTTCTTTAAATAACTCTTCTGATTGTAGATTACTTAACGCTTCCCAATGTTTTTGGTCTACATTTGAACTCCTAATTACATATTTTGTTCCATCATAAACAACTATTGTAGAATATTTTATTTGATATCTTTCAATAATAATATTATTTATCTGATTTATCTTTTCATCTACTGTTGCTGATTTGCTTATTGTATCCATAAAATCTTGCAAAATATTTAAATTGGTTATTTTTTGATTAAGATTGTTAAAATTCTGAATCTTTTTGTGTATTGACATGTTATATACCATTAGTAATATTATAATAACTACTAGTATTAATATTACCGCTATTATCAAAAGATATCACCTCTTCTATTTTCAATATTTATTAATATCTATTTTTCATTTTATTAAGTGTTTCGTTCATATTGCTTGAAAAATTGTTTATATTTGAATCGTAAGTATTAAGTTTATTTGCTGGTTTATCACTATTTAATAAAGGATATAACATATTGGCTAATTTTTCTAAACTAGCATTAAAGTTTTTAGGATATCCTTTGTTTGATATTTCACAATTTACTAGCCCATCTAGGTATTTTGAATATACTTCTTGGTCAAATGGTATTGAGCAATATTTTATATTGTCTCTATCAAATAATTCTGTCATATATGACATTGAAGGATCATTATATGATGACATCCCCCCTATTATTATTCTTTCCGATATGCTTTTTACTCTTAATACTTTATTTAGTACTATTCTTAGTTTGTCTGGATCTAGTATGTTTTTTGATTTAAGATTTCTTAAGAATGCTGTAAGTGGTTGTATAGTTAGTATATCAAAGCTTTGTACTAAATATATCTCTTGTGCTAAATCAAAATATGCATAATTTGTTTCATAATCACAATCCATTATTATCAAAGAATAATTCTTAGTTAGTGTTGTAAGTATATTTTTGTAATTGTCAAATTCATCATTTCTATCTGGTAATGTTGTAAATACAGTTAAATTTTTATTTACTACAATACCTTTATCAATTCCATTTTGTAAATTTTCTATACATGAATAAGCTGTTGTTCTTAATTCCTCATTATTCTGGGTATAAATATAATAAGCATTTTTATTTTGAGTTAAGTCCAATATTGCTGTTTTTATACCCTTCCTAGATAGATTTTCTGCCATGCTATTTACCAAAAATGATGTTCCATTTTTAGATGTTCCAACAAAAGCAACCAATTTATTTGACATACTAAGCAAATTTTTCAAATTAACATTTTCATATGGGTTATATGAGTTTGTTGTATCTAGCTCTTTTGTATTGTTACTATATGAGGAATTTATATTGTAAGAACTTTGAGTATCACTCATGCTTTGAGGTATGACATTATTCTCTATATTAGAGTAAATGTTTTCATTTGTTGCATTGCTTTCTACATTATCATTTTCTTCTTCCACTAGATTAAATAAATTTACATCTTTTTCTTCTTCTGGTTGTATACTAGAATCTTCTTCTAGTCCAGGCAATATTAATTCTCCATTTTCTTCCTCTGCATCATTGTTTCCTAAGTCAAATAGATTTTCTACTTCCTCTGATTTTTCCTGCTTTGTTTCTTCAACTTCTGCAACTTCGACTTTTCTAGGTCTTCCTCTTTTCTTTTTTGGTGGCTCTTCTACTTCTTCTTGAGTATTATTTTCTTGAATTTTTTTAGGTCTTCCTCTCTTCTTTTTTGGTGGCTCTTCTGTTACTTTTTGCTCTGATATATTAGATTCTACAGATTGTAAAATATCTTCAATTTCAGCCTGATTCAAATTATTTTGTATCTCTTTTTCCAGCAGTTCTACCGTTTTTTGTGTTTGTTCTTGTACTGGTAACTTGTTAATTTCTTTTTTTTCTATTGCTTTAGATTCATTATCTTCTTGTTTTTTTGCTCCAGCTACTGATGGAATTACAACAGGTTTAGTTAAGCCAGATTTTCCTATGTTTCTTTCTATAATTTCTAATTTAGTAGATTCACTCTTCTTTTTCTTTTTATCATGATATTCTTTATTTGGAATATATTTTCCTTCAGATTGACTACTAGTTGATGGTACTGCACCAAAAGTGACTAACTCTTGATATTTTGGCGAATTTGCTTCTAGTACTGCTTTTACATTTAGTGGCAAGAATTTGCAAATTACTTTTAATTGTGCATCAGTATATTGTTCAGCTATATTATTAAAACTTGTAACATACTCATCTTCGTTCTTGCCTAGTTTTTTATAATGATTTAATATATTTTGAATCTCAACTTCATTTACATCTCCATTATTTTCAGTTTTATAATCTACGTCTTCAGCATCAATTTTATAATATATTTTCGCATCTTTTTTATTACGTGGTTTATTAATAAGCTCACATACCTTTGTTATGGTCCTGTCTTGCCCAATTAACGCACTATATATACCAATCCCAAATATCTTCACAAAAAAATTTTCAGATTTTGTTCTTCTATCTGCACATATCAATATTATAGGAATATCTTGTCCATTATTAGTTGTAGCCTCATCACTTATATTATCTAATCTTTCAAATATAAATTTGTCGATAACACCATAATTATTATTGGCAAATGGCTCCACGTCCTCACTTATAACAATTCTGTCATAAGTTTTATCCTTTTGCAATTCCCTAGTAATCGCATCAAAATAATATACATTTTTACTTGATATAATTTCCTTGTATTCTTGCTGATATTTCTTTATGATTGATTCAGAAATACTTTCATTATTAACTGCAAACAATACTTTCATTTGTTTAACCCCTCCAGCCTTTTACAACTATCGCAAACACTAATGGTAATATTTGACAGATTACCATTACTGTTATGATTCCTATCATAGCTCCAAAGCCTTTATCTCTAACGTCCAATTTTCTTATTCCTATAACATATCTATATATACCACTTATTGCAATTCCTACAAATCCAAATGGTATACTATATATTCTAATAATATTTAATATGTATGCAACCAATCCATATGTGTTATCTCCATAAGATTCTTGATAATCTTGTAGCGTTTCTAACTCTTTTTCTTTTATCTGCACTAAATTTACTGTAGAATCATTGTTTATGTCTGCTTCATTAGCATCTGTTGCATTAACTATTGTTGCAAAAAATGTTAACGCAAATAAAATCACCATAACTATTATAGCTATTTTTTTCTTCATTTTTTAGTACTTCCTCCTTAATTTTTAAATAATGTATACGTATTTTTTATTATAATATAATACAATATTAAAAATATCAATAGAGAATATAGATAATTCCGAAAATATTGTTTCTAATCATTTTTCGTTTTATTTGCAAATATTTTATGCACAGATATACTTATACAATAAAATATAAATTAGAAATAATAATTTACCCAGTTTGAATATATCTTATCCCCATTTTCTTTCCAACTAAATATTGGTCCTTTCTCCAAATTGTTATCTTTATAATAATTCTCTGGCATTTCTATTTTTAGTCCTTTGGACAAATCTCTTTTATACTCTTTGTCTAGTGTGTCTGCTGCATATTCTAAATGTCCTGTAACAAATAGCTGTTTTTTTCTCTTGTTTTCTACAATAAATACTCCCGCTTTATCAGACTCTGAAACCACTTGGAGCTCTGGTATTTTTTCAATGTCTTCTTTATATACTGTTGTATGTCTTGAGTGTGGCGCTTTAAAACCATCACTAAATCCAAATAATATTTTAGAACTTTTATCATCAATTTTATGATTAAATACTCCAAACATTTTGTCATTCATTAAATGCTTATTTATTCCATAATGATAATATAGTCCTGCTTGTGCTCCCCAACAAATATGTAATGTAGATTTTGCATGTGTCTCAGACCAATTCATTATTTTGGTAAGTTCTCTCCAATAAATTACATCTTCAAAATTCATTTGTTCCACTGGCGCACCTGTTATAATTAATCCATCAAAATATTTGTTACGTATTTCTTCAAAAGTAGAATAAAATCTTTTCATGTGTTCAGGAGCTGTTGTTTTGCTTAAGTATGATGTAACATTTACAAATGTTATTTTTATGCTTTTTCCTGATGCCCATAATTTTCTCAATAATTGTAATTCTGTATCCTCTTTTAGAGGCATTAGATTTAGTATTGCAATTTGTAATATTTTATTTTCAATACTATTTTTTTCAAATTCATTTTGCCCTTCTAATTCTTCTAGAATTTGTATTTTTTCTTTTCTTAGAATTTCGCCTGCAGGTAATCCCGCTTTTGTATATATTGGCATTTTTATCACCATGTTTAAAGTTATCACAAAAATATATAATTATATGCTTTTACTTAAATATTGTATCATTTGTCCAAGAATAAATCAAGGAAATTTTTAATTTTTTTCTAACGGTGATTTTATTATAAAAAACTATTGAATATTTTACAAAAAAAAGTGTATAATTGTATAAAATTTAATTCTGGAGGAATATAATGTTTACTAATATACTAATGATAATTGTGGGGTTTGTTTTATTGGTTATTGGTGCAGATTTTTTAGTAAAAGGAGCAAGTAACATAGCTACTAAATTCCATATTCCAGAAATGCTAATAGGACTAACAATAGTTGCTTTAGGTACTTCTGCTCCTGAACTTATTATTACAATTACTTCTGCAAGTTCTGGTGCAAATGATTTAATTATTGGTAATGCCATCGGAAGTAATCTATGTAATCTTTTATTTATTCTAGGCCTTATGGCTGTAATTAGACCAGTCTTAATAGATGATGAGGCAAAAAAAATTCACATTCCTATTGCTCTATTTGCCGCATTTATTATATTGGTAATAGAGTTATGTAGTTTTGGAAGTGATATAGCTTATATAAATAGAGCTGAAGGAATTTGGCTTGTTATGTTATTTATAGCATATTTTACATACCCTATATTTAATGAAATTGAAGATATTAGACAAGCCTATAAAGAATCAAAAGCAAATGATGAGGGTAAAAATATTAATGTTATTTTATCCATAATATTTATAGTAATAGGTGTTGTACTTCTAAAATATGGTGGAGATTTCGTAGTAGATAATGCTACCGTAATTGCTGAATATTTTAATATATCCGAGAGTGTAATAGGATTAACTATTGTAGCAATTGGCACTGCAATGCCAGAACTTGTCACTTCTATAATCTCAGTAATTAGAAAGGATACAGATTTGGCTGTTGGAAATTTGGTTGGTTCTTGTGTGCTTAATTTATTCTTGATTTTGGGAGTTGGAGCAATAATCACACCATTAAAATTCTCTGCAGATTTTACTCAAAATTTAGTATTATTGATATTTGCTAACTCTATACTTTGGCTATTTAATTATATTGGAAAGAAAAATACAATTACTAGATTTAAAGGAGCTTTTTTGTTATTGATTTTTACGTTTTACATGGTTTCGTTATTTGTATAGGTTGAACCAAAATAAGTGCAGCTGATTCCTGCACTTATTTTGGGTATTGTGTGATGTCAAGCAAGCTCTGTCACTACTCTGTCAATTTATATTTTTATATCATTGCCACAAATAAAAGTCAATTCTTATGTGTGAAGTCATTGAACTAAACATGATAAATCTTTATAATATAAATAGTGAATTGGTTGTTTTTTTGCAAAAGAAAAAATCAATTCTGTTTGATGGCGTTTGAACAAATATGTCATTGGTACCGATGGTGGGACTCGAACCCACATGGTTTCCCGCCAGATTTTGAGTCTGGTGCGTCTGCCAGTTCCGCCACATCGGCATGTGATATATTTCTGACTTATTTATATTAACAAAAAATCAATTAAATTTCAAGTAGTTTAAACAAATTTTTAGCAAACGTTTAATGTTTTAAGAAAATTTTTCATACATGTATATTTTTTCAAGTTTATTAGTAAAATTCATTAAAACCATTATGTGGTAAACTATACGTTTTTACGATTTCAAATAAAATCTGAAAACTCGAAAACAGATTTTATTCTGTCTCCGAGTTTTATTTTTGTTTTTATATCTTATAAATTAAATCCATTATTTAAAGCATCTATAATTGGTGGTAACATTTGTTTCTTTCTTGAAACTACATTTTCAAGCATTGCTGTGTGGTTATCTACTGGTACACCAAATGCTTTTTCTACAATTGGAGCATCATTTCCAAGTGAGATAATTCTTGAGTTTGAATTTATAATGTCTGTTGCTGCAAATACGTAGAAGTCTAAATTTTCTTTTTTAATATCATCATTTATTGCTTGTTCAAAATATGCTTGATTTTTAAATATAGAGTCTAAATCTGCTGTATTTATTTGTGCTATTTTAAATTTCTTATTTGATTGTTCAAATAATTTAGAGTCTATATTTATTACTTGTTCTGGTGTATAATCGCTAATATCAGTTCCTGCTTTTAACATATCTACACCATATTTAGTAATTTCTAGTCCAGATATTTTTTCTAACATTCTAACAGCATCTTTGTCAGTTTCTGTTGTTGTTGGTGATTTTAATACCAACGTGTCAGATGCAATCGCACTAAGCATTAAAGTAGCAATTTTGTTAGTTATTTCTATTCTTTTTTCATTATATAATTCATATAATACTGTTGCTGTACATCCTACTGGTTCTGCTCTATAATATAAAGGGCTTCCTATTGTGAAGTTAACAGCATGGTGATCTATTACTTTTAATACTTTTGCATGTTCTATATTATCAACTGATTGTGTAGCCTCATTATGGTCTACAAGTATAACTTCTTGGTTATCACTTATGTTTTGTATTAATTCTGGTGCCTCTAACCCAACATAATTAAGTACATATTGTGTTTCTTTGTTGACATTTCCTGTTCTAACAGCTTTAGCATTTTTATTTCCTAGTTTCTTTTCTAAGTTTTCCATTACCATTGAAGATGTTATGGCATCTGTGTCTGGATTTTTGTGTCCAAAAATTAAAACTCCTTTATCCATTTATAATACCCCCGTTTTTTATATATTCTTTCTCTTTAACTGACTTTATAATTATAACATAAATTGGTAAAATAGTCAATAGTTATATGTTTATGTTGACTCTAATTGTAAGGTAGCCAAACCTTGTTGCTCCGGGAATTTCTAACGAAATTTCTGGAGCAACAAGACATTACCATAAAATTAATTTTTAATACATAATATAGTAAATATTTTACATAAGTATTTTATTTCTTATCGCTTTTCCTTATCCTAATTATTACAATTCCTATCACTATAATTGATAACAATATACCAATTATCATAAAAATCTTATTTTCAACGCTTTCCTCATCTTGCACATCATCAAAATTTTCGTCATTGCTCATTCTTTCTATTACTTGATTTGCCTCATCTATTATTTGTTGTTGTTCTTCAGCATATTCTAATTCTTCTTCTTCATTTCTCCTATATACATCAATAATATATTTTTTGCTTGTTATCCCATTTGTCGCAGTGACTGTAATTGTTACTTGGTTTTCTCCTATTTCTAGATTTTCATTTCCACTTATTTGTACTTCTGCATCTTCATTTGACGGAATTGCTAATATATTTAAAGCTTCCGTTTCATTAGATACTTCGATTGCATAATTTGTTACTGTCTCTTGATACTCTGGAGATAGAGTATAATATTCTACTGCTAAGGTCTCTAAATTAGCATTTGCCGCTTCCACATTATTTGTTTTCGTAACATTAATCACATATTCTTCTGTATTTGTTTTATCCTTTGATGTAACAACTATTTTTATTTCATTTAGCCCATTTTTCAAATTTTCGTTTCCAGTTATTTGCACATCTGCATCACTATTTGCTGGAATAGCAGTTATATCTAGGTTTTCTGTATCTTCATTAACTATTAAATAATACTCTTTTATATCTTGATTAAAATTTGGATTTACACCTTCCATATTTAACCTCAGTATTTTTAGCTTAGCATTACTATTGCTCACACCGTCATTTGAGTTTGTTTCATCAGATTCACTTTGAATTTCTACTAAATAGTTTTCTCCTATTCCAACATCAACTTGATTATATTTTATGTCTATACTTTCACCATTTTCATTGTAGAACTCTCCTATAATCGAAAATGATGCAATTCCTTCTTGTTTTGCCTTAAACTTTATTTCAACTAATTTTTCTAAACTTATATTAAGCCCTGTATCAGAAAGCCAAGTATAGATTATCCTATTATCTATCACATTAATATTGTCTCCATATGACACACATTCTACTTTTTCACTATCAAAATAGATCCAAACAGTATATGCTGCAATGTTTAGATTATCTACCTCTGCCGTTATATAAAATTCTTCCTCGAGTTCTACATTGCTGTCACTTGCAACTAACTTTATTTCAGATTCAGCCAGAGAGTTTGTGCATAATAGGCTAAAAAGTACTACTACTATAAAGTTAAAAATAATTACAATTCTTTTTTTCATTATTAAGTTTCCTCTCATTAAAATTTACATCTTTGTGAGACTAGGTGACAGATTTAAATCTGTTGCCTAAGTTTCATGGTTAAATCTTAGTTTCAGATTTAATACATCTTCCGTGTTTCACAGTTAGAACTTTATAGTAGATTAAAATCTGTCCACCTTTTGTTTCTCTCGTTTACATTAGAATTGTCATTGCTTAAGGATTTGAAGTCCTAGTATATGTCTTTGTATTAATAAGCAATCTACTGAATTTGGATTTTTGTTATTTTTTCTTACATTACCTGCTTTTGCAAATACACCTTCTAATTTTTGAATCTCAAGAATATGTCTTTGAAGCACCAGTAAATCTATACTATTTATTTTTCCGTCTCCATTCACATCACCATACATTATTACATTATATTCTATTATTAAATTATTATTATCCAATATTTTTATTGTACTACCTGTTCCTACTAAAGAACTTCCTTCTATTTTTTCTCCATCTGAATTATATATTTCTATTGTATAGTTTGTTTTTATCTTTTGAAGCACACTATCTACTGTATTATTCTTATTTTCTAGCCCTGTTATTTCATTTGCATCTAAGGTTAGTGTTTCATCAAAAATAATTTCTCCTTCATCTAATTTCCTAATTACTGTTACAGAAACTGTTTTTGAAATATTACTATCTTCATCAGAGGTAATTGTTATATCTGCTTTTCCTTCTGCAATACCTGTTAAGTTTCCACTTGTATCTACTGTCACTACTTCTTCATTTTCTGATTTAAATATAAGATTTTGATTGTCTGCATCTTCTGGCAATACACTTACATTTATTTTAAAGGTTTCATCAATTTGAAGTACAACTTTTTCAGTACTTACAACTAAATCAGTTACAGGACTATATACTGTTATTTCAATAGATGCACTTACTCCATTACTAGCTGTTGCTGTTATTTTAGCTGTACCTGAGCCCACACCTAATATATATCCATTAGAACTAACAGTTGCCACTCCAGTATCACTTGAAGAATACTTTAAGGTTTTGTCCACTGCGTCATCTGGGTTTATTACACTTTTTAGTTCTATAGTCTCTCCTTTATTAATTGTTGTTTTATCCAAAGATAATTCTATTTCCTCAACTTCAACCTCTGGTACCTCTTCTATATATGCTTGAAATACATAACCTACTAGTCCACTATCTAAAATAACTCTATCCCATAATTCTCCACTTTGAACTCCCTTTTCAATTCTCGTCATTTGAGTTCCTGCTTGAACTGTTGTTAGTGATTCATAAGATGTTCCGGGTCCGCTTCTAATATTCAAACTTGTTTCTACATTTGCAAAAACTTTTGTGTTATCTTCTATAAAGTCACTTGAAGATATTGCTGGACTTGTGCATGGTAATTCTGGCATATTATCATACACTGGTATTATAAAAGACATAGAAGAATCTAGTAAATCGCTATTTGCATACCCATTGTATATTGATTTTGACTCACTATATGGTGCTAACACATTTGTCATATACTGATGCCAATATAATTCACTACTACTAGTATCATAAACATGGAATTTTTGTAGATATATTGTATTTTGTCCTATATTTATATAGCTAGAACCTATAAATATTCCTCCTCCTGTAATTGCTCTTTCTTTAGTATTCCATGGGATTAAATATTTATTTTTCGTTGCTGTAGAAGCTCCTTTTCCGTCTTTTGCATATTGAAGTCCATTTTTTATTGCTCCCATAGGTTCTGAGGAGCTTGTTGCTCCAATATTGTAGAAATTATAGTAGCCCTCATATCCTTCTACTGTTCCACTAATTGAACTATGTGATAAAAATGGTCCTACCTCTTGTTTTATTCTTGATGCTAAGTGGAAACTACTTACTCCAGATGTTTTCGCAGCTGAGAGTATAAGTTCAGAATATGTTTTATCTGTTACTATATTTGTACCACTAGAATTTTTATATTCTACTATTGTGTTATAGAATTCTGTTCCATATAAAATTTTTTCAATACTTGAAATAGTATTTGTATTAGAATTATATGATAATTCTTCAAACTGAAATATACGAACATAATTCAAAAAATTTCTCGGATCCATTGCATACTCTACTGCTTCTCTAGAGGCATCTACCCAACCACTATCAACTTCAACATTATATTCTCCAGGATTCGTGTTTTTCCAACTATCACTATACGACTTTGGCACTAAATTTTTGCCAAAAACATTTTCATTGTCTATTACTTCTTCCCAGTCCAAATTTGTATATAATGCTGTAAACTCCCAATTTGGATATTTCTTTTTTAGTTCATCAATATATGGTTGATAACTCTCTGGAAAGGTAGTAGAAAGAACCATTCCATTTGAAAGTGTTGTTCCTTCCACTGCATTTTCTTCTTTATCAGGACTAAAAATTGTAAAAAATACAATAAAAACTATTACAAATAAAGCTATTATACTTGAAATAATAATAATTCTTTTTTTCAAAATTTCCCCTCCTCATGCTTATTTGAAGATAGCCCAAAACCAATTGCCGCTATAAAGACATCCCTTATATAAAAAGCTTCCAAACTAATATACCTTACTTCTAGCTTTTACTATTATTCTTTTGCTAGAGTAATCACTACAAGTAATCAATGTAAGCTCTACTGCACCGTTTGTCTCTTGTGATAATACTTCTGTTTCATTAGGTTTTACTTTGTATATGTCATATACTTCATAAGTAACTTTGCCATTTTCATTATCTATTAGTATTATTATGTCCCCAATTTCTAATTCTATAATATGATTAAACATATTTTCTTTATTATAATTGTGAGCAGCTATGCAATAGTTTCCTGTTTCATTTGGATTTGGTCCAAAATATTTAGTTGGGCAAATATCCATTGTTTCTGTGGTATATTCCTCTAAAACATAAGTTTCTAAATTTATTTCTGGTATTATAAGTTTTGCAGAAACTTTGTATCCTTCATATTCTTCTGCTATTTTTTCTATTGTTTCGTTTTTACTATCATCTTCTTCTATATTATTTTGTAATGTCATTTCATTAACATATGTCTCTGTATTTGGACCATCATTTAATTCAAATTCTTGATACATCCCATATGCCATATTTCCAATTAGGATAGATATTATTAGAATTATTAATAATCTTAAGAACTTTCTTATCATAGATTAGTTTATTTCCTTTCTTAGATATATGTAGTAAAACACAGGTGACAGATTAAAATCTGTCACCATGTTTTAATAGTATATAACTGATTTTAGATTTGTTACCCGATTTCACTGGTTACTTATATGGTCCTTGCTAGCTTCAAACTTTATACTATATTTATAGTTTTATTTTTTGTTATTTTTTAATGATATATATCCTGCTCCTAAAACAGTTATAATAGTAATTATATATGCATACTGTGTCATACCTGTTTTAGGCAAACTTTCTGGCAAATCGTCTTCAGTAGTAGTATTATCTGTCGCATTTTCGTTATCAGTAGTATCTTCTACTGTTTCATTATCTTCTTGAGTATTATCATCTTCTACTGTTACAGTTTGTACATTTAGTGTAATATCCTTTGAAGCAATTACACTATCTGAATCATCCTTATCTAGCAAGGTTACTTTTAGCTGATATTCTCCCGCTTCACTAAATACTCCTGTAATATTTAGTTCTTGCCTTACATTTTGTCCACCTAATTCATATCCATCAGGGTCTCCCCATCCATCTTGAATTAAATCTACTTCTTGACTTTCACTTGTTATAGCAGTTAACTCAACAGTAGCATTATCAGATGGTTTAGAGACCACTTCTATTGTAAGCTTTACATGGTCATAATACCTTCCCATACTAGATTCTGTTACTAACTGCATTTCTTTTTCTTCATCTACAATTATATTTCCAGAATAATCTAAACTAATTTCATAATCTACATAGTTAGGCTCTACTGTTACATCTTTTGTAATAGCAGTAGTAATATCATCATATTCTTGTGAAGCATCACTGTTTGCTAAGCCTTCTGCTGTAATAGAAAAATTTGTTGGATTTGTTGTTACTATATTATCTTTAGCTTTAAATGTAACACTCATGTTACTTCGAGGGTTACTTCCACCTGTGCTGTCATAAAAAGTTACTCTTACTCTTGTACCGTCATCATTCTCTGTTCCTCCTTCTGAACTTACATATTCAAAAAGATTATTATCATAAGCAATGTCAAACGTATATGCTCCAAGCTCTGTACCAAAATTTATTGTTACTGTTACTTCTTCACCTGGTGCAATTGTATCTTCGCTCACATCAACTGTTACAGATTCTAGTGGAATAGATGCAGCATATACATTTATTTGCAATGCAAAAAATAACAATGAAAAAATTGCTATAATGCTTAATACCTTCTTTGTCATAAAATCACCTTTCTCCATTAATTTTAAAGTTGAAAAAATTGGTTTAATGGAACCTTGTTTTTTTTCAATATTATTATGTGATTTTATTTCTTTTTTTATTTTTCCTTTTTTTTGAATTTTTTTAAGAATTAAATTTTAAAGAACAAATAAGTTGTTTTTTAAATAGAGTAGAATATATATCTATTCTACTCTATTTAGAAAATCCATTATTCTTTTAATAAATACAACAGCTCATTTTAGTTTCCTCAATCTGTTATATACCTCATATGTAATTTCAACATCTTTTAACCCTCTATGAGCTCCCTCATAGCTAATGTTAAATAACTTTGCTAATGTACCTAGTTTGTAATTTACGCTACCTGGCACTAATCTTCTTGCCATATATAGGGTATCTATATAATCATTTGTGAGATTATAGTTAATATATTTTTTGCATTTGTTGCTTAAAAAACCTAAATCAAAATTCACATTATGACCTATAATGATATTATCACCAACAAATTCTACAAAGTCATTATATACTTCTATTGGGCTTTTACCATTTCTTAGCATTTCGTCTGTGATACCTGTAAGGTTTGTAGTAAAAGGAGATAATCTCCTATTTATTTTTATAAGTTGATTAAAATAATCTATTATCAAATTATTTTTAACCTTTATGGCTCCAATTTCAATTATTTCATCTTGCACAGGAGATAAACCAGTAGTTTCTATATCCACTAGAACATAATCATCTACAAATTGCATTATTTTTTTACTTCTATGCTTTGTATTTCTTTTTTGCGAACTTATTATTGATTTTTGCATTGTTGTTTCATCATTGTTTTCGATTATATCCTCTGACTTTGATATAATAGCTTTACCCTGTTCTTTTATTTGGTTTTCCAACATGTCAAAGGATATTTGTGTTTCTTCTTCCTTAGCTCCTAAGTCTTTTTGCATCTTTTTTCTATTATTATTTATAAAAATATATTTATTATACATTTGTTTCTCCATTTCTTTTTTTGAATAAGTTGTATTTTAACATATTTATTAATCTTTTACAATTGTTTTTTATTCTTTAAATTCTTTTGCTAGTTTTCCTATAGCTTTTGTCTCAATTCTTGAAACATAACTACGTGATATTCCCATCATTTCAGCTATTTCATGCTGTGTTTTTGGCTTTGTTCCATTTAGACCAAATCTGAGCTCAATTATTGATTTTTCCCTTCCTTTTAATACTTCTTTGATTTTTTGATACATTTTTTTTATTTTGAATTTCAAATCCACTTCTTCTTCAATACTTCTTTCATCATTTTCCAATACTTCTTGTAATGTTACTGTATTATCATCTTTATCCTTTCCTATTGGATCTTCTAGATATACTTCCGCATTTAATTTTTTAGTACTTCTTAAGTACATCAAAATTTCATTATCTATACATCTTGCCACATAAGTAGCAAGCCTAACTCCTTTCGAAGATTCAAAACTATTTATTCCTTTTATTAAACCTATTGTTCCTATTGAAATTAAATCTTCTTGCTCTGTTTTCGCTGTACTGTATTTCTTACAAATATGTGCTACTAATCTTAGATTCCTTTCAATTAAAATATTTCTTGCATCTTCATCCCCAGCCTTCATTTTTTCTAAATACATACTCTCTTCTTCTGGTGATAGTGGCTCTGGAAATAAATTGTTACTCGATATATATCCTAGTAAAAACACCGCTGATTTTAAAAATTCAAAAAATGTAATAGCTCCTATACTTCCACAAAATGCTGTAAACATAAATGCACCTCCGTTTTTCCTTATACCAAATTATATGTTCAAAAAAACTCAAAGTGCATGACCCCCGAAAAAAGTAATAATTTCCATTTAATAAAAATCAATTTCCAATATTTTTTAATTCTAATCTTTCTCAAATTGAATAATAATTTATTGGTGATTATTTTGAAAAAACTTAAAGATTTTTTTATTGGCATATTACTTGGAGCAGGTGCTATTCTCCCAGGTGTTAGTAGTGGTGTGCTTTGTGTTATATTTGGAATATATGATAAATTAATAAATTCAGTTATTGGCTTGTTTAAAAATTTTAAAAAAAATTTTTTATTTCTTTTTCCCATTTTTCTTGGAGGAGTTGTAGGAGTATTTTTATTTGGAAATATTTTAGAATATTTATTTAATAGATTTCCTACACAGACTAGTTTTTGCTTTATAGGCTTAATTTTAGGAAGCATACCTACCTTAATAAAAAAAGTAAATTCTGAATATACATTTAAATTACGTTATTTAGTATTTACCTTAATTGCATTTCTCATTGGTTGTTTTTTGGTATTTCTAGAAAACAAAATCTCTTTTTCTCAAGTCAATAATAGCTTTTCTTTATCATTTTTAGTTTTATCTGGTTTTCTAATGTCAATTGGTGTTGTGTTTCCCGGAGTAAGTAACACCCTTATTTTAATGTGCCTTCGGAGTTTACCCTACATACTTAAATAGTATTGCAACATTACAATTTAGTGTTCTTATTCCAATGGGAATTGGACTTGTAATTGGATGTTTTGTATTTTTAATAATTATCAAACTACTTCTAAAGCATTTCTACATGCCAACTTATTACTCAATAATTGGCTTTACTTTAGGCAGTGTACTTGTACTATATACTCCCCTTTCTTTTAACTTTAATAGCCTTATTTCTATTATTCTTTTTATATTCGGTTTTAAACTAGCCAAAAAAATGTAAATTAGAGACAGGCGTATTTCTTCACTTTTTTTCCAAAATAACGCCTGTCTCTAATTTATACTTTATTTTTTTCTTCTTAAAATCCAGCCATTTTTGCATTCTATTGGAAGATTCATTTTTATGCTTTGACCTGCTTTTCCTGGATTTACAAATTCTACTTCTTCATCTGTGTCTGTGTCCCAAAGTTTTTCTATTTTAAACTCACATGGAGTTATATTTCCCGGAATTAGTATCTCCATTACATCTCCAACTTTAAGTTTATTTCTAATTTCTATTATAGATTTATCCTTATTATATTCTAATATTTTTCCACCAAATTCATAGTCTGGATTATACTGTTTTCCATTATATTCTTGAAAGTCTTTATTATTTCTGTCATTAAAATAAAATGTTGTAAGTCCCCTTGTTTTTGTTTTCTCAAGCTCTTTTAAGTATTTAGTATAATCATATTTATCTGGCTCTTTCATATAATCATCTATTGCATTTCTATAACTGTTTACTACTGATGCTAAATAATATTCTGTTTTCAATCTTCCTTCTATTTTTAAGCTATCTATTCCCATATTAATTATTTCTGGTATCTCTTTTATTAAGCATAAATCTTTTGAAGAAAATATATATGTACCATGTCCATCATCTTCTACTGGCATTAGATTGCCTGGTTTATTGTATTCCTCAACATATACATTATATGCCCATCTACAACTTTGTGCACAGTCTCCCAAGTTTGCACTTCTCGAAGCTAAAAAGTCACTTAAAAAGCATCTTCCAGAATATCCAAAACAAATTGCTCCGTGTACAAATATTTCTACTTCTAAGCCATTTGGCTTTTTGTCCATTATTTCTTTTATTTGATTTTTATTCATTTCTCTTCCAAGAATTACTCTTTTTGCCCCATTCTTATACCAAAAATTTGCCGAATGGTAACTTACAGTATTTGCCTGTGTACTAATATGAATTTCCACATCTGGAGCATATTCTTTTAACACTTCAATAACTCCTCCGTCTGATGCAATAATTCCATCTACTTTAATATCATTTAACATCTTAGCTTGCTTTTTTATTTCTTCATAATATTCATCCCAAGCATAAATATTAATGGCAGCAAATACCTTTTTCCCTATACTGTGTGCATATTTTACTGTTTTAGCCAAATCATTATCATCGACTTCTGCTCTACTCCTTAAAGATAAACTCCCTGTTCCGCAATACACAGCATCTGCTCCATACATAAATGCTGTTTTGGCTTTTTCAAATGAGCCTGCTGGTGCTAATAATTCTGGTTTTTTCATTTATATCTCCTTCCTTTTTATGTTTTATTTATATAATAAATTTATTTAAAGTACCTCAAATGTAGATTTTCAAATTGTTAAATAAAACTTTAGTTATATATTTTTTAATTCATTTTAATCAAAATATTTACTTATTTCCTCTAATCCAGTAAATTCTTGTTGTCTTACTATGTCATATGCTACTATTGCCACTGAATTTGCTAGATTTAAAGATCTAAGTGTTGGCCTCATTGGTATTCTTATAGTTTTATCTATATATTTTAATAAAACATCTTCTGGAAGCCCCTTAGTTTCTTTGCCAAATAAAGCAAAAACCTCTTCCATTTCTCCATAATTTGGTTCTGAATATACATGTTTTCCTTTTGTAGTTACAAAAAACATATTATTTTCTTCTGGTTTGTATTTCTTCAAAAATTTCTCAAAAGACAAATGCTCTTCTATATCTAATTTATCCCAATAATCAAGTCCTGCTCTTTTTACTGCTTTTTCTGATATATTAAAGCCTAATGGATATACTAAATGCAATTTAGCACCTATTGCTGCACAAGTTCTTGCTATATTTCCTGTGTTTTGTGGTATTTCTGGCTCTACTAAAACTATATTTAATTTCATCTTTATAGTCACTCCTCTTTATTTAGCATTTCTATTATACTATAAATCTTTTTAAATTACAATTTGTGACAACAATTTTGGGTTCAATAAAGGTTTTAATAAATTTTTCTTTTAATAGACACCAATAATGTATATTTCTCAAATTTTTTTGCACCTTGCTGTCGAACCGACATAATCAGAATTAAAAAATAAATTTTTTAATTCTGAACGGTTCTCCAATCGCACTCGCCTTTTACAAGGCTCGTTTGGTCGCTGCGCGGATGCTGCAAAAATTTTCTAAATATACATTATTGGCGTCATTTTTTTAATATTAATAAAACCTTTATTTGCGCCCAAAATTGCTTAAACTTTTCTTAAGATAATTTACATTTTAATAGTTTTTTGCTATTATATAATTGTATTTTATGAAAGGGATGTTATTCTATATGGATGAAGGTGTCGATAAAACAAATGATGAAATATTAGTCATAGAAAAAGATAAAAAAACTGGAAACAAATTTAAAATAAAAAAACTCCCTAGAAATTATTTATACTTCTTATATTTTTTTACATTTGCTGTAATAGGTTGGTTGTTAGAAACATGCTTTAGTTTTTATGAACTAGGACATTTTACTAAAAGGGGCTTCCTTTTTGGACCACTTTGTCCTATATATGGCTGGGGAGCATTGATATTAATCATATTTTTTGGTTCATATAAAAAACATAATTTTAAATTATTTATATATGCTGCATTGATTTTTTCAGTATTTGAATACCTAGTAAGCTATGGTATGGAAGCAATGTTTGGACTAAAATGGTGGGATTATAGTAAAGACTTTTTAAACTTAAATGGACGTATAAGTATATTTTACTCATTTGCTTGGGGAATAATAGCTATTCTTTTTATTAACTTTGTATATCCTTTCTTTAAGAAAAAAATAAACAAATTACTATCTAAAATACCATATGTTGTTCAAATAGTTATTGTATATGAGCTAGGAATTCTATTTATTATTGATAATGTTTTTTCATTTATAAGATATTTAATATAAAATTGGACATTTGGTCAAAAACAATGTATAATGTTGCCAAAAAAATCATAGAAAATTTGTATGCTTAAACCTAAAACTCCCGCCTACTATGAAGGCGGGGGCATTTTTTATTTATATTTTTTTCTTAGCAATTGCTAGTCCATCTCCTACTTCTAACACTTTTGTTTCTAATTCTTCATTTAATTGAAGTTCAGATAAAAATTCCCTCAAATTCCTAACTGCTGTACGTTGCTTATGTTTATTATAATCACTCATGACATAGCCTTTATATAATACATTATCTGCAAATATTATTCCGTCTTGTGAAAGCATTCTCAAAGCTTCTTTTAGAAAGAAAGGATATTTTCCTTTTGACGCATCTATAAATACAACATCATATATTTCATTTAATGTCGGCAAGATATCTACTGCATCACCTTCAATAATATTTATCTTATCTTGAACTTCAGCTTTTATTATATTTTCTCTTGCCTCTTTTACTCTTTCCTTTTCCCTTTCTATTGTATCAATTCTCCCATCAATACTTAAAAATTCAGAAAAGCATATTGCAGAATATCCAATTGCTGTTCCTATTTCTAAAACTTTTTTTGGTTTTCTCTTATTTAATTCTTTTGAGATTACTTCTAATGTGTCATCCATTATTATTGGAATATGGTCAGCTAATGCTTTTTCCTTTATTTTTTCCAATTCTACTTTATTCAAATTGCTTGCCTTCTTTCTTTTGAAACAATATACTATTGTTGTTTTTCCAATAAGTATCTTTTATAAATATTATAAAAAATATGGGATGGAATGTGATTTGAATATAGAAAAGATACTTATTGGAAATTTTTACAAAGAATTATTTTCTCCTAGCTTCACGTTCTCTAGTCTTGCTATCTAATATTTTCTTTCTTAGACGAATATTTTTAGGAGTTACCTCAACAAGTTCATCGTCTTGAATAAACTCTATTGCTTTTTCTAAAGAAAGTTTTATTGGTGGAACTAATCTTAATGCATCATCTGAACCTGATGCTCTAGTATTTGTTAGATGCTTTTCTTTGCATACATTAATTGAAATATCTTCATTTCTTGAGTTTATTCCAACTATCATTCCTTCATATACTTCTACACCTGCTCCAATAAATAGTTCTCCTCTTTCTTGTGCATTGTATAAGCCATATGTTACAGAAGTTCCTTGTTCAAATGCAACAAGCACACCTCTTGTACGTGCTTGTATTTCTCCTTTATATGGTTCATAGCAATCAAATATGCTATTCATTGTTCCTTCGCCCTTTGTATCTGTCAAAAACTCTGTTCTGTATCCAATTAATCCTCTAGCTGGAATTTTGAATTCAATCTTTGTGTGTCCTGTGTCTGCTGGTTCCATATTAATCATTTCTGCTTTACGTCTTCCAAGTTTTTCTATTACATTACCAATTGAATCATCTGGTACGTTTACTACTAAACTTTCAATTGGTTCACATTTTACTCCATCTATTTCTTTAAATATAACTTTTGGACGAGATACCAAAAGTTCAAAACCTTCTCTTCTCATAGTTTCAATTAATACTGATAAATGTAACTCTCCACGTCCACATACTTCAAAACTATCTGCTGAATCTGTTTCTTTTACACGT
>CAZPKK010000021.1:0-22082 GCA_964587175.1 uncultured Clostridium sp.
CTTCTAAAACTTCATTTACTTCTCTAAAAGTTCCACCATAAATATCATCTGACATAACAACATGATCTCCTGGTTTTAATATAGAAAATACAAGTGTAATAGCTGCCATTCCTGAATTAACAGCAAATGCTCTTGTTCCTCCTTCTAGCATTGTCATGGTCTTTTCAAGCTCTTCCCTTGTTGGATTGATACATCTAGAATAATTATAGTGTTCTATTGTATCTACTGATTTATGCTGAAATGTAGCTGTTTGATAAATTGGGTAACTTATTGCCCCTGTTTCTGGTTCTACACCTAAAGCACCATGCACCACTCTAGATGCTAACTTCCAATCTTCCTTTCTGTTAAAATTCTTGTACTCTTTTGAATCTTTCATGTTTATTCCTCTTCCTGCTAAAGGCAATTTCTAAATTTATTTTCTCTTTCATAAATTAATATATTTTTATTCCTTTAGCCATAATCAATTTCACAGTACATTCTTAATTAAGAATGTAAGCCTGTCGGTCTAAACACGCTATTATTATATATCAATTCTTTTTATTTGTCTAGCCTTTCTGGAACAGGTGAACGATAGAACCGTCCCCCTGTTCCAGCATAACAAAGAGGGTGTCCTATTTCAGGACACCCTCTTTGTTAATGTATTGCATCATCTCCTCCAGCATTTCAGATATTTTAGTAATTTCACTTATAAAGGTAAGATAACTAATTAGTATACAAAGTAATGCTACGCACGTAATTGCGTAAGCTATATAATGATAATCTCGTTCTCGAATATATTCCACAATCGAGTAAATAATCAGCCCTACCAATCCCACAATAAGTATTACTGGAAACATCTTTTTCATCCTTTCTAAAATTTTAGCGTTGTAGTTAATATATGTAAACTCTGTCCCATTTATAACAGAGATAACCAAAGGATTTTAATAAGGTATATACAATATTATACTATAAAATTAACATAAAGTCAAGCAAAAAAAACCGAGCAAAATTTCTGCTCGGGTTTTTGTGTCCCTCTCTGACTTCAGATGAGGAACACAAATTTTTTCCTTCTGAGGGTTCTCCCTCTCGGGGTTGTCCACTCGTACACAACCCCGGTCTTGACGTTGTTGCTCACATAGCGTAGGGCGGAGAGACTCGCCCTGTTCTCCGGATGAACGGTTCCGACGATAGTAGTAAAACCGTTCTGTTTCAGCATTTCAACAACAAGCTTGAGCGCTTGCCGGGCATACCCCCGGCCCCAGAACTCCGGTCTGGCCGCTATTGCGTTGAGCGTAGCGACCTTTGCTGAAGCAGGAACTACTTCAAGAACTTCTGAATAATTGGTGTAATCTTCCTCCTCTAGTATAGAAATTGCCACCACCGGGAGTTCGTCTCCCTTGCGGTAGCCCAGGTATAGGAAGCCTTCCTCAGCAGACCTCTTGACCCCTTTAGGAGTCATGCCGCCAAACATCTCCGACTTTCCCTCGGAGATTAGCTTCTGCTGAGCGCAGTGAAAGATATTAAATGCCTCCTCACACTTCTCTTTGCCAACTCTCTTTACTTCTATAGTCACTTTTCATTCCTCCACAGAAGGATTTGCAACACAACGGTTACATAATATAATTATAGCATATTTTATACTTTAAGACAATACTCATCTATTCAGTTCTTAATGCTTCTACTGGGTCTTTTTTGCTTGCCATTTTCGCTGGAATTAGACCTGCAATTACAGTAAGTAGCATGCTTATTACAACCAAAATTACTGCTCCTACCACTGGAAGACTTGCCAAGCCACCAATATCTGTTACTGCCTTTATTACTAAGTTAATTGGTATATTTAAGATAAGTGTTACAGCAATTCCTAAAATTCCCGCTCCTAAGCCTACTATAAAAGTTTCTGCATTAAACACTCTTGAAATGTCCTTTTTAGAAGCACCAATACTTCTTAAAATTCCTATTTCCTTAGTTCTCTCTAGTACAGAAATATATGTTATAATTCCTATCATTATTGATGAAACTATAAGCGAAATTGCCACAAAAGCTATTAACACATAGCTTATTGCATTTATAATTGTTGATACTGAACTCATCATTGTCCCTACTAAATCTGTATAAGTAATTACATTTTCTTCATTTCCTTCATCACGTTGCTGTTGATTATAATTTTCTATTGCTGTTGTAATACCATCCTTTGACTCAAAGTCTTTTGGATAAATACTAATAGAGCTTGGGCTATCTAAATCTACTACTCCCATTTTTTCTAAGTTTCCATCATATGTAGCACTTGCATTTTCCGTGTATTGTTGTACTAATTCTGCTAATTCTTCTTCACTTAAAGATGCCATATACATTTTTTGCTCATCTGTTAAACTTGAAAAGTCGAAACTCGCTGTTGTATCTTCTGGGAATTCAATTCCTGTAAACACATTTATATCTGGATTTTCTATTTGCTCATTAACAATTTCTGAATCATTTATTTCATTTATTACATACTCTGTAAGTTCTTTTGTATATCCAATTGTTCCAGACATTGCTGTTGCAACTGTTCCTTCACTTTGCCTTATAATTCCTACTATTTTTATTTCTGTTGCATCTTCTAATTTTTCTTTGATATATTCTTCATTTTCGCTTTTATCAAGCCAAATGTCACCATCTTTTTCGTAATAATCTGTGTTTAATAATATTTTAAAGGTTGTATCTAAAAGTTCTTCATATGTGTACTCTTTTACAGCCTCTTCTTCTACTTCTTCTCCGTCCAATATTTTTTCATATTTTTCTTTCAATTCGTCTTGGTCAAGTATTCCAAGTGAATATAGTGTATAATCATATATTTCATTATTTTCATCTACTACTAAAACAACTTCATCATAATTTTCAGGCCATTTTCCTGCTAACACATCATATTGTGACTCTAACAATTCTTGATTATCCAAAAGTTCTTGCCATACATTAGTCTCAACCATCATACTCTCAACATTACTCATCCCAAGTGTTGAGAAAACTTGGCTTGGATTTACCTGTATAAAATCACCATCATCATCTTCATGATATATGTTTAAATTCAAATTATAACTATATTGCACTGCATTTACATATTCGTTTATTTCACTATTTTCGTCATCTAAATATTTCTTAAATTCTTCTAAATTATTGCTTTGTATCTTTGTAGAAATAGTACTTAGCACATTTGTTACAACATTTTTAGAATAAACTTTGCCTTCTTCTCTTTCTTCTTCTTCAGAGTCTCCTATAAAAGAAGTAAGCATACTTGACATATCTATAGTCTCTTCTTGAACTGTAATTGGATAAGAAGATAATGTATCTTCTTCAACTCTATTTATGTAAGACTGCATTCCACTAGAAAGTGACAGAATAAGTGCAATTCCTATAATTCCAATACTTCCTGCAAAAGAAGTAAGTATTGTTCTACCTTTTTTTGTCATCAAGTTATTTAAACTAAGAGACAAAGCTGTAAAAAAGCTCATAGAAACCTTGCTATCTGCCTTTGTTGTTCTATCTTCTTTTTCCTCATCTTTTACACTATATGGATTAGAATCATCAGTAATCTTTCCATCTAAGATTCTAATAATTCTTGAAGAATATTTTTCTGCCAACTCGGGGTTATGTGTAACCATTATAATTAATCTATCTTTAGAAATTTTTTTCAAAATCTCCATAATCTGTACACTAGTCTTAGTATCTAGTGCTCCAGTTGGTTCATCTGCCAAGATTATTTCTGGGTCATTTACCAAAGCCCTTGCAATTGCAACCCTTTGCATTTGTCCACCAGATAATTGATTCGGTTTTTTATTAATCTGGTCTTTTAATCCAACATCTTCTAATGCCTTTATTGCCCTTTTCCTTCTTTCTGCCTTTGAAACCCCAGAAAGAGTAAGTGCAAGTTCTACATTAGATAAAATGGTTTGATGTGGAATTAAATTATATGTTTGGAACACAAAACCAACACTGTGATTTCTGTATGAGTCCCAATCTTTATCCTTAAACTCTTTTGTAGACTTGCCATTTATAATTAAATCTCCTGTTGTGTATCTATCAAGACCCCCTATAATATTTAAAAGAGTAGTTTTTCCACAACCACTTTGTCCTAAAATAGATACAAACTCACTTTTTCTAAATTGAAGAGTAATACCTCTTAAAGCCTCAACTTTACTATCACCTGTAATATAATCTTTTGTGATATTTTCTAGTCGCAACATATAAACATTCCTTCTTTCTTTTATCCATTTTGTTAGCTTACCATTTTTTGCCATTTTATTCAAGACTTTTCACAATTATTTCACAAACCAATTTTCAAATCAATTATATTAACTCAAACAATGTATATTTAGAAAATTTGAAAAATATACATTGTTTGAGTTATTTTGATTTTTAATTTTATGACATTCACATTACATATAATAGAATGCAAAAGAATTGCAATAAGCTACCTAATAAGATAAACAAATGAAATACAGAATGCATCCACTTGTGTTTTTTTCCTACGCCATACAAAATCGCTCCTATTGTATATGCAAGTCCACCTGCAACTAAAAGCACTAATGCACCCAGTGGCAATAAAATTGGTAATAGATTTATTCTAAATATAATTGCCCATCCCATTCCTAGATAGCAAATCATTGAAAATTTTTTGTATTTTTTTAAGTCTATTGCATTTAATACAATTCCTAAAATAGCCATTGCCCAAATAATTCCGAAGATAGTCCAACCAGTTGCAGTATCATATTCTCTAAAAGTACATAATGCAAATGGTGTATATGAACCTGCAATTAATAAAAATATAGTGCAATGGTCTAGTACTTGCATTACTTTTTTCCCTTTGTTTCGTGGGCTTAGTCCATGATATATACTAGACATGGTATAGAGTATAAGCATTGTAGTTCCATAGATAGCACCACTTACAACCCCATATCCATTTCCATGTGATGCTGCCATCACAACACAAAGCACTATTGCAACAATTCCCAAAACTGCTCCAACAATATGTGAAGTCATATTAAATATTTCTTCTCCTTTAGTATAATTTGGAAGAATCCTATCTTTTAATTTTGTTCTTGCCATATGTGTTTTACCTTTCTTAAAATTTATTATAAGTATTCACACTTTACGATATTTTAAACAATTATGTATGCTTTTTGTGTATATATTGTGACTATAACATGATTTTTTGTGTCTATTCAAGTATATTTTTTAAAATTTCTTCTACTTCTGTTTCTGATAATTCAAAATTTGTATTTGCAAATCCTATTTCTGGTCTAATTCCATCTTTGTTATGAAAGTCCGAGCCTATTGTCACAAATAAGTTGTTTTCCTTCGCAAATTTTTGCCATTTTTTGCTTTCATCAAACATTTGGTTATTTCTATCTACATATAAATAATTTGCTTCTAATCCATCTGGTTTCATATCTTTTATTATTTCTAAAATATCTTCATCTGTAAGATTATCTTCATGAACATAAGCAACAGGGTGTGCTAAAACAACCTTTCCATTAGCCTCTCTAATAATCTGAGCAGCTTCTTTTGGGGTTACAGTTTCTTTTTTTACATATGCAGGACAATTTTCATTCATAATAGTTTCTATAAATTCGCCTTTACTTGGTATATGCCCAAAAACTCTTATAAGCTCTTCTTTATTTTTCTCGTTATTTACTATATCTAAAGCTATATGTGCTTTAGTAACGGCTTCTATTTTGTCCAATTCTTCTACATTTAATATATAGCCTAATTCATTTAATTTAGTAGCAACATTATGTAAGTAATCATGCCTTGCATTCCTTATTTTAGATAATTTTTCTTTAAACTTAGCATCATTTAAATCATATTTATAACCAAGCACATGAATCCCTGCTTTTTTTCCCTTTGTTGATATTTCTACTGCATTTATAAGTTCTACATTTTTAGTTTTTGCATAGGCAAATAGTTCATCATTATATGCCTCTATAGTATCATGATCTGCTATAGCTATAACAGAAATGCCATTTTTAGCCGCTTCGTCTATTACTTCTTTTGGATTAAAAAAACCATCTGATATGGTTGTATGAATGTGTAAATCAATTTTCTTTCCCATTTTCTTTCTTCCTTTCTTGTATTATATTTCTAATCCTTGATTTGCAGTAGGCCTTTTATGCTCTTGAGAATCTGGTTTTTCATCAGTTTGTATTTGTATTTCTTTCCATCTTGCAATCTTTGCCATAAAACAATCTTCCAGTTCAGTTGATTGAAATCTTCTAAAACTAGCTTTTGTTGCACTATTTAAAAGAAACGAAAATAATTCTTCTGGCGTATAATTTGAAGCAACTCTGCTTCTACTTTCATCTAATACTCTTTGTAATTCACTTGGAAAATTAAAAGAAGTAAATGCAGAAAGATAATCATGAATATAGTTATATGCTTCATCATCATATTGCCATTCTTTTCTATAAGATTTTGGATGAATTGGCAAATATGGAATTCTTCCGCTCTTTTTTAGATTTATCTAATTCATCCGGAACCTGTTTTATCAACTCTTTTATCTTAGAATACTCTATTATATGTGCATCTATTGGAAGAAATAATGGTGGAAATTTTCCAGCTTTTAGCATAGTCGCAATTCTTTCAACTTCCTCCATTGTCATAACAGGATTTGTATCAGATGGACTCATATTAATACTTTTTAATAACTTTGTCATTCTCCTCTCTGTTCTCTCTACTTTTCCATCTTCGCAAATAACCCACATGTCTATGTCTGGTAATCTATTTATAAATTTTCTTGGTTTTAGTGTATCTGCCACATTAGGACATGGCCTACATATTTTTTTTAAATCAGGCATAGTATGATATCTTTCAGTCAGACAAGATTTACATTGCCATATAGACTTTTGAAATGGTATACCGTCTTTTACAAGTTCTCTATTATATCTAATTTGTTCCTCTATTATAGGTAATGTTCCTTCCAACTTATCATCTAAACAATAAAAAGGATATCCTGTTCCAAAGGAACCCCTATATTCTGTTATTTTTGAAGCAATAATATTAAATGATTCTATATTCCATAACAAATATCTTCTTTTTAATTCTGTATTATTCTTTTCAAATTCAGTTGAAGCTTTTTCAACTCTTCTAGTCACACTCTCTATTGTTTCCCCCTGCTGCATAATCTTACATCTCCCTTTCTATTAATTATAATTCTATTTCTGTTTGTTTCCCTTGAAATAATAAATCTATTTTACTTAAAATCTGCATTTCTTCCATAGTCTCCACTTCTATTGGGAAATTTTCTCTAAAAACATCTTCATAGTATTTTTTTGCTTTGTCAAAATCATTTTTTCGTCCTTCCGTCATTGCAACATTAGCATTTTCAAATTCTTTGCCTCCACTACTATATATTCTTACAGGCTCAGATGGCTTTTCCCCTCTCATGTATACCTCTATCAAATCAATTTCATCCATTTGTTCTAGCTGTTTTATTGTGTCGAGTATTTCACTATAAGCCTTATAAAAGTGCTCTAAAGTCACAAGTCTTCCCCAGCCTTTATGTTTTAATTGTCCTTTATATCTTTCTATTATAGACATTAAACAATTTAGTTCATTTACAGCCATTGCTCTTACAACTATTTTATATCCTTGCATTTCTGATATCATTTTTTGTAGTAGTTTTATATTTCTACCAGTTCCCTCATATATAATATTGTACTTACCACTTACAGAATCAGCAACCAAACTGTCTGTCCAATCATTACTTTCTTGATTTGTTACTTTTGTATAATATCCAGGATACAATTTTGCAATCTCATCGATTTTAGGATGATATGGCTTTAATTCATCGCTGTTAATGACAATCACATTATTATTTGGAAACTGATTAACTCCTAATCCATTTAATCCTGTTTTTCCAGATCCAGGAGGAGCTATATCTATAATTGCTATCGGATTTTTTACTGATGTTTTTCCTTTTAATATAAACGCCTTAATTTTTCCATATAACTCTTCATGTTCTTTTTGCGAGAGTTTATATTCTTCACAAACTTCTTCTAACGACTTTTCTTTTCTATTCATATTTATATCTCCTCACTCATGTTTTTATTATAATTATCTTTTATTACTTTTCCATAAACATTAATTATCTTATCAATAACTTCTGTATTTCCTTTATACATTTCCTCTCTTTCTCTTAGAAGAGTCTGTAGCTCTTTACTTTTTACATCATATCCATTTTTTGCATACATTGCTATTGTTGCAGCCATTATTTCGACTGCTATTTCTAGTTTTGTGTTATCATTCATGTCTTTTTCGTTCCTTTCTTAAATAAGCTCATTAATTTTATTTAGTATTAATCTCACTTTTATGAAATTGTCTTTAGCAAATTATTTTTAATGATCGTATCAGAAAAATATATTTCACTTTCCATTTGTTCTAACAATTTTCTAAGACTTTCATCTTCGTCAATTTCTGTATTTGTATTTCTATCATAAAAAATATCATTTATGCAATATCTTGTACTAGTTATAAAACCAAGCCCTTTTATAAAAGAATAATCTTTATCAGAGAAAATAGTTCTTCCTATTGAAAATTTATCCTCTACACCTAATAAATCCAATATTGTAGGTTTTATATCAATTTTTGAGACACTTCTATTAATAGTCTCATTACTATCTACTTCTGGAATTTTTATTCCAAATGGTATATGTATTTCTGTAATAGTATCTTCAAAATCTGAATATACTAAACCATTTTCGCTGTAAAGCTTCTCTAAATCTTCTGTACATGAAAGTCCAGGTCCATGATCTCCATATACAACTAATATACTGTTTTCAAGTAATCCTTCTTCTTCCAATTTAATTAAAAATTGTCCAAACGCATAATCTACAAAATTACATGATAACAAATAATTTCTAAAAGTTTCATCTTCAAAGTACTCCACATCTTCCTCAGTTAAAGTTAGTTTACTTTCTAAATCTGAAACTCCATCTAAATAAAATGGTATATGTGCTGTAACACTTACTAGAACAGTACAAAAATTCCCTTCATATGAAGCCATTATATTAACAGCTTCTTCAAAAAAGCCTTCATCAGAATAGAATTCTCCAGCTTTCTCAATATCTGTAAAAGTTCTTATATCATTATACTCATCTACTTTGTACCCTGTATTATACACTTCTTCTCTATTCCAAAATGTACTTGTATTAGGATGCATAAAAGAAGTATAGTATCCCTCTTCTTTAAGCACAGAAAATATATCCATCCAAGTATTATCATAGTATTTTTGAAATACATATCCATTTTCTAATGGGTACATAGAATTTTCCATTGAAAACTCTGAATCTGCAGTACTTCCAAGCCCTTGATTATACATATCACTACAATAAATATTTTCACTAAAGAACTTATTTAAATTTGGAGTTATTTCTTTTCCATTTACCTGTTTGCCTATTACATATTCTGCCAAACTTTCCATCTGAAGAATTATTACATTGCTATCATCTGCAACTCCAGTATAATCTGTTTCTTCATCACCTGTCTCTATGTATTCAGCATATATAGCTTGCATTTTCTCTTCATCAACATCTTCTTTTTCAAACCAACTATTAAAATAGTCTTTTGCATCTTCAAAATGATAATAATAAATTGATGCTTCTTGCACTATTAGCGATTTATTATATTCTCTAATTTTATATATGCCATTTATTTTAGTATCCACAATATATATGTTACAACCTATTATCACTAATATTGCAAAAGCTTTTATTATTCTTCCTATATTTCTAAGTTTTACATTTTCTTTTTGCAAACTAGGTTTAACAAGCTTTTTACATGCGAAAATGCTTAAACCCAAAATCACCAAATTATCAACCCAAAAAAGCAAAACCCACCTGAATTCTATAATACTAAAAAATCCACTTGTGATTTCTTTAGTATATTGCAAATTTGTTATTTGATAAAAAGATAAAAAATTAGTCGAGTAGTTATAATAAACAAAATCAGCAAATATTATTAATGTAAGAATTGCATAAATTATATTAAAATAAATATAACTAAACTTGCCTTTACTATTTATTGTAGGACACATAATGAATAAAACCACCAGTGTAGTATATTGTACAAGTTCTTTACCTATTTGTAGGTCTATAAGATGATTTAATAATAATGCTTTACATATTAATAAGATACTCCCTATTATAAATACTATATTATGCTTTAAAATTTCTTTAAATATTATACTTTTTTTTGTACCATTTACTTCTACTTTAACCAGCTCTTTTGACTGCTTTTCTTTTACTGCTTCCATTATTGCTCCTATTTTTTTTGGGTATTATATCATAATTTTACAAAAAAATAAAGCCATTATTGAAATAATGACCTTTTTCAATAATAGGGACAGGCATATTTCTCTACTTTTTTCAATTTGACGCCTGTCCCTATTTTTGAAATTTTATTTAGTCTCCTAATACATCATTTATTTGTTCTTTTGCTTCTGCCACAGAAGACTCATCTGGAATCATTACATATGACTTTACACTACCTAATGAATATGTTGAAGCATATGAGCCTGTTCCAGTTAAAGAATTAGTTTTAATTGTCCAAGATGACATATTGTTTAGTTGGTCTTTAACTAAACTGCTTATTTCACTTTGTGTTATATTAGTCTGGAAGCTTCCCTCTAGTGAGTTTAGGATGCTTGTATATCTAGTTAATAATGTTGTACTATTTAATACTTTTTTAATAATAGCCTCAATAACTGCTTGTTGATTTTTAACTCTTTGATTATCACCTGAAGAAAATGCCTTTCTTTCTCTACTAAATGCTAGAGCTTGTTCTCCATTCAAAGTATTATATCCCTGCTTAAAGCTATATCCTGCTTGTGAAGTGAAAGCATAATCTGAATAAACTTCAATTCCTCCTAAAGTATCAACCAATTCTATGACTGTTGTGAAATTAACTCTCACATAATAATTAATATCTATATCAAGTAAATCTTCAACTGTTGTAACTGTTTCATTAATACCATATATTCCAGAATGTGTAAGCTTGTCTTTAGCATTTTTGCTATGAAGTGTTACATAATAATCTCTTGGAATAGATGTGAGTAGTATTTCATGTGTGTTTGTATTTACTGTAATTATCATGTTAGCATCACTTCTAGAAACATTACTAATACTTCCTGAAGTATCTATACCACTAATATACACATTAAATATTCCATTTTCAATAGTATATTTTGAGTTCGCAGAGCTAATTGTTGCAGTACTTTCTACCGCATGTGTAGCTGTGTAGATTATTTTTGTTCCATCTTCAAATTCATCTATTTCTTCAGATAAAATACTGTATTGTGATGAACTTACATATATAACATTTATTTTTCCCTCTAAAAGATTATTTCCTAAATCCATCAAACCATCAGATGTACTAAAAGTAACATTTACTTCGCTTGTTAGTTCATCCTGTATATCTTCATCTATTTGGAAAGAGTACACATTTTCCCCTGCAATATCGTCTACTGAGTCATAACTACTACTGCTTCTTACAACCACATAATATTCGTCTGTTTCTTGAAACATGGTAAAAATTGATTCTAAAAAATTGGTTGTTGCATTTGCATAATTAGTCACATATAGATAGACCCCTGAAACTAATAATGCAATAATTAAACAAAATATATTTAATTTTTTTGTTTTATGTGTTTTAGCAAGTCCTATTACAATTAATAATGTAAAGATTACTTCAATAACAGTAAATATTGTTACATAATTGCTTGGTAATAAATCCAAACGAATTATTGCAATATAAAATAATAGTGTTATTACAACATATATTAGTGCTAAAATTCTAAATAAAGTACTTGGTCTTCTCTTCTTGTTACCTTTTTTATTATAATTATTTTTTCTAGACATATAATAATCCCTGCTCTCTTCTTCATATTTTTCTCTTAGTTTTTTATATGGGTCAGCCTTATTATCACTTACTCTTTTTGCTTGATAACTCATTTGTTTCCTCCTTCCGTCTTTTATCTTAGCATAGTTTAAAAGCATTGTAAAGAATTAAATTCCAAAAAAAGACTAGAATTAAATTTCTAGTCTTTTTTGCTTACTCTACCTTTATCGTTTCATCTTCAGCAACTATTTTTACCTTCTTATGAGGAAGTATTTTTCCATCCAATATTGCTTCTGCAATTTTATCTTCTACTACTCCTTGAATTGCCCTTTTTAGTGGACGAGCACCATAATTGTTATCAACGCCTTTTTTAGCAACTAATTCCTTTACTGACTTATCTATTTCAACACTATACTCTTGTTCTTTTAGTCTATTTTGCACTTGCTTTAACATTATTTCAATTATTTGACTTATATCATTATCTGTTAATTTATGGAACACAATAATATCGTCAATACGATTTATAAACTCTGGTCTAAACTGTTTTTTAAGTTCTGCCATTACATCTTTTTTGATACTCTCATATTCTTTTTCTTCTCCTTCTTTGCTTTCTGTTCCTTGTGCAAAACCTAGTACATTCTTGTCTGTTATCATTCTAGCGCCAACATTTGATGTCATAATAATAACTGTATTTTTGAAATTTACTGTTCTTCCTTGAGCATCAGTTAACCTACCATCATCAAGTATTTGTAAAAGCATATTCATAACATCAGGATGTGCTTTTTCTATCTCATCAAAAAGTATAACAGAATAAGGTTTTCTTCTTATTTTTTCTGTTAACTGTCCTCCTTCGTCATATCCAACATATCCAGGGGGCGAACCAATAAGCTTTGCAACAGAATGTGACTCCATGTATTCAGACATATCCACTCTTATCATTGCTTCATCATTACCAAAAATTGCCTCAGCTAATGCTTTTGAAAGCTCTGTCTTTCCAACACCTGTTGGTCCTAAAAAAAGGAAGGAACCAATTGGTCTATTTGGGTCTTTTAAACCTACTCTACCTCTTCTTATTGCTTTACTTACAGCTTCTACTGCTTCATTTTGTCCAATTACCCTCTTATGTAATGTCTCTTCAAGATGTTTTAATTTTTCATTTTCGTCCTGAGTAATCTTATTTACTGGAATTCCTGTCCAACTAGCAATAACCTCTGCAATATCTTCCTCTGTTAAGTTTAAGACATTTTTACTATTTTTACTTTGCCATTTTTTCTTTTCCTTCTCTAATTTTTCTTTTTGCTCGTTTTCTTTATCTCTTATAGTAGCAGCCTTTTCAAAATCTTGTACTCGTATTGCCTCTTCCTTTTCTTTATCTAATGAAGCAATCTTTTCCTCAATTTCTTTTAAGCTATCTGGCATTGTATATGTTCTCATTTTTACTCTTGAAGCAGCTTCATCCATTAAATCTATTGCTTTATCTGGCAAATATCTATCATTTATATATCTTATAGATAATTCTACTGCAGCTTTTATAGCATCTTGCGTTATTTTTACATTATGATGTGCTTCATATTTATCTCTTAAGCCCTCAAGAATTTTTATTGTTTCATCCTCTGTAGGTTCTCCAACAATTACAGGACTAAATCTTCTTTCCAAAGCACTATCTTTTTCAATATATTTTCTGTATTCATTTAAAGTGGTAGCACCAACTACTTGTACTTCTCCTCTTGCTAAAAGTGGTTTTAGAATATTAGCAGCATCTACTGCACCTTCAGCTGAGCCAGCACCAACTATAGTATGAATCTCATCTATAAACAAAATTACATCTCCTGCTTTTCTAACTTCTGACAAGCACTTTTTAATTCTTTCCTCAAAATCTCCCCTATATTTAGCACCTGCAACCATTCCAGAAATGTCTAAACTTACTACTCTTTTGCCTTTTAGCATTTCTGGCACATCATCTGTAACTATTTTCTCTGCTAATCCTTCCACAACAGCAGTCTTACCAACACCAGGTTCTCCAATTAAACAAGGATTGTTTTTTGTCCTCCTAGATAATATTTGAGTAACCCTATCAATTTCATTTTTCCTACCAATTACAGGGTCTAACTTCCCTTCCCTTGCTTGTTTTGTTAAATCTGAACCAAATTGATTTAAAGTTGGTGTTGAATTATAACTTCCTGAATTCTTATCTGTTTGTTTTGAAGAATTAGAATCTATACCATCTTCATTTATAACATTTACAATTTCATTATATAATTTACGTGGATCCATGTTCAAATCCATCATAATTCTTACTGCAACACTATCTCCTTCATGCATAATTCCAATTAGAATATGCTCTGTTCCAATAAACTCAGAACCTAATTTACGTGCCTCAATAAAAGCATTTTCTATTACTCTTTTACTTCTTGGAGTAAAGCCTAAAGATTCTTCTTGAGATAATGGCTCTCCAGTTCCAATAAGCATTTCTATTTCCTGCAAAATTCCTTCATCAGTTATATTTTGGTTTTGCAATACTTTACTTGCCACACCAGTACCCTCTTTTGCTAAACCATAAAGAAGATGCTCAGTACCAATGTAATTATGCCCAAGCTCTAATGCGATTTCATTTGCAATTTCAATCGCCTTTTCAGCTCTATTTGTAAATTTATACATCATAATAATCACTCTCCTTTTATTCCTTTATAATTTGCTTTATTACCTCTGCTCTTTTTATTTCTCTTTCATATCCATCTAAAGTTTTTCCTAAATATTTTTGTAAATTTCCTGACTTAGTATATAGCTCTAATTTCTTTACTTTACTGTCATCTAACTCTTTTATAATTCCTAAGTCTGTACCTAGCTTTACCTCTGATAATAACTCTTTACACTCTTCTGAGGAAAGCTTACTAGCATATGTAAGAGTTCCAAATGCCCTATATACCACATCTTCCAATTCTACTTGTTTTTTTCCTAAGAATTTTCTTGCTGTTCTTTCTTGCTCAATTATTTTCTCTGTTATATTTTTTACATTTGCAATTATCTCTTTCTCAGTAATTCCAATAGTTTGATTGTTTGATATTTGATACATATCGCCTTGATTTTGTGTTCCTTCTCCATAAAGTCCCTTTACACTCATACCAAAATTATTAACTATTCTAATAACTTTTGATAAGTTTCCTGTAAGTGTTAACGCTGGTAAATGAACTATTACAGAAGCTTTCATTCCTGTACCTACATTTATTGGAGATGTAGCTAAATATCCAAATTTTTCACTATATGAATACTCCAATAATTCTCCCAATTTTTCATCAATTTCTACTGCTAAATTCATTAGATTTTCAAGCTCTTGTCCACTGCTAAATACTTGAATTTTTATATGGTCATCTTCATTTAACATTATACAAATATTTTCCTCATTATTTATTAATAATGCCTTTTTAGAATTGTCTGTCATTACAAATTCAGGACTTATCAAATGCTTTTCCACTAAACTTAATTTTGTTACATCATCTAAATCTTCAAGTCCTATATATTTAAGTTCATATCCCAAACTTGGCACAATTTCTTTTATTTTTTTAAGTATTTGTTCCTGCTCCTCTTTTGAGCATTTTTTTAAAAATTTAAATCCATTCAAATTTCTTACTAGTCTTATTCTAGAGCTTATCACCACATCTGAATTTTTACCATTTTGTAAATACCAATTTGACATTTCATATTCCTCCTTATTTAATTATCTACTCTTCTTCCATTGCTGTTTTATTGCATAGTGAAATTTTTAACCATTTCCCCAGTTTTATAATCTGCTCTTCTTGTATTGTTATTTGTTATATTAGTAAAAATGTTTTTCCTAATATACTGCAATTAATAATTATTTATCTTTCTTTTTGTTTTTATCTTTTTCTATTTTTTTAATTTCGTCACGAATTTTTGCCGCATCTTCATATCTTTCATCTTTAATTGCTTTTTGTAAATCTTTCTGCAATTTATCTAATTCATTTTCTTCTTTCTTCTCTACTTTTTTCTTAGCTGTATTCTTTACAGTACTTGGTGTTATTTCTCTATATCCTCTTCCTACGTGTCTTGTACTTCCTTGTAAATTTCTAAGAATTGGCTCAATTCTGTCCTCAAACAAATCATAACAACTACTGCAACCAAATTCTCCACTATTTACAAAATCATCAAATGTAGTTTTGCAATTATTACATTGTAAAGTTTGCGTTCCTACAAAACTTGGCAATAAACTATCATTAAAGAAATCGCTTAAGAAACTAGAAAAGTTAATTGGCATACTAAAATTCATATCTTTTAGACCTAATTCTCTAGCACAATTATCGCAAAGATTCATCTCCTTTTTCACACCATTTATAACTTGAGTATATCTAAATGTCACTTCATTTTTTCCACAATTTTGACACATCATAATAAAAACCTCCTTTATTTTTACTTTAAATTGTTTCTACATAGTAAATATATTTTTACTAAAATAATGTAAGAAAATTTTATATAATAATAGCAACACATTTAAATTAATCTTCAACTAAATTTATAAGCATATTTTTGAAAATTTTTGCACGAATCTCATCTTTTATGTTCTGAGGTATCGTAAGTATATTGTCACTAGTTGCAACTTTTAATAGTTTTGCTTCTTTTTCTGTTACCACCCCATATGATAGAAAATTACTTAGAAATATATCTACCTCTTGTGAAGTAATTTTATCTCCTATGCTTGATATTGTATGCATTAGATAATTGCTTTTTGTAGTATTAATCTTACGTATACTTATATGACCACCGCCACCTCTTTTGCTTTCTACATAATATCCTTGAGATGGCTTAAATCTTGTTGATATAACATAATTTATTTGTGAAGGAACACAATTAAAATGCTCTGCAAGGTCGTTTCTTTGAATCTCAACATAGTCATCATCATTAAATAATTCTTTTATAAATTCTTCTATCATATCCGACATTCTCATTTTCATCACTTCCAATCTTTAATTCCTTTTAATGCTACTGATATTTTTGCTATACAACAAGGTTAGCTTTTTTTTACTGTCTGAGCAAAGCAAATAACATGTACTTTGCCGTCATTCTAGAAACTAACCCTGTAAAATACCTTTCTTATTTAATATATTTTGGATTATATTGTATTGACTTTGACTTTCTTTGACCTACATATATATTATACTCTCTTTTTTTTAAAAGTCAATACTTTTTTCAACTTTTTCACATAAGATAAAACTTTGCTTTTAAACTATATTTAATCGTAAAAATTGCATTTACTTTACAAAATTGCATTTGACTTTTCACTTGATGTAAGATAAAACTTGCTTTTAACTTTTCATTTAACGATAAGATAAAATTACTTAAATCATACAGATTTTATTTTACAGAATTTAGCTTTACATTTATCAAAATAAGAACAAACAATTTTTGTTTTTTCATCAATTGTTTGTCCTTAGGTACATCATTTTGTCATGTCATCTATTTCTTTCGCTCTTTTCTTTTGTCTTTCTGGTGTCAACCAAGCAAAATATGATGATATAAATTCCCCATACTTTGTTGTATCTTCAATTTCCTCGTTCTTATCAACATATGTTTTTCCGCTGTTATCTCCAATATTAGCCCTTTCCATTTCATTTTGTTTTATATTATTTTTATTCTTATCCATAAAAAAGCACCTCCATCTAAAAACACTTAACTAGAAAAGATTTACAAGAATATTTATTTCTTAGATAGTTTGTGCATTTTGATATTATTTATACTTACTTTTTATAGAAGGAGAATGGAATTAGGAACAGAGGAACGATAAAACCGTTCCCTCTTTTTCCAATCTCTACATTGACATGCTTACTGCTTCTGCTACTCCATTTTCATTATTGCTTGAAACCACCTTATCTGCAATTTCTCGTATATATGGAGCACTATTTCCCATTGCTACTCCTATTCCAGCATTTTCTATCATTATTTTATCATTTACATTATCACCTATTGCCATTATCTCTTCTTTTTTTATATCTAACTGGTCTGCAAGCCATTCTACAGCATACCATTTGTCTACTCCTTCATTTGTTATTTCTGTATAATAATATTCAAGCGAAAAATCTTCTGTTCCTGATTTTATTATTTTTCTTGTCATATGAGCCACATCTAGTACATCAATATCTTTTATTTTCCTTAGTTTCTTTATTATACTATTAAAAATTATATTGCTTTTGTCACTTATTGTAAATTTCAAAATATTTTCATTCTCTAAATTTTTTACATAATCATAAATATCTTCTACTAAATTTATTTTTGTTTTTTTGCTTTCTGGTTTATTTGCATTTTCTTGATGATAGAATAATACATTGTTTTCTAGAGTTTTTGCTATTACCATACTCTCTGTATATACATTATAATAAATACTGTTTTGTTCACATACTTGTATTATTTGAAGCGCCTTCTTCTTTTCTATAAATTTATCGTATATTATTTCTTCTTTTTGTAAATCATATATTAAAGAACCATTGCCACAAATAATATACTTACAATTTCCGATTTCGTTCGCAAAATTTTTTACTGAATTATTTGATCTTCCAGATGTTAAAACAATTTCACTTCCATTATTTTGTGCTTCTTGCAAAGCAGATTTGTTTTCTTCTGAGATTTGTCCATACGAATTAAGTAGTGTACCATCTAAATCTATTGCTATTAATTTAGACATATTTAAGTAGCTCCTTTCTTGTTACATTTATAAATAGCAAATTACTTTTCTAAATATTTTTACATAGTAAATATTTTTTATACATTATATCATTTTAATTTTTTATTACAACGATTTATCAAAAATTTCCAGTTTATTTTAATATTTTTTGCACATCATATTTATTGAAAAAGTACTTATGCTTTTTCAATAGTACAAAAAAATTGTCACATTCTAGGAGGTGAATAATAATGGCATATTCAAATAGCAATACTAAAGTTGTTCCAGAAGCTAGAGAAGCTTTAGATAAATTTAAATATGAAGTAGCTAGTGAAGTTGGTGTTAACTTAAAACAAGGATATAATGGAGATTTATCTTCAAGAGATGCAGGAAGAATAGGTGGACAAATGGTTAGAAAGTTAATACAACAAGCTGAAAGCCAAATGAAATAGTTTTTGCGTAGAACTAAATAGCAGAAAATATTAGTTTGTTAAATTTTTAAATTTAATATACTTATATATTTTGCAAAATCACGTAAAAAAGCAACCTCCTTAGATTCACTTTTAAGGAGGTTGCTTTTTTTGCTATATAACAAGGCCGAGGTTTCCTCAGGCATTGCGTATTTGCGAAGCAAAACGCTACAATTTTTGTTTTATCCTTCTGGTTCAACCAAACCGAAATTTTTATTATCTTTTAGTCTATATATTACATTTGTCTTTCCGGTATCTATATCAATGAAAGCTAAGAATCTATTTTGTGGTTGCTCTTGAAGTTTTAATTTTGCATCTTCTGGTGTCATTGGTTTTATATCATAATATAAAACTTTAACTATTTCATTTGTCACTTCCCTATATTCCTCTTTAAGCTCTTCTTTAACTCTTATAGACTCAGTCATGTTTTGTTTGTCTTTTTTAGTTTTCATCTTTCTAATTTGACCTTCTAATATATCTATATCCTTATCAATAGATGCATATAAATCTTTATGAGCAGTTACTGCCCTAAAATCTTCTGTATCTGCCTTAATATTTATTTCTGCTACTTTGTCACTCCCCTCTGATTTAATAGTTGCATAAACATCAAATTCATTTCCAAAATATTTTACTAATCTTTCTACCTTTCTTTCAACATAATCTTTAATCGCTTCTGTTGCTTCCAGCTCTTTGCTTGTTATTTTTATATTCATAACAATTCTCTCCTTCCAATTTATTGTTTATTAATTATAATGTGTTTATATTATATATTGAATTGATTAAATTTTCAAGTAATTTAAATAATTTTGTTATTCATATTGTAAAAAGCAAAACTTTATTCAAAATGCTTGCATTTCCTATATTTATATGATAAAATGTTAGTTGTTAATTTTACTCAAAGGGAGGTGCAAAACATGCCAAACATTAAATCAGCAATAAAAAGAGTTAGTGTTATTGAAAAGAAAACATTGAGAAATAACATGATTAAATCAGAGTATAAAACAGCTATTAGAAGATTCGAAGAAGCACTTGCTAATAATAATGTAGAAGAAGCTACAAAATTATTTTCAGTAGCTACAAAGAAAATAGATCAAGCTTGTACTAAAGGAGTTATTGTAAAAAATACAGCTGCTAGAAAGAAATCTAATTTAGCTAAAAAATTAAATGCCGCAAACGCATAAAAAAGGATAAAAAATTGTGCACAGTTTTTTATTTATTTTAGGATTGTAAAATTACTTTACAATCCTTTTTCCAATTTTGGGACAAGCGTATTTCTCTATTTTTTTCCAATTTAGGAACACGCGTTAATAAGATTTTTATATAAGTATTAACATGTGTCCCAGAATTAGACTTTTTCCCAATTTGGCTCCTGTCCCCAATTTACGCCAATAATTTCCTTTGATTTTTCAAATTTTATATGTTAACATAATCTTATGAAAATATTGAAAATTTTATTGATAAGGAGACATAGTTTATGAAATTGCTCTTTTCTAAATTCAAAAATATAGATACTAGCATTTCAAGAGTGTGTAATAATGGACTAAAATTTTGTTTTATATTATGCTTAATATCAACTCTATTTTTAAGTACGTATCTTTCCATACATAACCTCAGTCTTTTTTACATAGGTATTTCGATTTTTAAATCAAGTTTATTTTTTATTGCTTTTTTTATAATTTGCACAATAGCAACTGACACTATAAAAAAAGATTTAAAATAAGAAAGGCATTTCGCAGGGCAAGCCTCTGGAGTAACGGCGAAATACATGTCCTCGCTTTGCTTAGGAGCTCCAAGGTAGCCTAACCTTGTTATATAGTAAAAATAGCAACTAATACTGCATAATATTAGTTGCTATTTCTATGTTCATGTATAATTGCACCTATGCTAAAAAAATCCTCCTTTCCTTAAGGAATTACTAATATTATTTTATATATAGGGGTGATATTTATAGAAGCATATTGCTGTGAAATTGAACAGACCATCAATTATTTTGAGAATAAATTTTGAATTTGCATATGATGCAATTACATTTATTATTAAACCACATAATCATTGATTTTGCAAGCAAAATCGTTCGACAAAAGTCGACATATAATACTAAGTACGTCACTTCTATTAATTATATATTTAAGAGACTAACATGTAGCACTAAAATTTTATTTAGAACTTTCAAATAAACTTAGACAAAGCTTGAAGTAACTCCTTCTTACTTTGCCTAAGTTCTATTACACTTTATTTTTTTAATTCTTCCAAAAACATCTTGTTTAGCATTTGAGGATTTGCTTTTCCTTTTGTCTCTTTCATCGCTTGTCCTACTAAAAAGCCTAAAGCTTTATCCTTCCCTGCTTTGTAATCAGCCACTGACTGAGGGTTATTGCTAAGTACCTTTTCTACTACTTCTTTTATTGCTCCTTCATCAGATATTTGTATCCAGCCTTTTTCTTTTATTATTTCTTCTGGATTTTTTGGATTTTCAAATAATTCTTCTACAACTTTTTTACCTATTGCAGAACTAATTGTACCTTTATCAATTAATTCCACCAATTTTGCCAAATGTTCTGCTGTGAAAGGAATTCCATCTGGCTCTAGCTCTTTTTCATTTAATATTCTAGAAATATCAGAAAGTAACCAATTTGCTACCGCTTTTGCATTTCCACATATTTTTTCTGTTGCTTCAAACATATTTGATAAATATTTAGAATTTGTTAAAAGTTTCGCATCTTTTTCTGATAATTTGAATTCATTAATATATCTTTCTCTTCTACTTTCTGGCAATTCTGGCAAATTGTTCTTGATATTTTCTATATACTCTTCTGATAAACGAATAGCAACTAAATCTGGCTCTGGGAAATATCTGTAATCTTGTGCATCTTCTTTATCTCTCATAGGAAATGTCTTTCCAGATATATCATCCCATCTTAGTGTTTCTTGAACAATTTTTCCACCATCTTCAAGCACATCCATCTGTCTTTCTGATTCATACTCTATTGCTCTTGTAATTGCTCTAAAAGAGTTCATATTTTTCATTTCAGTTCTAGTTCCAAATTTTGTGTCACCTTTTTTTCTTACAGAAACATTAACATCTGCTCTAAAAGAAC
>CAZPKK010000022.1:0-21829 GCA_964587175.1 uncultured Clostridium sp.
GACTTCAAATTGCAATAGACCAAGCTAGAGAATATGGAATACTTGGTAAAAACATTTTAGGTACAGATTTTTGTTTTGATATAGAAATAAGACTTGGAGCAGGAGCTTTTGTTTGTGGAGAGGAAACTGCACTTTTAGAATCAATAGAAGGTAGACGTGGTCAACCAAGAGTAAAACCACCATATCCAGCACAAAGTGGACTATGGGGATATCCAACTCTAATAAACAATGTGGAGACTTATGCAAATGTTGCTCAAATCATTTTAAATGGAGCAGATTGGTATTCATCAATAGGAACAGAAACCTCAAAAGGAACAAAAGTATTTGCGTTAGGAGGAAACGTGAATAATGTTGGACTAGTTGAGGTACCAATGGGAACAACACTAAGAGAAATAGTATTTGATATAGGTGGAGGAATACCAAATGGGAGAGAATTTAAAGCTGCTCAAACAGGAGGACCTTCAGGAGGATGTATTCCGGAAGAACATCTAGACACACCAATTGATTATGAATCATTAAAAAAAATAGGGTCAATGATGGGGTCTGGTGGACTCATAATAATGGATGACACAAAATGCATGGTAAGTTTAGCAAAATTCTATTTGGAATTTACAGTAAGTGAAAGTTGTGGTAAATGTACACCTTGTAGAATAGGAACAAAGAGAATGTTAGAAATTCTAGAAAGATTGTGCAATGGACAAGGAACTGAAATAGATATATATAAATTAGAACAATTAGCATCTAATATAAAAAAGGCAAGTATATGTGGACTTGGTCAAAGTGCACCAAATCCAGTATTAAGCACAATGCAATATTTTAGAGATGAATTTAAACAACATGCAATAGAAAAAGTTTGCAAAACAAAAGAATGTAAAGCATTAGCGAAAATAGAAATAGACGAAGAAAAGTGCAAAGCTTGTGGATTATGTCAAAGAAATTGCCCAGTAAGTGCAATTGAAGGAGAAGCAAGAGAAAAAAGACATATTAATCAAGAAAAATGTATTAGGTGTATGACGTGTATTAGGTCGTGTCCTTTCCACGCTATTGCTTAGGATTAATGAAAATCGTCGAATTACGTTGTTAAATTTCAAAATAAAATCCTCAACGTACAACTCGTACGTCTCCGGTTTTATTTTGAAATTTGCCTAGTACTTCTTGCTTTTGATTAATCCTAGAAAACGAGATAATATAAATTTTTTCAATAAAGTGGAGAAATACACCTGTCTCCAAATTGGAAAAGGGAGGAAAACAATGGTTAATTTAAAAATAGATGATAAAAAGGTATGTGTTCCAGAGGGGACTACCATATTAGAGGCTGCAAGACAAGCAGGAATAGATATTCCAACATTATGTTTTTTGAAAGAGATAAATGAAGTTGGAGATTGTAGAATGTGCATAGTGGAAGTGGAAGGAAGAAAAGGCTTTGCAACATCGTGTATTCAAAAGGTCGAAGAAGGAATGGTAGTACATACTCATACACCAAATGTGTTAGAGGCAAGACATACCATATTAGATTTAATAATTTCTAATCATTCTAAAGATTGTTTGACATGCACACGTTCTCGGGAATTGTGAACTTCAAGACTTGGCAATTAAATTCAATATTCATGATATAGATTATAAAGGTGAGAGAACAAAACATGAAATAGATGCCAAATCTCCCTCTATAGTAAGGGATTTTAATAAGTGTATTTTATGTAGAAGATGTGTGGCTACTTGCAAAAATGTACAAAAAATAGGAGCGATTGATTGCATTGGAAGAGGCTTTGAATCATGCATTTCAACTGCTTATGATAATAGCTTAAATGATGTAAATTGTACATTTTGTGGACAATGTATTGAGTCTTGTCCAACAGGAGCCTTACATGAAAAAGAAAATATTAATGAAGTATGGGCAAAACTAAAGGACCCAGATGCTTATGTGGTAGTTCAAACAGCACCATCAATCAGAGTGGCTTTAGGAGAAGAATTTGGAATGGAAATTGGAACAAATGTAACTGGGAAAATGGTGTCTGCATTAAAAAGACTAGGCTTTGATAAGGTGTTTGATACAAATACTGGAGCAGATTTTACAATTATGGAGGAAGCTACAGAGTTTGTAAAAAGATTTAAAGAAAATGATAATTTGCCAATGACTACTTCTTGTTGCCCTGGCTGGGTTCGTTTTGCAGAAATGGAATATTCAGAAAACTTGCCACATCTATCAAGTTGCAAATCTCCACATCAAATGTTTGGGGCAGTTATAAAATCATATTATGCAGAGAAGAATAATATAGATCCAAAGAAAATTTATGTAGTTTCTGTTATGCCATGTATTGCAAAAAAATACGAAAGACAAAGGGAAGAAATGCAGGTTAATGGATTATATGATGTTGACAATGTTATTACAACACGTGAACTTGCTAGAATGATTAAACAAGCAAATATTGAATTTGACAAACTAGAAGATGATACTTTTGATAATCCAATGGGAGAAGCAACGGGGGCGGGTGCTATATTTGGAGTAACAGGTGGTGTTATGGAAGCTGCACTTCGTACAGCATATGAATTAATTACAGGTAAAGAACTAGAAAGACTTGAATTTGAAGATGTTAGAGGAGCTAAAGGAATAAAAAAGGCTGTTATAACAATTGGAGATAAAGAAGTAAAAGTAGCAGTTGCACATGGACTTGGAAATGCTAGAAAAATAATGGAAGAAATAAAAAATGGAACAGCTGATTATAGTTTTGCAGAGATTATGGCATGTCCAGGTGGATGTATTATGGGTGGTGGCCAGCCAATAAAAAACTCTAAAATCAGAATGACAGTAGATGTAAGGACTAAAAGAGCAGCATCTATGTATTCAATTGATGAGAGAAGCATAATAAGGAAGTCACATGAGAACCCAGTATTAAAAGAAATTTACAAAGATTATATTGGAAGTCCAGGAGAACATAAAGCACATGAACTTTTACATACACATTATACTCCAATGAAAAAATATAGAATATAAATAAATAGTTCAAGGTAATTGATTTACCTTGAACTATTTGTCTATCAAATCAAATAAACTCACATTGCCTTCTATCACATCAGGAGATACAGAAACGGATTTGTCTAATGATTCATCTGCTTGTTCTGAAGTAGAATTATTTTCTTCATTATCTTTTGGGGTATTTAATGAAGACCTATTTATTACATCATAATGATATACATCTAAAGGAGAACCAATAGCTGTTTCTTGAGGTTCTGTTTTTTCATCTACTATAGGTTCATCACCAAAATCTTGTGTTAAAATCTCTAAAAGATTTGGGTACATAGTTCCAGCATGTTTTTTCCAATTATCTACAATATGTTTTGCCTGTTCACGTGAGCCGGCAAAGGTTTTTACTTCGAATAGACATTCATTATTTTCCATAATTTTGCAAGTTACATTATAATAATTTTCATTAACAGGGGTATATTCTGCTATTATCGAATTTTCCTCATTAACATCATCCAAAGCATATTTTAAATTTGTATCTATTTGCAGTTTTATTATTCCAGGCAATATATCTTCAGTAAGCTCTAAAGTTTTAACACCTTTGTCTGTTATTAAGTACATTTGCTGTTCTTCTTGTGGATAGGTAAGGACAAAATCACTTTTTACTAAATCTAGCAAGAATTGCTGAAAATAAAAATAGTTCATGTCCAGAACAGAAAGTACTATTTTGTATAATGTATTATTAGTAATTGCTTTTTTTACATTACTTAATATGTATAAGATAAGAACCTTATTTTCTGCTAATGTTTCCTCATTAGATGTTAATTTCAAAAATATCACCTCTTAAAAGTTTATTAACTTAAAAAATTATAACACAAATATAAACAAAAAGCTATTCTTTTTATTAGGTTTATGTTATAATTTTAACTAAATATGTTACTATTCTAGGAAAGTCTTCATAGTAAAATATTTTTAGCAGTAATAATAAGGAAACATGAATAAGGGGAAAAATAATGAATGAAAAAACATTATATGAAATATTAGAAGTAAGTGAAAATGCCTCAACAGAAGTAATTGAAAAAGCATATAAAGTGCTAGCAAAAAAGTATCATCCAGATTTGCAATCACAAGAAGAAAAGAAAAATGCTGAAATTAGGATGAAGCAAATTAATGAAGCTTACGAAATACTTGGAGATGAAGATAGAAGAAAAGAGTATGATTATAAATTAAACCAAAAGCGAGAACAAGAAAAAATAAACAATCAAAACAATAATTATAATAATGAAACTGCATATAATTCAAATGTTTACCATCAATATAATAACAATAATGTTGATAATAGTAATAAGCAGACCAATACAAAAACTGAAGAAAAATTAAAAAAAGAAGAAGAACTACAAAGAAAAAAGATGCAAGAAAAATTAAATAAAGAATATGAAAATGCATATTATAATTATTTAAGAAGTTTAGGTTACAAGGTAAAACATAGGTGGACTAAAGATAATATTAGAGATTTATTAATGGTAATTCTAATTATGGCTATAATTTTTGTGATATTATGGTTTATACCACCAACACATGATTGGATGGTAAGCTTTTATGAAGAAAATCCAATTTTGAAAACTATTATAGATATAATAGTATCAATAATAACAGGAATTTTTACTGGAATATGGAGTTTTATAACAGGATTATTTGCTAAATGAGAATTGGAAGTGAAATGAAAGGACAGGATTAATCCTGTCCTCAGTTTTGCTATATATTTTTTATATCTCTTTTTTTGAATACTAAGAGACTAACAACAATCATGATTATAAAATATATTAAACATACACAAATTGAAAATGGTAATGTAAGTTCTTTAAATAAAGGTATTACTCCAAATAAATAGTAGGTCAAATCCCAGATTCCCTTGTAAGTTCTAAAAGCTTTACTTGAGTTTCATATGAGATGTATTCAGAAAGCCCGTTACTATCAAAGCTGTTGAAACGAGGGGACAGACTTAAAACTGTTCTCTCGCTTCAAAATAAAGTTAACACGTAGGATTACTAAAATAAAAAACAAATGTTAAAGCTTAAGTTTAACATTTTCACAAAAATCCTATTGTTATGAGAATAAATTAATGATATAATAATTGTGGTTTAAAGGAGGAAAATAGTTAAAAAATGCGAATACGTTTTAAAGCATGGGCTAGACCAGAGTTAGAAGCAAGCAAGTTTTACATAGATAATCCAGAGGAATATAAGGGAAAATGGCAAAAACTTTTTAATAATGAAAATTCTATACATGTAGAATTGGGTTGTGGAAAAGGTGGCTTTATTTCGGAACTTGCTGTATATAATATGGATATAAATTATGTTGCAATAGATTTAATAGATGCAATGTTGGGATTGGCTAAAAGAAAAGTTGAAGAAACATACAAAATGGCTAATAGAGAGATAGATAATATTTATTTAACCAGATATGATATAGAAAGAATTAATAACATTTTTTCTAAAGAAGACAGAATAGAAAAAATATATATAAATTTTTGTAATCCTTGGCCAAGAGGAAAGCATAGAAAAAAGAGGCTTACACATACAAGGCAATTAGAAAAATATAGAGAGTTTCTAAGTTCAAATGCAAAGGTGTTTTTTAAAACAGATGATGATGGTTTGTTTAATGATAGTATAAATTATTTTAAAGATACAGGATATAAAATAGAAAAACTAACATATGACTTAGAAAATGAAATAGATTTTTGGGATAATATAGAAACTGAACATGAAAAAATGTTTAAAGAACAAGGTATAAAAATAAAAGCATTAATAGCAAGTGTATAAGTGAAGGAAAAATAGTGTAAAGAAAGGATAGTGTTTAATGGAGCAAATAAATAATATAATAAATTTTTTCAAAAATATTACCCAACAACAGTTAATAGATATAGCAATTGCAATTATTATTGTTGGCGTTTTTGTAATATTAAGTCCAGCAATTTCATATTTAATAATTAAGATGTTTAAGTTTAAAGAAAAAGATAGAAAAAAGATAACAAATAATCCATTTTACAAACCATTAAAGGCATTACTTATATGCATAGGAGTTTATATTGGCATTTTAGTAATAAACCCACCAGCAGAAGTTATAACTATATGTAAACAAGTGATAAATATAGTTATAATATGTATTATTGCTAAAGGACTTGTGAATTTTGTGGATCCAAAAGAAGGTATAGTAAAGAAATTAAAAAATAATAATATACCTGATGATAATAAAACAAAAACAGTTGCAAATTTTACAAGTAAAATATTAAAGTACATAATATATATAGGTGCTGGACTATTAATATTGGCGGTATTTGGAATTAATCCATCAAGCCTTATAGCTGGTCTTGGAGTAGGAAGTGCTGTAGTAGCATTAGCTGCACAAGAGTTTGTATCAAATCTGATTTCTGGATTTTCTATAATGGCTGATAAACCTTTCCTAGTAGGGGACTGGATTTCAGTTGGAACCGATGAAGGAGAGGTAGTGGAATTGACTTTTAGATGTACAAAAATTAAAACTTCAGATAATTCTGTAGTTACAATACAAAATTCAGTTTTTACTACCAACAATGTAATAAATTATTCAAGGATGAAGCAAAGAAGATATGCTATGGATATAAAATTACCGCTAGAAACAAATGCAGATAAAGTAGATAAAATTGTAAATAGAATAAGATTTGTATTGGATAATAATAAAGATGTTATTCAAGGAACACAACGAGTATATTTTAATACAATAGAATCTGATGGAATAAATATTAATATAAATATGTATACAAAGATTATTAATTATACAGAATATTTAGATTTTAGGCAAAAGATAAATGAAGATATATTAAAAATATTAGAGTCAGAAAAAATAAATATAGCATATCCTGGACAGAATGTATATGTTCATAATAAAGAAGAGAATACTTAAATTTAGGAGATTATAATTGAGGCAGGATTAGTCCTGTCTTCTAATTTATATAATATTATGCTTAAAAGACAAGCGAAATTCATACAATGGACACATTGACTATGTATAATATATTTGTTATTTAAAACTATATGAGAATTATAAAATATAAAATAAATTTGTGAAAGGATTGTGAAATAATGGGAAACATAACAGTTCTTGTTGTAGATGATGAATCAAGAATGAGGAAACTAATAAAAGATTTTCTTATGAAAAAGGATTATAGTATTTTAGAAGCTGGAGATGGAGAAGAGGCTCTTAAAGTATTTGAAGAAAATCAAAATAAAATTAATTTAATATTGTTAGATGTGATGATGCCAAAACTAGACGGCTGGTCTGTACTTCGTCAAATTCGTCAAAACTCAAAGGTGCCTATTATAATGCTTACAGCAAGAGGTGAAGAACAAGATGAATTATTTGGATTTGAACTTGGTGTTGATGAATACATATCAAAACCATTTAGTCCTAAAATTTTAGTCGCAAGAGTTGAAGCAATCTTAAAAAGAACAAATCCAGACAAAAAAGAGTTAAAAGATTACGGTGGAATTGTTATAGATTCAGAGGGAAGAACTGTAACTGTTGATGGTAAACAAATAGAATTGAGCTTAAGAGAATATGAGCTTTTAAAGTATTTAATGGATAATGCAAATATTGCGCTATCTAGAGATAAAATCTTAAACAATGTATGGAATTATGATTATTATGGAGATTCAAGAACAATAGATAGTCATATAAAAAAGATTAGACATAAATTAGGTAAAAAAGGAAAATATATTGAGACTATTAGGGGAATAGGTTATAAGTTTGAAGTAAAATAGTTGGATTAAAAATCAAATTTATTATTTTAGAAAGGAATGGAAATTAAAAACATGGCAAAAACAAAGGTGAATTTTAAGTCAGTTAGATTCAAACTGTTTTTTACTATGTGTGTTATAATTGCAGTTATTATTTTATGTCTTATAGGAATAAATAATATCGTTTTAGAATCGTTTTACTTATATTCTAAGACTAATACTGTGAGAGAAGTATATGATAAAATAAATGATTATTATAATAGTAATAGTGTAAATAGTATTGAAGATGAACTAAAAAGAATAGCATTTAATAATAATTTTGATATTTTTATAGAAACTAATCAGAATATAATTATATTTAGTACTGATAGAGACTTTATTTCTACAATAAATATGATGTCAAATGTTGAAAGTCTAGGCACTGATAGAGAGTTAATATATAGTGATGAAAAAGTTGAAATAAGAAGAATAGATGATACAGAAAATAGTGTAAGTTACCTTTTATTGGCAGGAACATTGGATAATGGATATAAACTATATATACGTATACCAGTAGTTCCAATAGAGCAAAGTGTGCAAATATCTAACCAAGCACTAATTTTAATTGGAATTATTATAGTAATATTATCTGCTTTTATAGCATCATATGTTTCCAAAAAATTTACAGAACCAATTGTACAATTAAATGATATAACAAACAAAATGGCAAAGTTTGATTTTAGTCAAAAATATAAAATTGTAGATACAGATAATGAAATAAATGAACTTGGTAAAAACATAAATACTATGTCAGACAAACTAGAAAGGACAATAAAACAGCTTAGAGAGAATAATTCAGAACTAGAAAAAGATATAGAAGAAAAATCTAAAATAGATGAAATGAGAAAGCAATTTATTTCTGATGTATCACACGAATTAAAGACCCCAATCGCATTAATTCAAGGATATGCAGAAGGCTTAATAGAGAATGTAAATTCAGATGATGAATCTAGAAAATTTTATGCAGAAGTTATTCTAGATGAATCAAATAAAATGGACAAACTAGTAAAACAATTACTAGAATTAATGAAACTAGAATATGGAAAACGTGAATTTAATAACAAGGATTTTGATATTGTAGAATTAATAAATGAAATTATTAGAAGATGTAAAGTAATGTTAGAAGAAAAAAATATAAAAATCAAATTTGAGGCAAAAGCTCCGATTATTGTAAATGCAGATGATTTTTATATTGAGCAAGTAGTAACAAATTATTTTACAAATGCAATAAAACATGTTAAAGAGGTAGATGGAATAAAACAAATAGAGATTAGAGTAGAAAAAACAGAGGAAAGAAAAAAAGTTAGAGTTTCAGTATTTAACACAGGAGATAAAATTTCGGAAGAACATCTGGAAAAAATTTGGGGTAGATTCTTTAAAGAAGATTCATCAAGAAATAGAGAAGATGGAGGAACTGGAATAGGCTTAGCATTAGTAAAAGCAATAATGATTAATTATAAAAATGACTATGGAGTAATAAATAAAGAAAATGGTGTAGAATTTTATTTTGAACTAGATACTTAATCAATTTTCTAAATTGGGGACAAGCGTTAAATTGGAAAAAAGTAGAAAAATACGCCTGTCCCCAATTTGGAAAATTATTAATGTCGGATTTTGTCGATGAAATTTTCTTTACATTTTACATAAATTGTGTTAAGATAATCGTACCTTAAAAATTGCAATTTTTAATTAAACAATTTTCTCAATTGAAGTTTTAATCAGACACAATTAAATCAAATATGTTTTAATCAACAAATTCAAATTTTTATTTACATTCTAATTAAATTCAAATATTTAATGAAAGAAAATATTATGGGTAAACTGTAGAATTCTACACAAAAGTAGAAGTGTATTTGTCTTACCGGAACGGAGGTTTTTATGTGCTAAATAATGAAAAGAAAAACATGAACATTATCACGTTTTGTATCACTATATTTGTATGTTTAATTCTATTTATTATATTAGATGCTTGCTTTTTAAAGACAGAAAACACAAAATATTTTGAAAAAATTTATGCAAATTATCAGGAGTACAGCAAGTTAAAAAGAAAAAATCAGAATAAAGATGCAATAGAATTGAAAGATACTTTTTTAGAAACAATGCAAATTGCAGATATATATGATGAAAACATAAGAATCGAAGAAGATACAGAAGAAATTACAATTGATCTAACATCTGAATGGAGAATAGAAATACCAGCGATAAATTTAATAGCACCAATTAAATCTGGAACAACACAAGATGTCTTAGCAATAGCAGTAGGACATTTTACCGAAAGTGAATACTGGTATGGTAATGTAGCACTTGCTGCTCATAATAGAGGATATATTTCTAACTTTTTTAAAGATATAAAAAAATTAGAAATAGGAGATAAAATAATTTATTATACACCACAGGGCAAACGAGAATATACAGTAGTTACTAATAAAATAATAAAACAAACAGATTGGAGCTATATCGAAAATACCGAAGATAATAGAATAACATTAATAACTTGTGTGGAAAATATGTATGAGTATAGGCGTTGTGTACAAGCAGTCGAGGCTATTTGAAAAATAAAAAAAATTAATTCTTTTCAAATATGGAGAAGAGGAAAAAACTACAAAAAAAGAAAGGATGATACTTAATGAAAACAAAAAGAATAATATCAATAATACTTATTCTAATAACTATACTTACAACAATCGGTTTATTTCAGAATAAAGTAAGTGCAGCTACATATATAGTAGATGAAGCAGAATTGTATTCAAAAGGAGAGTTGGTATGTTTAAGGTATCAAGGAACAATCAAGGTTTCTGTGGAATTTGTTGTTTATAAGAAAGATGGAGTTGAATATCCAGCATATTGTTTAAATAGGAATTTGCCGGGAATTACAGGAGATGATAGTTATACTGTAACTGTAACTGGATTAGTAACAAACAGTAAGATTTGGCGAGCTATAACAAATGGCTATCCATATAAAACTGCAAAAGAATTAGGATGTAATAGTGACATTGAGGCATTTGCTGCAACAAAAATGGCTGTATATGATATGATGTACAATTATGACTGGGATGATTTTGAAGCATTAAATGAACAAGGTGATAGAGTTTTACAAGCAGCAATTAATATATCGAATAAAGCTAGAAATTCAAGTGATACAAAATCAGTAGCTGTTGTTGAAGTAAAGACTAATGATGAAAATTGGAGGATGGATTCTGTAGATAAAAATTATGCAAGCAAAACATTTTATGTTGAAAATAATGTAGATACTACTGGCTTTGAGGTGAAATTAAATAATGTTGAGATTCAAAATGTAAAAGTGACAGATGAAAATAATAATGAGAAATATGAATTTGAAACAGGAGAGAAATTTAAGGTATTAATACCAATATCAGAAATGGATGTGGCAGGAGAATTTGAGATTGAAGTTACAGCAGATGCAAAAACAAAACCAATTTTGTATGGAAAAGCATCAGATAGTTCTAAACAAGACTATGCATTAGTAGGTGGAGATTATGAGTTTGAAAATAGCAAGATAAGTGTAAAATATTTGGAAAACACTACTAAAATAGAAATTGTAAAAAAAGATGCAGAAACTGGAGAATTATTAGAAGGAGCTAAATTTAATATTTTAGATGAGGATAAAAATATTGTTTATACAGATGTTATAACAAATGAAGAAGGTGTAGCAATTATAGAAAATATAATGCCAGGTAAATATTATATTCAAGAGATAAAATCACCAGATGGATATACAATATATGATGAATTAATAGAAATCGATGTGGAATTAAATCAGAAATATGTAGTAAATGTAGGCGATTATAAAGAACCAGAAAATGAAGAGAAAGAGGTAGAAGATAAAAATGCTACAGTGATTGGACAAAAAGAAGTGTATTTACCTAGAACAGGATTTTAAAAAATATATTTAATAAAAATGCTCTGAAATGAAAAAAGTTCAGGGTGTTTTTTAAATTTAAATTCTTGACATCAGACCATAAATAAATTATCATTATATATGTAAAAAATTAAAAAAATAGTATATAATATTTTTAGTTATTATTTGCAAATATAAAATATCTTATGAATTTATTTCAAAAAATCTATCTTCTGCATAGGACAATATGAAAATCTATTTGTGTGGATAATAACATTTAGCAAAAGGAGAGGAATTTTTCAATGTTGGGACAAATTTTAGTTTTAGTAATTTTAATATTACTAAACGCATATTTTGCAGCTACTGAAATAGCTTTTATTTCTTTAAACGATTCCAAAATAGAAAAGGAGGCGAGAAATGGTAATAAGAAGGCAAAAAACATTTTAAAAATGCTAAAATCACCTAGTAAATTCTTAGCTACAATACAAATAGGAATAACACTTGCAGGATTTCTATCAAGTGCTTTTGCATCTGATGCATTTGCAGATAAACTAGCGCCAATATTAAATAACTGGATGCCATTTATTAATTTAGATATATGGAGAGCAATTTCCATAGTACTTATTACAATTATACTCTCATTCTTTACACTCGTTTTTGGAGAATTAGTTCCAAAAAGACTAGCAATGAAATATTATGAAAAAATATCATATGCAACAATTGGAGTAATTAAAGCAATATCCATAGTAACTGCACCTTTTGTGAAATTACTTACTATATCTACTAATATGATTTCAAAGATATTTGGTGTAGGAGAAGCAGAAGAAGAGGTTGTTACAGAAGAAGAAATAAAAATGATGATTGATCAAGGAGAAGAGAAAGGAACAATTGAAAGAGGAGAAAAATTGTTATTAAATAATGTTTTTGAATTTAATGATATAATAGTTTCAGAGATAATGACTCCAAGAACAGAAATGTTTGCAATAGATATAAATGATGATGTAAAAGAATTATTAGATAAGATTGATGAATTTAAATATAGTAGAATTCCTGTATATGATGAAGATATAGATGACATAAAAGGAATATTGTTTGTAAAAGATATTTTAAAACCTTTGAAAGATAACAAAAAAATTAGTATTAAAGGAATAATGAGAGAGCCTTATTTTGTACCAGAATCTAAAGACATTGATGAACTTTTTAAAGAAATGCAACAAAACAAAGTTCAAATGGCAATTGCTATTGACGAATATGGTGGAACAGCAGGTCTAATTACTATGGAAGATATAATAGAAGAATTAGTAGGAAACATATTTGATGAATATGATGATGAAGAAGTAGATGTTAAAAAGATAGATGATAACACATATATTTTGAGTGGTACAACCACATCATATGATTTAAAGAAAATATTTAATGTTGAAATACCAGAAGGTGATTATGAAACATTATCTGGATATTTAATAGACAAATTGGGAAGAATACCTGATGAAGATGAACATCCACTTATTGAAGATGAAAAACTAACTTATAAAGTAGAAGAAATTGAAGATAAAAGGATTAAATATGTCAAGGTTTGCAAAAATATGGAAAAAACGGAAGAGCAAGAGAAACAAGAGGAAGAATAAATATAGATGAATACATTAGCAAATGCATTCATTTATGAAGGAGAGAAGTTTATGAAAAAAAAGAAATTAATAATTATAATTGCAATAGTAGTAATATTAATTGTGGCATTAGTAGTTGGACTAATAATGTATTTTTCAAAAAGAGCAAAATATGTTTATGATATAGAAATGGTTACTAATATTGAATATAATGTTATAAGTGTAAATGACAAATATGGAGTGATAGATGGAGATGGAAATGTAATAATAGAACCAACTTATGATGTTATACAAATACCTAATCCATCAAAGCCAGTATTTATATGTATGTCCGACTATAATACAGAGACTAGATTGTATCAAACTAAAGTGTTAAATGATAAAAAAGAACAAATAATAACAGGATATGAAAATGTGCAAGCTATTTCTACTCAAACAACGGCAGATGGCATACCTTTTGAAAAAACGGTGTTAAAATATTTAGAAAATGGAAAGTACGGATTACTTAGTATTGATGGAGAAAAAATAACAGATGCTATATATGATAATATTTCTTCAGTGACCTACAAAGAAGGAATGCTATTTGTAGAGCAAGATGAAAAAGTGGGAATTATAAACATAAATGGAGTTCAAGTAATAGATGTAGAATATGAAAATATTATTGTAGATAATTATTATGATGTAAATACTAAATATCAAAGGACAGGATTTATTGTATGCAAAACAGAAGAAAATGGGTATCGATATGGATATATAGACTATAAAGGAGATATGATTTTAGATACGGAATATACAGAAATAGAAAGAGTAACAGAAATTGAAGATGAAAAGAATATTTATTTAATTGCATACAAAGATGGACAAGCTGGATTATTAAGAAATAGTAAAATAGTATTAAATCATGAATATGAAGATATTTCATATAATTCATATAATGATGTATTTGTTGTTCAAAGAAATGGAAAACAAGGCATTACAGATAGATACGGAGACATACTATTAGATACTAAATATACAGATATTTCTTTTGGAGGAATATATGTAAATGTTACAGAAGACGGAACAGAAAAAGTTTTAGATTTAGAAGGAAATGAAATAACTGATGGATATATTTCTAGAATGCCTACACAAGACGGAGAATATAGCATAGTATATGGAGAAGATGAAATTTATAAAGTAATAGATAATGACGGAAACATTATAATAGATAAAAGTTATACCTATATAGAGGAGCTAGATAATAATTATTTTATTGTAGCAAACTATAATAACAATGGTATTGTAAATCTAACAGGAAAATCTGTAGTGGAATTACGATATAGTAGTATATTTAAATTAGATAACACAAATCTTTTACAAGCTAACATATCATCGACAAATACTATAAGTCTTATAAATAGTAATATGGAAATAATAATTACAATGGAAGGAGCATCAATAGAAGTAGGTGACAATTATATAAGGCTATATTCGGAAACCGAAAATAAGTACTTTGACTATTCAGGAAATACGATAACAGCAAAGGAAGTATTTACAGAAAACAATTTATATGCAGTAGAATTAGATGGAAAATGGGGATTTGAAGATAAAGATGGAAATCTTATTGTACAAAATGAATACGATATGGTAACAGAATTTAATGAATACGGATTTGCAGGAATAAAATTAGATGAAAAATGGGGAGTAGTAAATTCGAATGGAGAGATAATTCTAGAACCTACTTATGAATTAGAAAGTGTCAGCCCAAATTTTATAGGAATATATTATAAAGCAGAAAAATGGTATGGAAATGATTACTATACTACTACCACAGAAGAAGCGGAAGATGAGATGTGAAAAGTGTAATTTGAATTATATATTAGGTTTATACCTTCCTTGTGAGATTTTGTTAACAAGGTAAATATGATTTTAGAGCATATGTATTGGTGAGTTTTGAAAATACGTATGCTCTTTTAATTACAACATATACAAGTATCCTATATAAATCCTACTCATTATTTTTAGACATTTTATAAAAAATATGCTAAAATATATAGCAAATGTTAATAAATAGGAAGGGACTTATAAAATGAATAAATATGGTAGATTTGGAGTAAATGATAAAATTGCTGAATTGGCTAAAGATGTTGAAGAGGAAATTAAGCCTGTATTTGAAAAAATTAATGAAGTATGCGAATATAATTCTATGAAAGTATTAAAAGCATTTCAAAATAATAATATTTCTGATATGCACTTTAATCAAACAACAGGATATGGTTATGGAGATATTGGAAGAGATACTTGTGAGAGAGTTTTTGCAGATGTGTTAGGTGCAGAAGATAGTTTAGTAAGAGGACAATTTATATCTGGAACACATGCTTTAACTATTGCTCTTTTTGCTTTTCTAAGACCTGGTGATACATTTTTAAGTATTACGGGAAAGCCATATGACACACTAGATGAAGTGATAGGAATTGTAGATAATCCAAGTTCATTAAAATCATTTGGCGTAAAATTTGAAGAAATAGATTTGAGAAATAATGAGTTTGATTTTGATGCTATTGAGAATAGGCTAAAAAAGGATAATGTAAAATTAATAAAAATTCAACGCTCAAAAGGATATAGCACAAGGCAAAGTATTACAATAGATAAATTAGAAGAGGTAATAAGACATATAAGAAAGTTTGATAAAGATGTAATTATAATGATTGATAACTGCTATTGTGAATTTGTAAATATAAAAGAGCCTTTAGAAGTTGGAGCAGATGTAATAGTAGGTTCGCTTATAAAAAATCTTGGTGGAGGGATTGCACCAAATGGAGCATATATAGCAGGAAGAAAAGATTTGGTAAATTTAGCAGCAGAGAGATTAACAGCACCAGGAGAAGGTAAAGAAGTAGGACCATCACTTGGAATTACAAAATCTATCTTGCAAGGGTTATTTATGGCACCATCTGTTGTGGCAAGTAGTCTAAAAACAGCAGTATTTGCAAGCAAAATGTTAGAAAAATTAGGCTATGATGTAGAACCTAAATATAATGAAGAAAGAGCTGACATAGTACAAACAATTAATTTTAATGATAAAAATAAGCTTATAAAATATTGTCAAGGAATACAAATGGGATCACCAATTGATTCAAATTCTATACCAGAGCCATGGGATATGCCTGGTTATACAGATCAAGTTATAATGGCAGCAGGAGCATTCACACAAGGTTCATCAATAGAACTTTCTTGTGATGGACCAATAAGACCTCCATATACTGCATTTATGCAAGGTGGACTTACATATGAATACGGAAAGCTTGGAGTACTTAAAGCAATACAAAACATGGGATAGTTTGGAATAGGAGATTTTAATGAAAGTAATAATAATTGGTGGAGGACCGGCAGGTATGCTTGCTGCGATTTCTTCAGCACAAAATGGTAATGATGTAACAATTTTAGAAAAAATGGATATGCTTGGGAAAAAGCTTCTCATAACAGGCAAAGGAAGATGCAATATAACAAGTAGTATTCCAATAGGAGATTTTATAAAAAACATACCGGGAAATGGTATGTTTCTATATAGTGCTTTTCATAATTTTAATAATAACGATATTTTGGAGCTACTAAAAAAAGAGGGTGTAGAGACAAAAGTAGAGCGTGGTAATAGGATTTTTCCTGTTTCTGATAAGTCAATAGACGTGAAACAAGCTTTGATACGAACATTAAAAAAACTAAATGTAAAAGTTATATTAAATGCAAGAGTAGAAAAAATTTTAGTAAGAGAAGTGAAAAATGGTGAGGAGAATGAGAAAGTAAAAAAAGAAAACAATAGAAATGATGAAGATAACAAAGAGAAAATAATTTCTGGTGTGAAAGTTAATATTAATGGTAAAGTATGTGAAATTTTAGCTGATAAAGTAATTCTTTCTACTGGAGGAAAAAGTTATCCTAAAACAGGTTCAACAGGAGATGGATATAAGCTAGCACAAGAATTAGGACATAGTATTACAAAAATAAGACCATCTCTTGTACCACTTGTTGCCAGCAAAGGAAATGGTTTAGAAGTTTGTCAGAGTCTTCAAGGGTTAAGCCTAAGAAATGTAAATATTAAATTAGTAGATACTATGAAAAATAAGATAATATATGAAGATTTTGGAGAAATGTTATTTGCTCATTTTGGGGTATCAGGACCTACTATTTTAAGTTCATCAGCTCATTTATTAAGATATAAAAATATAGATGATTTACTAAGAATGGGGAAAATAGTTCTAAAGATAGATTTAAAACCAGCTCTTACAAAAGAAAAATTAGATGAGAGAATTTTAAGAGATTTTAATGAAGAAAAAAATAAGGACTTTAAAAACAGTTTAGATAAATTACTACCAAAGAAAATGATAGATACCATAATAAAATTATCAAATATACCGCAAAACAAAAAAGTAAATGAAATAACTAAAACAGAAAGAAGTAATCTTGTACATTTGCTTAAAGATTTAGAGATAGGAATAAGTGGGTTTAGACCAATAGAAGAAGCAATTATAACCTCAGGTGGAATAAACATTAAAGAAATAAATCCAAAAACAATGGAATCTAAATTAGTAAATGGGTTATACTTTTCAGGTGAAATAATAGATGTAGACGCATATACAGGTGGATTCAACTTACAAATTGCATATTCTACTGGTTATACCGCGGGAATGTAGGAGTTAGTGCATGAAGTTAAAATGATTGAAATTTTACAGTAACATAATTAAAGTGACAAAGAAAGGAATTTGAGCTGATGGGAAAAATAAAAACAATTGATGGCACAGCAATGGCAGAAGTTGAAGAAAAACGTTCTAAATTTATTGCGAATATTTTTCATGTTGAGAGTGCAAAAGAAGCAGAAAATGTAATAAACCAGAGTAAAAAGAAATATCATGATGCAAGACACAATTGTTATGCCTATATTGTAAATGAAGAAGTAGTAACAAAAAAAGCAAGTGATGATGGTGAACCAAGTGGAACTGCAGGTTCTCCTATTCTAAATGTATTAGAAAGAAATAATCTAAGTAATGTATTAGTTATAGTAACAAGATATTTTGGTGGAATCTTGCTTGGAACAGGTGGATTAATAAGGGCTTATACAGAAGCAACAAAGAGGGTTGTTGAAATAGCCAATATTATTGAAGAGGAAGAAGGTTATGAAACAGAAATACTAATATCATATCAAAACTTTGAAAAGCTTAAGTATTATTGTAATACAAATAATATAAAAATAATTAATATTGAATATGGCGAAAATGTCAAATGTATAATTGAGGCAACAGAAGAAGATGAGAAAAAAATAAAAAATAATTTTAGTAAATATGAAAATAAAATAATAAAAGTAGAAGTTATAAGTAAAAGACACATTAAAAGGTAAACATAAAATAATACAAAAAAATAAAATATTATTGAAAAATTATAAAAATCTCACAAATCGCTTGTATGGTCAATTGTACAGATACAAAATTGGTAATAGACAAAAATCTATTACCAATTTTTTCAAAAAAAGTAAAAAATTTATAAAAAACTATTGTAAAATTCTGGAAAAAGTCTTATAATAAAAATTGTAAATTTTTTACAATTTTTAAATATGATTAGGGGGACAAAAAATTGAGTGAGAAAATTAAAATTTTAGTATCAGATGACAATCAGGATTTTGCAAAAACATTAGTAACTTATTTATCAAAAGATGAAGATTTAGAGATAGTAGGTGTAGCAAGAGATGGACAGGATGCGTATAACAAAATTTTAGAAACAAAACCAGACATAGCATTATTAGACATAATAATGCCACATTTAGATGGCTTAGGTGTTTTAGAAAAATTGAATTCTAGTGACTTAGACAAAAAACCTATGTGCATCATCTTATCTGCTGTAGGACAGGACAAAATAACCCAAAAAGCAATTGAATTAGGGGCACATTATTATATAGTAAAACCATTCGATATAAATATCCTAATAAAGAGAATAAAAGAAATCAAATATTATCAACCAACACCAAAATCAGCAAATTTAATAAGTAGAGAAATAAGAACACAGTATATAGACATATCCCCAGATAATCAAAAAAAAGAAGAAAATTTAGAAGCATTAGTAACAAATGTAATTCATGAAATAGGTGTTCCCGCACATATAAAGGGTTACCAGTATTTACGTGAAGCAATAATAATGGTAGTAACAGATATAGATGTGATTAATCAAATTACAAAACAATTATATCCAGAGATTGCTATAAAATATCATACAACTCCATCGCGTGTGGAACGTGCAATTCGCCATGCAATAGAAGTTGCGTGGGGAAGAGGAAAACAAGATGTAGTAGAGAGCATCTTTGGATATACAGTATCTGCATCAAAAGGAAAGCCAACAAATAGCGAATTTATAGCAATGATTGCTGATAAATTGAGGCTTGAATTAAAGAGTGCATGAGAAAAATATATAATATTTAGATTTAGTGAAACTAGGTGACAGGATTAATCCTGTCACCTAGTTTCACTAGATTAGCAATAAAGATACTAAAAAGAAAATAAAAGTTTGGTAATGTCAAGAGTTACAATAATATATATACTTGACAAACTAAAAAAATATAATATAATGAAGCAAAAGTTTCTGAATAATATAGTAATTAGATATATTCAGAAAAGAGCAATTAAAAGTAAAATATAAAAATATCAAGATATAATTGTTCATTTATAGAGATAGGAGGAAGAAAAATGGAAAGAAAAAGAGGATTTGAAATAGCAAAAGGATGGGAAGATAAAGGAATAAACTTACCTGTGAGAAAGACAAAATATTCTGCAGGATATGATGTAGAAGCTGCAGAAGATACAGTCGTTCCAAGTTTCAAAAAAGGAATGGCACCAACACTTATAAAAACAGGAATTAAAGCATACATGCAAGATGATGAAGTGCTAATGCTATATAATAGAAGCTCTAATCCAAAGAAAAAAGGCTTAATATTATCAAACAGTGTAGGAGTAATAGATAAGGATTATTATGGAAACGTAGATAATGACGGACATATTATGTTTGCCTTTTATAACATAAAAGATGAAGGTATTGTTGTAAAAAAGGGAGATGCAATAGGACAAGCAATTTTTCAAAAATATTTAGTAACAGATGATGATAATGCAGAAGGTGAAAGAATGGGTGGCTTTGGTTCTACAAGTAAGTAATTAGATAATAAAGATGACAGAGATTATTCTGATTATATAGCATAAGAAAAAATGTGAAGAAGTAGACTATATGTAATAAATTAAGTGAAACTATTTTAAAACAAGCAATATAGCTAATAGTCTACATAAAAATGAAAGGGCCCGAACAAAAAAGCAAAAAAAAAAAATAAATTTTTGTAATTCTTTTGCTGCAAAGGTTTTCACTTTAAATTACATAAAAACTAATGGTAAAAGCTTTGACTTTTGCCATTTTTTGTAGTATAATAGAAATGTAGTTGAAAAAGAGAAAAAATACTTTCTTTAACTTCATATATTAAAAAAATCATACTAGAAAGGAGGACCTATATGTTTAATGTAGGTGACAAAATAGTATATCCAATGCATGGTGCTGGAACAATAGATGCGATAGAGGAAAAGGACATCTTAGGAGAAAAACAAAATTATTACATAATAAAAATGCCAGGAGAGGTAAAAGTAATGGTACCAACTGCTAAAGCAGAAGAAGTTGGTGTTAGAAATATTATTAACAAAGATGAAGCTGCAAAAGTTATGTCTGTATTAGGAGAAAATGAAACAGAAATGTCTCAAAATTGGAATAAAAGGTATAGAGACAATATGGATAAAATGAAAAGTGGCGATATATATGAAGTGGCTGATGTGGTTAGAAATTTAAGTTTTAAACAAAAAGAAAAAGGCTTATCTACAGGAGAAAAGAAGATGCTTAATAATGCTAAACAGATTTTAGTTAGTGAATTAGTTTTAGCAGAGCACGCATCACAAGAAGAAGTAGAAAAATTAGTAGAAAATAAAATAAATATATCTTTTGATGAATACAAATTACCACATGAAAATATTGATGTTAATCAAGATATTGTAAGTAAATTTATACCATATAATGGAACAGGAACAAGCGAAAACTTATAGATACTTAAATTGGGGACAGATTTAAATCTGTCCCTGCTGTTTAATATTAATAGAGAAATTCCATTTCTAAAATTATTAAAGCGTTCTTAAAGAAGAAAGGTCGTATCTGCAAAGATGCGGGCTTTATTATTATATAGGAAAATCGAAGATTTTTCCTATATAATAATATTAAGTTTCGTTGGGACGTGCGTATTTGCAAAGAAAAACGCTACAAAAGGCGAAGCCACTCTTCCTATAGGTAAAAAGTGTACAAGCATAAGAAGGAATTAAAGACTTTATGTCGAATAAAATAAATATATGATGGAAAGGTCAGAAAAAATTGGTAAGGTATAGTGAAGAATTAATTGAGGAAATAAGAAATAGTAATGATATAGTTGACGTTATATCACAATATGTAATATTAAAAAGAAGTGGAAGAAATTTCTTTGGATTATGTCCATTTCATAAAGAAAAGTCACCTTCTTTTTCTGTTTCACCAGATAAGCAAATATTTC
>CAZPKK010000023.1:0-21756 GCA_964587175.1 uncultured Clostridium sp.
GCTATTTCATGTATTTTTATTTTACCCAATAGCTTCACCCCCATTAATTATTTTTATTATTTCTTTCGAAAAATTTATATCCTTAATTCCAATCACTACTTTATTATTTTCCCCTATAGCTTTACTTATTTCTTCTGTGGTTAAGCACTCTTCTATAGGTACATTTTTTTTAGTACAAACATTTTTAAAATTCATCTTCGTCCTTTCTGCTGCATTTGTTGCAATTATTACTAATTTAATTTTATTTTTTTCTATTGCTTGCATACAAGCTTCTGTTCCAAAAACTATTTTCCCTGCACGCATTGCTAATCCCAATAGACCACATATTTTTTTATTATTTATCAATAATTACACCTCTTAATTTTTCATAAATTTCGTCAGATATCTTTGTTTTAAAAGTTTTCTCAAGTCTTTTTGTTTTTATTGCTTTTTCTAAGCAATCTATATCATTACAAATATATGCCCCTCTTCCAGAAATTTTTCCGGTTTTGTCAACACTAATAACTCCTTCTTTATTTTTTACAATTCTTATAAGATTTTTTTTATCTTTTTGTAGATTACACCCCATACAAGTTCTTTGTGGTAAATTTTTCAAATTTAAATCTCTCCTTTTTATTGTATTCAGCTTGCTTTATATTATTCTTTCCTAGTTCTTAGTGCTATTAGAACATAAAATTATTCTTCTATATTTTCAGTATCTGCCTCATTATTGCCTGTATTTTCTACTTCTTTCTGCTCTTCTGATACCTGGTTTTCACCTTCATTAAATTTTGTAAGCATTTCCCTAAATTGAGATTCACTTTTAATGTCTATTTTCCAGTTTGTAAGTCTTGCTGCTAATCTTGCATTTTGTCCAGCTTTTCCAATTGCTAATGATAACTGATCATCCCTTACAATTACTTGAGCAAATTTTTCTTCTGGTTTTACATCAACTGCCATAACTTCTGCTGGTAATAGCGCTGCTGAAATAAATATTGCAGGGTCTTCAGACCATTCTATAACATCTATTTTTTCACCATTTAACTCATTTATTATATTTTGTATACGAATGCCTTTTTGTCCAACGCATGAACCTACTGGATCTATGTTTTCATTTTGAGAATATACAGCAACTTTACATCTGTTACCTGGATCTCTTGAGACACTCTTGATTTCAATTAATCCTTCATATATTTCTGGGATTTCAAGTTCAAATAATTTTCTTACAAAATCAATATGAGACCTTGATACAATAACTTGAGGTGAACCTTTTGCTCCCCTTTCTACACTTAAAATTACAGCTCTGATTTTATCATTAACTCTGTATTTTTCAGTAGGTATTTGTTCTTTAACAGGCATAATGCCTTCAAGCCTTCCTAAATCTAAAACAACTATTCCTCCATCAGCTTTTTGAACTATTCCTGAAACAATTTCACCTTTTTTTTCATTAAATGCATCAAACAAGAAATTTCTTGATTCTTCTCTTATTTTTTGAACAATTACTTGTTTAGCTGTTTGTGCTGCAATTCGTCCAAAATTTTTAGGAACTTGTTCGATTTCTACCTTATCTCCAACTTCTAATTTTTTATTTATTTTTCTAGCATCTGTTAAGCATATCTGTGTTTTATCATTTTCTACATCTTCTGGTTTTTCTACTACATTTTTTTCTGCATAAACATGAATTTCCCCTGTTTCTCTATCCATTGTTATCTTAACGTTTTCTGCCGAATCAAAATTTCTTTTATATGCCGTAACTAATGCTGTTTCAATTGCTTCTAATAATACATCTTTCTTAATTCCATTTTCTTTTTCTAATTCATCCATTGCTATTATTAATTCACTACTATCAATTGCTTGATTATTTACTTTAGATGCTTTTTTCATTTTTCTAATTCCTCCCTTTTCAATATAACTCATCTAACTATTTGAACTCTTTATGTATTAAGGTCAACTTTTCAATTTTTATATTTTAAAAATTAATCTAAACTATCCCAGTCAAATATCGTTTTTATTTGTGAGATATTTTTTCTTTCTACTTTTAGTATATTATTATTTTCTAATTCCAGCTCAATACTATCATCATTAAATCCATGTAATCTTCCAATTACTTCTTTAACTTTGCTTTTCTTTTTATTATTGCTTTCCTTATTACTTTTTCTATTACTTTCTTGCTCATTTTCTTTTTTGCCGCTTTCCTCATTAGTTTGTAAATCAATTGGTTTAAATAAATTTACTTGCACTTCTGTTCCAATATTTTGTTTTAGATGTTCTTCTTTTCGTAAAATCTTTTCCACTCCAGTAGAAGACACTTCTAAAAAGTATTGGTCTTTTATATAATCTGCTGTATCTAATATGTCATTAATTCCGTCATTTACTTTCTCACAATCGTTTAGATCAATACTTCCATTTGGCTTTTCAATAAAAACACGTAAGAAATAATTTTGTCCTTCTTTTACATATTGTACATCATAAAGTATATAGCCCAAATCTTCAATTGGCTTTTTTAATAGTCTTTCTACTCTTTCTTCTATATTTGCCATGTTTTTTATCAATCCTTTCTTAAGTCACAATGGAAATTATAATATACTTTTCTAATTTATCTTTATTTTTTCTTAGTCTACATCCATTACGCATTATAATTAGCAAATATTAACATCTTTACTTACGTATAGAAGAGTGGAATTTGTTTCCACTCTTCTACTCTCCTTATGCCTATTTAATTATACTGCATATTTTTATAGATTGCAAGCATTTTTTGAAAATTTTTAGTAAATCCCAAATACTCCTGTTTCTATAAAAACTCTTATTTTCTAAGTTCTGCTCCTAGTTTCTTTTCTAGGGTGTCAATTACTTTTGTTACTGCATCATTTACCTCTTCGTCTGTTAATGTTCTGTCGTTCTTTTCAAAGGTTAATGAGTATGCAATACTCTTTTTGTTCTCATCAATTCCCTTACCTGTATATACGTCAAATACATCTATTTTTACTAAACTAGAGCCTGCTACTTTTTTGATTAGTGTTGATATTTCATTTGATGTTATTTCTTTATTTACCACAACTGCTAAATCTTTTTTTACACTTGGGAATTTTGAGATTTCTTTATATTTCATTTTTCCAACTTTTTTATTTAGCAATTTATCTAAATCTATTTCCATTATATAAACAGCATCTTTTTCTAAAGATGGATGTACTCTTCCAATCAATCCTACAACATCATTATTTACAGATATCAGAGCCGCTTGACCAGGATGAACTTCATCTGGCATTTCTTCTTTTACCACAAAACTATATCTACCATTATAGCCTAAATAATCTAACAACTCTTCCACAATTCCTTTTATAATATAGAAATCTACTTGCCTTTTATTATCTACTCCTAAATAAAAATCTCCTGTCATAAGTGTAGCTATTTTATTTGTCTCTCCATATTCTTCTTCTCGTTTATAAAATGCTTTCCCTATTTCAAATACAGATATATCTTTATTGCTTCTAGCTTTATTGTATTCATATATTTTTAGAAGTGATGGAAGTATGCTGTGTCTTAATGCGTTTCTTTCTTCTGTCATCGGGTCTAATAGTCGCACAAGTTCAGTATCATCTTTTGTAAAATATTTTGCTTCTTTATCATTTACCAAAATATATGATAATGTTTCATTTAGTCCCATGTCCACCATTTTATTTCTAATTCCACGTGTTACTTTATCATATTTTCCTGCTTTCATTGGCATTTCAGGAAGTTTTCCTACTATATTTTCTACTCCATATATACGTCCTACTTCCTCTATTAAGTCTTCTCTTATTAAAATATCTCCTCTTCTTCTTGGAACTGATACTATTATTTTTTCTACTTTTACTAGGTTCTGTTCAGTTTCTGTAAAGTCTGATTTTTCACCATCTATGATAACATCAAATCCAAGTCTTCTAAATACATCTAATACATCTTTTTTTGGTATTTCCATTCCTAATATATCATTAATTTTTTTGAATGTTATTTCTATTTCTCTATTTGATAAATCCGACTTATCATATTTAGCCATTCCTCCAACTACTTCTCCATCAGCATATTCTTCAAGTAATTTACACGCTCTTTCAACCGCCATATAGGTCCTATTTGGATCTATACCTTTTTCAAATCTTGAACTTGCTTCGCTTCTAAGTATTTTTTGAGAAGTTTTCCTTATTTTAATGCCATCAAATATAGCTGATTCTATAATTACATTTTTTGTATTATCAGTAATTTCTGTATCTAGACCACCCATTACACCAGCAAGACCAATAGCTCTTTTTCCATCAGAAATTACAATGTCCTCATCTGATAAACTTCTTTCTTTTCCATCTAGTGTACATAGTTTCTCATCTTTTTTAGCCATTCTTACTTCAATCATCCCATTTAAAGTATCTGCGTCATAAAAATGTAATGGTTGCCCAGTTTCAATCATAACATAATTACTAATATCTACTACATTGTTAATTGGTCTTATTCCAGACGCAATTAGCCTATTTTTTATAAATGATGGACTTTCTTTTATTTGTATGTTTTTTACTTTTCTTGCTAAGAAAATACTACAATTTTCTGTATTTATTTCAAGTTTAAAGCTATCATTTATATTTTCTTTATTTTCTCCATGCTTTAAATCTATGTCTTTTATTTTTTTATCGTAAATAGCTCCCACTTCATATGCCATTCCAAGAATACTAAGCAAATCACCTCTATTTGCTGTTAAATCAAAATCAATTACTTCATCATCCATTTGCATATATTTAATTGGGTCTTCTCCAACTGGTGCATCTTGTGGTAATTCATGAATTCCTATTTTATCAACTTCATCCACATATTTGTGTTCTAAACCAAGCTCTAACATAGAACAAATCATTCCATTTGATTCTTTTCCTCTTACCATTCCTCTTTTTATTACTCTTGGTTTATCTTCTTTTTCAATGGTTCCACCTGTTTTAACTACAATTCCAGGTAAAATTGCACCATCTAGAGCAACTATAACTTTTATGCCCTCTCTTACATTTGGTGCACCACAAACTATATTTAAGACACTACTGCCAACATCTACTTTACAAACATGTAAATGATCAGAATCTGGATGCATTTTACATTCTACAACTTTTCCTATCACAAGTTTTGTAGCATTTAAAAGTTTTCCAGCTTCATCATATTCGTTTCCAACTCTTGTCATATCTTCTGCAAGTGTTTCCACATCCACATCTATGTCTACATAATCCTTAAGAAAATTCGTACTTAATTTCATTTTTATCTCCTTCCTTTCTCTAAATTTTATTATCTGTCTAGTCTATCAAATTGGTTTAAAAATCTTACATCATTTTGATATAAAAGTCTTATATCTGTAATTCCATATTTAAACATTGCAAGTCTATCTAATCCCGTTCCAAAAGCAAATCCACTATATTTTTCTGGGTCGTATCCCCCCATCTTTAATACATTTGGATGTACTATTCCAGAGCCCAAAACTTCAATCCAACCCGTATGTTTGCATAGATTACATCCTTTTCCTCCGCATTTAAAACAAGTTACATCTACTTCATAAGATGGTTCTGTAAAAGGAAAATAGCTTGGTCTAAAACGAAGTTCTAAGTTTTCTCCAATTAACTTTCTTACAAATACTTCTAATGTTCCTTTTAGATCTGCTAAAGAAATATTTTTGTCTACTACCAAACCCTCTACCTGACTGAATTGATGAGAATGTGTCGCATCATCATCTCTTCTATATGTCTTTCCAGGACAAATAACCCTTATTGGAGTTTTTTCTGTATTTGCTATCATTGTTCTTGCCTGAACTGCTGATGTTTGAGTTCTTAATAAATATTCTTCTGTAATATAGAAAGTATCTTGCATATCTCTTGCAGGATGCCCTTTAGGTAAGTTTAATCTTTCAAAACAATATTCATCTGTTTCAAGTTCTGGTCCATCTACAATATCATATCCCATTGAAACAAATAAATCTTCAACTTCTTCTATTATTCTATTTAAAGGATGTTTACTTCCTCTTTTTACTTTTGTGGAGGGAAGTGTTATATCGATCTTTTCCTCTTTTAATTTTCTTTTTAATTCTGAATTTGCAAACTCTTCTTCTCTTGTTTTTATCAAATTTTCTATTTCATCTCTTATTTCATTTACCTTGCTACCTATTATGGGTCTTTCCTCTGGAGTTAAACCTCCCATTCCTCTTAATATACTAGTAAGCTCACCTTTTTTACCTAGATATTTTACTCTTACATCATTTAGTTCTTTTGCATCTTCAACACTATTTATTTCTTTTAATGCATCTTCTCTTATCTTTGAAATATTTTCTTCCATACTTATAGCCTCCATTTTCATTAAAAAAAGCTAATCTCCTAAAAGATATAGGACGATTAGCTTATATATCGTGGTACCACCTAATTTTATTAATTATAAATAATTAACCTTATTAATGCTATAACGGGCTTTCCCGTCTTTTCCTACTACTACTTCAAAAAAGAACCTAAAAAGTGAAATTCAGTTTAATTAATTTTAAATAAGCTTCCAGCCTATGACTTATTTTCTCTGGTAATTTTCCTATTAAACTTACTGTGCTTTTTCAACGGCTTTATTTTTTATACAGTAGTATTATATCACAAAATATATTAAATTCAATACTTTTAATAATATTTTTTTATTTTATGTAAAATCTATGCTATAATATATAATATTATTTTAGGAGGAATACAATGAATACTAAGTATCTAAAAACATTAGAATATGACAAGATTATACAAAACTTAAATAAATATTGTAAAACTTATATCGGAAAAGAAAATGCAAATAATCTTCTACCTTCTTTTTCAGAATCAGAAGTATTAGATTTACTAGAACTTACAAATGAAGCTGTAAGCCTAATATATAGAAAATCTAATTTGCCTATTTCCTCTCTTCCGAATATATCAATATATATAAAAAGCTTAGAAAGTAACTCTGTCTTGACTAATAAACCTTTACTAGATATTGCAAGATTTTTTAAGATATCAAGAGAAGTCAAAGAATACTTTTTTGCTGATGAAGATTTTGACTCTTCTGAATATAAATCTTTAGAAAGCTATTTTTATGATTTATATACGAATAAATCTCTTGAGGATAAAATATTTAGCATTATATTAGATGAAAATACTATTGCAGATGATGCCTCCAGCATTCTTTTTTCTTTAAGAAAGCAGAGTAAAAAGCTAGAACAAGCTATAAAGGATAAACTAAATTCATTCATACACTCAAATACATATTCAAAATATATAATGGAACCAATTATAACAATTAGAAGTGATAGATATGTAATTCCAATAAAAGAGGAACATAAAACTCAAGTAAAAGGATTTATACATGATGTTTCTAGTAGTGGATCTACAGTTTTTATTGAACCTCTTAGTATTTTTGAGCTTAATAATGAACTTGCAAATATAAAAGCTGAAGAAGATATTGAAATAGAAAAAATTTTGGCAAATCTCTCTAGAGTGCTATATGAATACACCAGTAATTTGTCAAGCAATTTAAATATATTAGGCACATTGGATTTAGTATTTGCAAAAGCAAATTATTCAATTGAATTGGATGGAATAAAACCTATTATTAATAATGAAAAGATTATAAACTTAAAATCTGCGAAACATCCTTTAATAGAAAAAAACCTCGTCGTTCCTATTGATATTTCAATAGGAAAAGATTATTCATCATTGGTAATCACTGGGCCAAACACAGGTGGTAAAACAGTTAGTGTTAAAACGACTGGCATTTTACTTTTAATGGCTTATTCAGGAATTTTTATTCCTGCTAAAGAAAAAAGTAACATCTTTGTTTTTGATAATATATTTGCAGATATTGGTGATGAACAAAGTATTCAAGAATCATTAAGTACATTTTCTTCTCACATGTCTACAATTATAGAAATCACAAATAAAGCTACATCTAACAGTTTAGTATTATTAGATGAGTTAGGTTCAGGAACAGATCCAATTGAAGGTGCAAACCTTGCTATTAGCATTTTAAAATATTTTTTTGATTTAGGTATCACTACAATCTCTACAACACATTATCAAGAACTTAAAAATTATTGCTTAATAACAGATGGATTTGAAAATGCAAGCTGTGAATTTGATATAGAAAATTTAAGGCCAACATACAAACTGCTAATTGGAATACCTGGTAAAAGCAATGCATTTGCAATTAGTAGAAGATTAGGATTAAACGAAAAAATAATAGATTATGCAAATTCACTAATTCATCAGGATGATATTAGTATTGAAGAATTAATGAAAAATATGTATGATGACAAAATCGCTATAGAAAAGGAAAGGGAAGAAATTGAAAAGAATTCTAGTCAAATAGAAACTTTGCGAATATCTTTAGAAAAAGAAAAGAGGCATCAAAAAGACAAACAAAATAAAATAATAGAAGATGCAAAAAAAGAAGCAAGAGATATTATTGCATCTGCTAAAGATAAAGCCAATGAAGTTATTAAAGAATTAAATAATTTGGATAAAGGAGATTTATCAAAAGCAAACAATTTACGAAACAAGTTAAATGATGCTCTAAAAGAAATGTCGCCTAATACAACTGGTTCTGAATTAAATTTAGAGGCTTTAAAACAATTAAATAACAAATTTAGTTTAAAAAATAGTAGTTTAAAAAATGATAAAAAAAGTAAAAATAATAGTATAAATAATACTATTGAGAACACTAGTAATAAAAAGTCTCATTCTTCTGTTACTTTTGAAAAAGGAAATAATTTTAAAGCACAAAATATTTCTAGTGAAATAAATGTAATCGGAATGAATGTTGATGAAGCCACTTTTGTTATTGATAAATATTTAGATGATTGTGCTATTGCCAAACTTTCTCCTATTAGAATTGTACATGGAAAAGGTACTGGAAAGCTTCGAGAGGGAATCCATCAATTTTTGAAAAAAAATCCACATGTAAAATCCTTCCGACTTGGTACCTTTGGTGAAGGAGAAATGGGAGTGACTGTTGTGGAATTGAAGTGAAATAATGGATTTCTTACTTTTCCTATTTATAGAACCAAGAACAAAACTTTTAAGAACTTGAACAAAAGGATATTTCCTATTATTCAAGTTCTTAAATTTTGGATGTTTCCATATTATTCTCTTACTTTAAAAATCCAATCTATCTACTTCTAATAAAGTCTATTAATAGTTTTTGTAAATAAATAGCTTGGTCTTCATCAAGTTCTTCCCCTATAATTTCATTATTAGAAATTATTCTAATTCCAATACATGGCACATTAAATTGTTGACAAGCCAAATATACTCCTATACTCTCCATATCCTCACATAGACTGTCAAATGTGCTACTTATCCAGTTTATTCTATCTATTTCCCTATTAAATGCGTCTCCACTTCCTAATGTACCTTTATAAACTGTATTATTAGTATTATTTTTTAGAAAATCATAAAATGATACTGTTAGCTCTTTGTTTGCATTTTTTACTTCTTTTGCTCTTTTGTCAGGTTTCCATTCTAATGAATTAGAACCTTCATCTTTTCCTTTTTTAGGCATAGAATATGAATTAATATTGGCACATTTCTCTCCTACTATAATATCTCCAGTATGTATACTGTCTCTATGTGCTCCTGCAATTCCTTGATTTATTACTATATTTGGTTTAAAAGTTGTTATACCAATAGTAGTAGCAATTGTTGCATTAATAGTTCCTATAAATGTTTTTGAAACTATGATTTTTAAATTATTTATATAGCCAATACAAAACTCATAACCTGCTATTGTTTTATTTTCTGTTTTTTGTAATTCTTTTATTATATACTCTACTTCTATATCCATAGCTCCTTGTATCAAGATAGTGTTCATTTTTTGTCCTTCCTTTCTTAAGGTACATGGCTTTCCAAAATTCAATTCTTTTTTATTCTTTTTTATTCTCTTTTATTTACTTGCAACTAATTCTAAACCATCTAATCCTACAATTTTTACACTAATTATTTCATTTTCTATATGTTCATTTGTTTCCAATTTTACTACAATATAATTGCTAGTATGTCCCTTTATATATTTTTTTCCATTTTCTATATGTTGCTCTTCAAAAAGTACTTCTACTTCTTTTCCTATATATTTTTTGTTATATTCTTTTTCGTTTCTGTCTGATAATTCTATTAATTTCCTACTTCTTTCTTCTTTTTTATTTCCATCTATTTGATTTGGCATTACTGCTGCTTTAGTTCCTTTTCTAGGTGAATATTTAAAAATATGCATTTTATAAAATTTAATTTTTTCCAAAAATTCATATGTTATATTAAATTCCTCATCTGTTTCCATTGGAAAACCAACAATAATATCTGTTGTAAGTAGCACATTTGGATATGCTTTTCTTAGTATATTTACTCCCTTTTCAAATTCTTTCGTAGTATATCTTCTATTCATCCTTTTTAAAGTTTCATCACAACCACTTTGGAGTGATAAATGAAAGTGGTCGCAAATTTTTTCTAACTTTGATAGTCTTTGTACGAATTCTTCTGTAATCAAAGTTGGTTCTAATGATCCGAAGTCGTATTCTTTCAATTCCATCTATTTTATTTATATCTTCTAGTAAATCAATTAATCTGTACTGGTTATTATAACTTTCTTTATTATTAATAGTTATATTCGTTTTTTCTGTTTCTATAGTATTATTCTCTTTTGCAGAAAAATTTTTACTACTAAAGCTCCCTTCTTGTTCATTATTTAGTTTAAAATCCCTTCCATAAGAAGCTAAATGTATTCCTGTTATTACTACTTCCTTTATCCCATCTTTGGCAATCTTTGTTATTTCACTTATAACACTTTCTGGTTTTCTGCTCCTTATGTGTCCTCTTGCAAATGGAATTATACAATATGAACAAAATCTATCGCATCCATCTTGAACTTTTATTACAGCTCTTGTTTTTTCAGTAAAAGTTACATCTCCAAAATCCACATACTCTTCACAATGCATTACATCTGTTACATTATCTCGTTTTGCTTTATTATTCATTTTTAACTTTTCTTTACCTGCTACTTCTTTTTCTTTTAACTCATTATTCTCTGAAATTTTTTTATCACTTACAGCTACTAATTCACTTTGAAATTGCTGAATAAATTTTACTATATCTTTCTTCTCATTTGTTCCCAAAATCAAATCTATTTCTGGAATTTTTTCTAGCTCCTCTTTTGCTACTTGTGCATAACAACCAACAGCAACAAGTATAGCCTCTGGCTTTAATTCTTTTACTCTTCTAAGCATTTGTCTTGATTTCCTATCTGCCATATTTGTTACTGTACAGGTATTTACTATATAAACATCTGCAATTTCATCAAATTCTACTATGTTATATCCACTTTTTTTGAATTCTTGTATCATTCCATTTGTTTCATATTGATTTACTTTACATCCTAATGTATAAAATGCTACTCTACTGTTTGCCATTATAATTCTTCCCTTAAATTAATTTACTACAAGATTTTAACATATTTTACGCCTTTTTTCAACTTTTAATATAATATTTCAAGATTTCTCTATCCCTATAATTTATAAATTTTGAGTGATATATATTTCCATATTTTGATTCTTTTCCAAACATTTTATCTGCTATTTCTATTATTACATTCATAAATTTAACTCCTTATATATTATGTTGAGTGAAAAAACGGCTATCTACATAATAGCCGCTTCTCATCTATATTAATACATTCCACCCATTTGTCCTTCATCATCATGGTGTCCTCCACAATTGCAAGCTGGTTCCTTTTTATCTGTAACTAAGCTTTCTGTTGTAAGTATCATAGATGCTATTGATACTGCGTTTTGAAGTGCACTTCTAGAAACTTTAGTTGGGTCTACAATTCCCGATTTCTTCATATCAACATATTCTTCTTCACTAGCATCAAATCCTACACCTGGATTGCTTTGTTTTACTTTCTCAATTATAACAGCTGGCTCTAAACCTGCATTGCTAGCAATTTGTCTTGCTGGTTCTTCTAATGCTCTTAATATTATCTTTCCACCTATTTTCTCATCTCCATGAAGTTTGTCTACTTCTTTAGCAACTTCTGGTATGATATCTACAAATGCTGTACCACCACCAGCAACAATTCCTTCTTCAACAGCTGCTTTTGTTGCAGATAAAGCATCCTCAATTCTTAATTTTCTATCTTTCATTTCTACTTCTGTGGCTGCACCAACACCAATTACTGCAACTCCACCTGCTATTTTAGCTAATCTTTCTTGTAAGTTTTCTTTTTCAAACTCGCTCTTTTCTTCAGCGATTTGAGCTTTTAGCTGATTTATTCTTGCAGAAATTTGTGCTTTATCTCCCATACCATCAACAATTATTGTATTTTCTTTTTGTACTTTTATTTGTTTTGCTCTACCTAATTGTTCTACTGTTGTATCTTTAAGCTCCATTCCTAAATCAGATGAAATTACTTCTCCACCAGTAAGAATAGCAATATCTTGTAGCATATTCTTTCTCTTATCACCATATCCAGGAGCTTTTACTGCAACTACATTTAATACTCCTCTTAATTTATTTAATATCAAAGTAGATAATGCTTCTCCTTCTATATCATCACATATAATTACTAATTTCCCTGAATTTTGCATTAATGTTTCAAGAAGTGGTAATATTTCTTGAATATTGCTTATTTTCTTGTCTGTAATTAATACATATGGGTTTTCAACTACGGCTTCCATCTTTTCTGTGTCAGTTACCATGTATGGAGATAAATATCCTTTATCAAATTGCATACCTTCTACTACATTTAATTCTGTTTGAGAAGTTTTTGATTCCTCAATAGTAATAACACCATCTTTCGAAACTTTTTCCATTGCTTCTGAAATTAACTCACCAACTTCTGCATTATTCGCAGATATACTTGCAACTCTTGCAATATCTTCTTTTCCATTAACTGGTGAACTTACTTTTTTAAGTTCTTCAATTGCAGAACTTACAGCTTTATCCATACCTCTTTTTATAGCCATTGGATCTCCACCTGCTGCAACATTTTTTACTCCTTCTTTAACCATACTTTGAGCAAGTACCATAGCTGTTGTAGTACCATCACCCGCAACATCATTTGTCTTAATAGAAACCTCTTTTACAATTTGAGCTCCCATATTTTCAAATGGATCATCTAACTCAATTTCCTTTGCGATTGTTACACCATCATTTGTAATTAATGGTGCTCCAAATTTTTTATCAAGTACTACATTTCTTCCTTTTGGTCCCATTGTAACCTTTACAGTATCAGCTAATTTATTTACACCATTAAGCAAGCTTTTTCTTGCATCTTCTCCAAATTTAATATCTTTTGCCATATTTATCATCCTTTCTTTATTTTTGTCGTTCTAAAAGCAATTAGAAAAACGACATTCCTGTCACTTTGGGGACAGGTCTCCATTTATTACTCAACTATTGCTAAAATATCCTCTTGACGAACAATAGTATATTCTGTACCTTCATACTTTACTTCTGTTCCAGAATATTTATTTACAACAACCTTATCTCCCTTTTTTACAAGCATTTTTTCTAGTTTGCCATCTACTTCTTTACCCTGTCCAACCTCTACAACTTCTGCAAATTGTGGTTTTTCTGTGGCATTAGGCGCTAAAATTATTCCACTTTTTGTTGTTTCCTCTTTCTCTAGCATTTTTATAACTACTCTGTCTGATAATGGTTTTAACATTTTATCTACCTCCTTAAAATTATACCATTTATTCTATATATTAATATGTTTGAATTATAAATATATGATTTTCATATTAATATATTTTTAGCAGTCTTTTGTTTTGATTGCTAAAAATATATACCCATTTTTACAAATTGTCAATACCTAATTTTAAATTTCACAAAACATTCACATTTCTGATTTTTTTCTACTTGACATATTTACCGAGTAATGTAATAATACAACTAATGAAAGGGGGAAATATATATGGAGAAAGAAGTTCAAAAAAATCCAACTTCTATTAATGGCTGGGGAATTGCATCATTGGTATTTGGCATCCTTTCTATTATGTTTTTATTTTTCATTATTATCTCTGTATTATCTGCAATTCTATCAATTGTTTTTGGTGTTGTAGCTGTTAAAAAAGGTGATAAAAACTTAGGAAGAGCTGGATTGATTTTAGGTATAATATCAATACTTGTTACATTCTTACTATTCTTGTTTTTACAAGTATTAGATGTTTCACTATTTTACATACCTACATGGTATAGATAAAGGAGGATGACTTTATGTCTATACATTGCAATGCTAAAAAAGAAGATATTGAGAAAACTGTACTTATGCCAGGTGATCCATTAAGAGCAAAATATATTGCTGAAAACTTTTTAGAAGATTCTAAACTTGTAAATACTGTTAGAAATATGCTTGCATATACTGGCACTTACAAAGGAAAGCCTGTCACAATTTTTTCATCTGGTATGGGCATGCCAAGTATGGGAATCTATTCATATGAACTCTTTAAATTTTATGACGTGCAAGAAATAATACGTATTGGTTCTTGCGGAGCATATAATAAAGAGTTGAATTTATTTGACACCATATTGGTAGATAAAAGTTACACTGAAGGAAACTTTGCATATTCTTGGAATGAAGAAGAAGAGCATATTGCTGAAGCAAATTTAGAACTTAATACAAAACTTAAAGAAACTGCAAAAACATTAAATATCTCACTTATAGAAGGAAATTCGTTATGCAACGAAGTATTTGATGGATATTTAGATGATATTGAAGGTTTTATTTCCAGATTTCCAAAAGATTTGAATATAATTGCTTGTGAAATGGAGGCTTTTGCATTATTTTATATGGCAAAATACTTTAATAAAAAAGCGGCTTGTCTTCTCACTGTTGTTGATTCGCATTATAAAAATCAAGAAAGCACTCCTGAGGAAAGAGAACGTTCATTAAATAATATGATAAAAATTGCATTAGAAAGTTTATAATTTAAAAAGGTATATTTATTTTTTAGTGGCATAGCAGTGATAATTTTTTACTTATCACTGCTGTGCTACTATTTTTTCTACCTTACTATTTAGGAGTGAATTGAAACACCTGTCTCTAATTTGAAAAATCTTTTTAGCTAAAATATAAAATCTTATTTTCCGGAAAATATTTTTCTAATAATCCCCTTACGTACTCCTCTCCTATTTTTCGTTGTTCTTGTTTATATGTGTATTTACCTTTCCCTCTTCCTGTCATTAAACTAGTATCATATAAATCTATCGAACCTGGGAATGCTTCTTCATTTATTTTTCTATGGATATAACTATATGTCATAAAAATAACTTCAAAGAATACATCTTGCTTTACCTCTTTTTCCAAATTGTTTTTCAAATATATAACCAACTCTTCATATAGTTTCTCCCAATTTTCCACAAAAATCACAGGAGCTATTAATATTCCTACTTTATATCCTGCCTTTTTTACTTTATTTATTGCTTCTACTCTTTTTTCTAGTGATGATGTTCCCATTTCTATTTTCTGAATTATCGCTTTTGGATTTACACTCATTCTAAATATCACTCTTTCTTTTCCTTCAATATTTAACAAATCTTCCACAATATCAAATTTAGTAGGAAATGTAATATATCCTTTTTCAGCTTTCCTAAAATTTTCTATTGTCCATTTTAAATTTCCTGTAATTGTGTTTTCAAGTACTAAATCACTATTACTGCCAATTTCAAATACTAATTCCTTATCACTTTCATTCGCTGTTTTTATGATTTTCTCTAGCATCTCTTCCCTATTTACAAATAACCTTAAATAAGCACACTTATTATAATTACACACTAAATAGCAATATAGACACATAGCTGTACAACCAGATGAAGTATATGGAACTAAATAATTAGATATTTTATTATTTGCTACAAATTTATGTGTCTTTCTTATTCCTATTATTAAGTTTCGCTTCATTTTGGGGAATTCTTTATTTTCTTTTTTACGCATTTCTTCTATATTATTATGATTTTCTATTATGAATTTTGGTACATCCTTATATTTCTCTAGTAATTCTCTTCCCAGCTTATAATTAAGCACTCCTTCTTCATAATATATAGCATTAGGAATAAAATCTTTCATATAAAAACCTCTTTCTTTTATAAAATTATTTTTATTATGCTCTATCTCTTTACAATTATTCGGTTTTCATTTTTATAAAGATTATATAACGCGCCTGCCCCTAATTCGGAAAAAAGTGGAGAAATACGCCAGTCCCTTAATTTGGAATGACATATTTATTCTTTTCATGAATATTTATTAATAGGTGAATTTTATGAGATTTATTTTTCTATCTATTAGAAAAAATATTTTACCTTGCATCTTTGTCATAATTGCAATTTGTTTAGTTGCTTTTTCTAAATCAAATTTAACAGCTGCAACAAATGGATTAACTCTATGGGCAACTTGTGTGGTTCCTTCACTTTTTCCGTTTTTTGTTATTACTAATTTACTCTCCCATACAAAAGTAGTAGACTTTACTGGAAAATTATTAGATAAATTGATGAGACCGCTTTTTAATGTCCCTGGAATCGGTGGCTTTGCTTTTGTAATGGGTCTTATTAGTGGTTATCCTGTTGGAGCTAAAATTGTTTCCGATTTTAGGGAAAAAGGATTAGTTACTAAAGATGAAGGCGAAAGGCTACTTACTTTTACAAATAATTCACGGTCCCCTTTTCATATTAAGTAGTGTTGGAATAAGTCTTTTTGGAGATACAAAAACTGGGCTCTTACTCCTTTGTACCCATATACTTGCTTGCATTACTGTTGGAGTTATACTTGGTAAATTTTCAAAAAAGTCTGATGGAGAGTTTAGAAAAATGATAAACTTAAAACAAACCTCTAAACTAAAAATTAATAAAAATTCACCTACAAGCAGAAAAATAAAGTATAAAGATTATGAAACCATTATCAAGCAAAGGAATAACACAGATTCAAAAAAAGATAACTCCAACTCTGTTAATGTTTCTTTTAAGAACTTAGGCGAAGTTTTAGGAAATAGCATAAATAATAGCATTTCTACTATTCTTTTAATAGGTGGGTTTGTTGTAATTTTTTCGGTTGTTATTTCTATCTTAAACCAGACTCACGCTTTAGATTTACTAAGCAAATTATTTGAGCCAATTCTATCTTTATTAGGATTTGACTTAAGCTTTGCAAAGCCACTACTCTCTGGCATTTTAGAACTTACAAATGGTGTTAATTTAGTGTCTAGCATACATATAAAAGCTATTTCACAAAACATAATACTTTGTGCTTTTCTACTCGGATTTGGTGGATTTTCTGTATTATTACAAGTATTTAGTATAGTATCTAAAACTGATTTATCTATGAAAAAATATTTCATAGGAAAATTAATGCAAGGAATTTTTGCTGGTCTCTATACATTTTTAACATTAAGATTTATTCCATTTATTAATTTAGATATTACAGAAACGTCGACATCTAATTCGATTCCCCTTGATGTATTAACATCAAATACAAATATTTCTTATACCTTCTTTTATGATTTCGGTATTTTTGTAATTGGAGTTATACTTGTACTTATTATTTTTTATTTATTTAAAAGATTTTATGAAAAAGTATTTGGTTAAAACTCCCCATTACTTCCAAATCAATAATGCTTTTTCTAATTTGAGGAGATTTATTAAATTAAATAAATTTACGATAAAACTAAAAGGAGTTGATTTCTTATGGATAGAAATACAGAAAATATGAATAATTTTTATGGAATGCCACCATATAATTATGATAACAATTTTGACCCTAACATTGGTGATAATACTATGTTTAATCCTATAGCACAATATGAGCAAGCATATATGTATTATAGATATTTAACGCAACTAATGGAATATAAAATAAAATGCAAGGAATATGACAAATTATGTAATACTTCTGGTAAGACTGAAAATAACAGAGCTTCAAGGGATTAAAATTGTAATTTTTTAGAAATATGTTATATATATAATAAATAGAAAAATCATCAGTTTTAAGCAGTAAAGTAGCTTGTATCAATATATACAAGCTACTTTACTGCCATTTTATATTGGTAGCGAGAGGGAGATTCGAACTCTCGACCTACTGGGTATGAACCAGTTGCTCTAGCCAACTGAGCTATCTCGCCATATATATTATTTAATGCATTTAAGATTATAAAGGTTTTTATACTATTTGTCAAGTATAATAAGTTAATTTTTCCTTTTACAATTAAAAATTATATTAGATTAAAATCTGTTACCAATGCTCAACTATCTATTAGTAGAACAATGGTAACAGGTTTAATTAATTGCTATATAGCAATCACTCTTAAATCTCTATTTCTTTATCTTGATCATCGTTAACTTTTTCGTTGTTAACTTTAGAAATTCCTTTTTTTAGTGGTTTTAAATCTTTATTATTTACCTTAGTATTCTTAAGCATATCTTTTCTTTTATTTTTTCCACCATAATAAGATTCTACTGTTTTATCTATTTTCTCTTGATTCTTTGCTAATTCTGCTACTATTTTATCTTTAGAATTAGAATTAAAGTTTATATCTTCTACATCTTCTCTACTACTTGCCATTCCCCACAATGATTTTATAGGAGAAAGAATTATATCTATAAATCTTAATTTAGTTTCATCATCTGGTTTCATCACATTCACCTCATTTTTATAAAAGACTAGTGGTAATTTTTGTTTTTTATAAATACATATTTATATTAACATAATTTTACAAAAAAATCAAGTATTAACTCATATAATCTCTTAATTTCTTACTCCTACTTGGATGTCTTAATTTTCTTAATGCTTTAGCTTCAATTTGTCTTATTCTTTCCCTTGTAACATCAAATTGCTTTCCAACTTCCTCTAGTGTTCTTGCTTTTCCATCCTCTAATCCAAATCTTAATTTTAAAACCATTGCTTCTCTTGGAGTTAGAGTGTCCATTACTTCCTCTAATTGCTCTCTCAAAAGTGTATGTGCAGCCGAATCCTGTGGTGCTGGACTATCTTCATCTTGTATAAAGTCACCTAAGTGACTATCGTCTTCCTCTCCAATTGGAGTTTCCAATGATACTGGGTCTTGCGCTATCTTCTGAATTTCCATTACTTTTTCTACTCTAATTTCCTTTTCTTTTGCAATTTCTTCTGGAGTTGGCTCACGACCATTTTGTTGTAATAATTGTCTTGATGTACGAATTAGTTTATTTATAGTTTCTACCATGTGCACCGGTATTCTTATTGTTCTTGCTTGATCTGCAATCGCCCTTGTAATAGCTTGCCTAATCCACCAAGTTGCATAAGTACTAAATTTAAATCCTTTATTATAATCAAATTTTTCTACTGCTTTTATTAATCCCATATTTCCTTCCTGGATTAAATCTAAAAATAACATTCCTCTTCCTACATATTTTTTTGCAATGCTTACTACTAATCTTAAGTTTGATTCTGCTAGTTTTTGTTTGGCCTCTTCATCTCCTTCAACTATTCTTTGTGCCAGATCAGCTTCTTCTTCATATGTCAATAGAGGTATTTTACCTATTTCCCTTAAATACATTCTGACAGGATCATCAACATTAACTCCTTCTATATTAGTAACATCCATATCTTCTAGCTTTATTTCTTCTACATTTTCTAAATCTTCTACATCTGGCTCATCTATATCATCATTTAAATCTACTCCCAAATTTTCGAAAGCATCAAAAACCTTATCAATCTCTTCTGGATTAGTATCATCAAGTTCAGTTGCAAGTTCCCCATAAGTAATTTTTCCATTTTCCTTTGCTTTTTCAATAATCTTTTGAACCTTTTCATCAGAAATTTCATCTTTATTCTCATTCTTGACTTCTTTTTTTGTATTATCTTCTTTATTCAATTCCTTTTTGGTTTTTTTTGAATTGTTTACTTTATCTTGTTTTACTTCATTTTTTGTTTCATTCTCTTTTTTATCATTTTTTACATCTGCTTTTTCTTTCTTTTCTTTAACAACTTCTTTTTTGCTATCTACTTTTTCGTTTACTGCTTCCATTTTTTCTGAGTTTTTCATTTTTATTCACATTCCTTTCTTAAGACTCTATATCTAATAGAAAAAAATTATTTAATTTTTGCTAATTTTAATATTACTTGATTTAGTTCTAACTCAAGATTTTTTATTTCTTCACTTGTCATATTATTAGTATTTTCTAATTGTTTTATTATACTATTTCGCTTATTTACTAATTTTTCTTTATTGTATGTATTTAATAAATCTTCTATACATTTCTCTAGATCTGCTATTCCAAAATCATCTGCCATAATTCCGGATAAATAATTTACTACATCTTCCTCTTCAAAAAAGTCAAGTACATTTAACAAATTATTTTTTCCATATTCTTCATAAATTTTAGATATAATCTTTTTATTTGTTTCTGCTTTAATATCATTTTCTGTTATTATGTCTTTTATTCTGTTATAGCTCTCATTTGGATAATTTACTAGTATATATATAACCATTTTTTCTCTTTTTATTATAGATTCATCCACTTTTTCTGTTTCTTCTTTTTTTATGTAATTTTTTATTGGTGCTCTTTCTAATACTTTCTTGTCACTGGTTTTATTATATGTTAGTTTATTAACTTCTCCATAAATTGCTTCTTTTGAAATTCCATATTCTTTTGCTATTTTATCAATATATACTTCTTTTTCCATACTATTGTCTACTTTAGATAGTATTTTTGCAACTTCATTTAAAAACTTTATTTTGTCATTTATATTGTCCAAATTTAAATCTTGTTTTAATATTTTTACTTTAAATTCTACCAAAGAAATAGCTTCTTCTACACACTTTTGGAATCTTTCTGGTCCATATTTTATTATAAATTCATCTGGATCTTTTGCACCATATATTTGGAGTACTCGAACATCACACCCCATATTTTGAAGTATTTCTAATCCTCTTAAAGTAGCAGCTTGTCCTGCACCATCCGCATCATATCCTATTATTACTTGCTCACTATTTTTTCTAAGGAGCCTTCCTTGATACTCTGTAAGTGCTGTTCCTAGTGAAGCTACCACATTTGTAATTCCTCTTTGATACAAAGATATGGCATCCATATATCCTTCTACTATTATTAGTTTTTTTGTATCTCCTTTTTTTGCAATATTTAATCCAAAAAGATTTCGCCCTTTACTATATACAATATTCTCTGGCGAATTTATATATTTTGGTTTACTATCATCTAGAACCCTGCCTCCAAATGCAATAAATCTACCTGTCGTGTCTTGAATTGGTATCATCAGTCTTCGCCTGAATCTATCTATAAATCTACCTTTATCCGTTTTATTTACTAAACTTGAAGCAAGAATCTCTTCTTCTGTAAACCCTTTTTGTTTTAATAATTTATATAATTCATCAAAAGTTCCAGAATATCCAATTAAAAATGATTTTAAAGTTCTATTATCTAACTTTCTCTTTTTTATATATTCTTGTGCTTTTTTTGACGTAGGTTTATATAAATTTTCATGATAGAATTTAGCAGCTATCTCATTTATCTCGTATACTTTTGACTTTAAAATAGCTCTTTTATTATCTTGGTAACTATTATCCAATGTTGGTAGTGAAATATTTGCCCTATTTGCTAATAATTCTAAAGATTCTCTAAAATCAAGATTCTCTATTTTACTAACAAAATGTATAACATTTCCGCCAACTCCACATCCAAAGCAATGAAATATTTGCTTGTCAGGTGAAACAGAAAAAGAAGGTGATTTCTCTTTATGAAATGGACA
>CAZPKK010000024.1:0-5256 GCA_964587175.1 uncultured Clostridium sp.
TATTATATCATTATGAAAAATAAATACAATATTTTTAACAAAAATTATAAAAATGATTTTATCTCAAATCAATAATATCACAATTTCTTTCACCTGTACCTATAATTGTAACTGGTGTATTAGTTGTTTCTTCAATTTTATGAATAAAGTCTTTTACTTTAGTTGGTAAATCATTATAATTATTACACCTATATGCTTTCCAATCAATATATTGTGCAAAATTTAAGACAATTTGTGTTGGATTATTTATCATTACATTATATTTTAATCTATCCCAGTTCATTTCAAACACTCTTCTAACTTTTTTTGTAACAGTTGTATATTCTTGCAAATCTATATTAGAATTACATCTTTCTTTAATTTCATCCCAAGTAAGTTCTTTACTTCCAGCATAATCTCCGCTATATATATCTATACCTATATTAGTTTTATTACTAATTCTTATAGGATATGGTCTTATAATCATTATTATATCTTTTACTTTAAAAGGAGAAATACCTGCGTCTGCAATCAATTGACTAGCACTACATTGTCTACTTGTTACATTAGGATAATCAAGTCCATAGTTTATATCCAAATCTGCTCCCTGAGCACCTTCTACTAATATAGAATTTTGTGATTGATTCAATATAATAGAAGTATCTACAATTTCTATTTTACTTTTAGCATAGTCTGAAAAATTATTATAGAAATCTTTTATTAGTTCTACTTCTGGTAATCTCATAATCTTTTCTGATAAAGCTGAACCACAGCCTTTAAAGGTAGAACCGCTTTTTATTAATTGTTTTTCTTGTTTTCTATGTTTCTCTTTAATAATCATTGCTCTGGGATGTATGTAAATCTTTCTTTCTCCTAGAATATCTTTATATTTTATTAGTTCGTTTTCTAGTATTTCTGGAGTAATAATACTACCAGCATTTAAACATAGTTTAGTATTACTGTTTATTATAGCCATAGGTAGATGACTGACTACAATTTTTTCTTCATTATCTTTGACATATGTATGTCCTGCATTTGAAGACCAATTATTAGTTGATATCTCCATATTATCTTTTTGAGCAATATAGCCACAAATTTTACCTTTTCCGCAACTTCCAGCTTGCCCATCTATAACAACAGTTACGTTTCTATTCATTAAAAACACTTCCTATTCATAAAACTTTTTTATACCTTCAATATCAAAGATTTCTTTAATAAATTGACTTATATTGGCAAGTCCAGCTAATTCTTTATTGTCAAAATCTAAAGCAAAATTAATATCTTTCCATTCATATATTCCTTCATAATTTGATTTTACTTGAACTTCATCTATAAAATCATATAAAACACTTAAATTTGTTCCTTTATTCATTTGATTCGTTTCTGGATAAATATATGTTATAAATAATTTTGGATTATCTAATTTTATTTCTGTTTCTTCATAACATTCTCTTATTGTTGCTTGAATTTCAGTTTCATTTTCTTCTATTTTGCCACCTATGCCATTCCAACAATTCTTATAAGGTGGTTTATTTCTTTTTACCATTAATACTTTTTTATAGTCTTTTGTAAATAAAAAAATAACAACAAACTTTTTCATTTCTATTTTTCATCCTTTTATAAATATTATTTATTTTTAAGTATTTTATCATAAATTTTAGAATAATTATATACAAAATAAAAAAATTTAATTTCTATTTTCTTTTGATAAATCACTTGCAAAAATGCCAAACTTATGTTAAATTATAAACAATAAATCGAATTATATAAAAAGAGCATTACTAATAGCAGAGATATTTTTTCGCATACCTGCTCCGTAATCGCTCCAACGACGAATCTGTTCGAACTAATAGAACAGTTAAATACAAAATCAATCAGAAAATAAAATCTGATTAATTTTTTCTTTCTTCTGTTACAGATATTCAAATTAATATAGAAGCAGAACATTATATGATTTAGAAAAAATGTTTTAATAAAAAAGAAATCGAGGAAAATATATGAATAAACAAAGTAATGAAAGATTTAATGATTTAATTAATTATATAGAAGATAATCTTTGTGAACAAATCAGCTATAAGAAACTAGCTCAAATACTTGGTGTAAACGAATATACAATGCATAGAATTTTTTTATTTGTAACCAATTATACTTTGGCTGATTATATAAGAAAAAGAAGATTAAGTATGTCTGCACTAGATTTACTTGATGGTAAGGAAAAAATAATCGACATTGCAATAAAATATAATTATGAATCTTCACAAGCTTTTTCTAGAGCTTTTAAATCTATGATGGGTTTTATTCCAAGTGAGATAAATAATAATAAAAATAATATAAAATTCTTTTCGCAATATGAGCTAATAAATGAAGATGTGATAGATGAATTTCATTATCATATAGAAAAAAATATGAAATTTAACTTATATGCTATTTACATAAAAACAACAATCAAAAACTGCCATAATGAAGCTCCTATATTTTGGAAAGAGAATTATAAGTATATAAAAGGGAAAAAAGAATATGGTCTATTAGAATATGATAAAACTTGTAGTATAGACGAAGCAGTATATTATATAGCTTCTACAGAAAAGTTTAAAAATGCAATAGAGTTAAATTTGAAATCTAGTAATTATTTAGTTTTTGAATGTGATTATATAAATTCTACTTCATTGTATGAATTTTGTAAAAAAATATATAGGACAATCATTCCTAATATTGAATGCGAATTAGAAGATTTACCAGATATTGAAGAATATTTACCTAACGATAAATTAAAGTTATATATTCCAATAAAATAAATAAAACAAGTGATTTTTTTAGTGTTAAAAAGGTCACTTGTTTTATTTTAAAAAGAGATACAATAAATATGTAGAATATTATCTCAATTTGAATTAACTAGGAGGTTATGAGATGAATGAATATTTAACTCGTGAAATCTGGAAAATGCGGAAAAATATCAAAACTGAAGCGGGAACACCAGTAGTATCTCTCAGCCGAATAGAAAATAAAATTTATCAATTACTTTTTCTGTCTTGTGGATGCGAAAATGCCTGTACCTTTTGCAATTATGGTTTTGACTACAATCTTACATTAGAAATGGTCAAACCAGAACTTCAAAAAATAAGACTTGAAGATTTTGATATAGTTGAATTGGAACTCGAAGCAAACGGCTCATTTCTTTCTGAAAGGGAAATTCCATATGATTTATTTCTTGAGATATTACATTTTGTATCCAATAGGAACATTCCGGTAATTACAATGGAAACTCATTATAATACAATCACAGAGAAGAAACTTCAGGACATTAGAAGAATTCTTGGCGAAGAACAGAAAATACAGTTTGAGATGGGATTTGAATCAGCTGATGAAGATGTTAGAGCAATTTATAATAAAGATCTAAACATGGAAAAGTACCTTGAAGTGACAAGATTGTGTGAAAAATACCAAATTGGTCTTCAAATCAATGTACTTTTAGGTGCTCCATTCTTGACTCGCGAACAACAAATTCAAGACTGTTTAAATTCTCTCGAATTTATCTATGGTAAGATGCCTAAAGGAACTATTGCAGTACTATTCCCAATAAACATTAAAGAGAATACAATGTTAAAGCGTTGGCAAAACCTTGGCTTTTATGACCAAATTTCATCTTGGGAGTTTATTGAACTTCTTTATAAAATTCCTGAAGAATATTTGGACAGGTTTACTATTGCATGGTGGGGAAACAGAGAAAATTCTTTTACAAAAGGTATTATGCAATTTCCTAAAACATGTGATAAATGTAGAGAGCGATTAATGAAATTCTATGTTGATTTTTGTTGTAACTGGAATCCTTACTATCGAAAAAACCTACTTGATAAAATTTGGTCAACAAGATGTAGGTGTGACGCGGATGCGACAAAGAATAATATTCCGCAAAGCAAAACAGATGGCTAATACCATCTGTTTTGTGTTTGTTAATTTAATAGTAAATCTTTTAAATCTTTTTTTATTTTTGGTGGATAGTTATATATCGGATTACCAACAATAAATCCACATATTTGTTCAAAATCTTTTATTCCTAGATATTTATCAATTTCATTTTCTATATATAAAGTATCACATAAAATACAACTTCCTAATCCTAAATTTACAGCTTGTAAACTCATATTCTCTATTGCACAGCCTAATGATATATAATCAGGTTTTTTATAATTTTCATTTTTGGATTTAGATTTATACCCATCACTATAAATCATTATCATTTTATTAGCTGTACGTATTTGCTCTGCTGACCCTTTTACACTGGTTTTTTCTTTCGGATTTTGCTTATCCCATTCAAAGAGCATGTTCATAATGTCATCTTTTTGCTTATTGTTTAAAATATAAAATTTCCAAGGTTGCCTATTTCTTGCAGAAGGAGCTAGACTTCCACTTGATAGAATTTTTTCCAATTGTTTTTCAGAAACTTCATCATTTGTAAATAATCTGGCAGAACGTCTATTATTAACTATTTCATCAAAATTCATATCAATACCTCATAAAAAATATTAAATGTATTTTATAATATTCAGAGTATATAAAAGTGACTTTAACGGTATCAAATTTGTTTATATAAAATTAATAATTCATATTGGTTGCAAAAATATAAATGTTATGTTAGAGTATAATTAAATAAATCGAATTATATAAAAGAGCTTTACTTGTGTAGGACATATTTTTTCGCATGACTATTCCGTATTTGCTCTAATGATGTTTTGATTTATTTTTGTGTATTAAAAGAAATAACAAAACCTAAAAAAATAATAGCAATAGTTTTAATAGTGTTTTTAGCATTTCTTGCTAAATATACATCAATAGAAAAAGTGGGTGATTCTATTCCATCAGTATCTGATTTGGAAAATGAATTAGTTGAAAGAAATTTATATACAGATGAGTATTTATTGTTTGGTGTAGATAATATAGGAAATAATGTTCATAAAATAGACTCAAATACGCTTGATAATTATGCAAATAATTTATAAAAACATTATAATAAATGAAAATTGACTATTAATTATAAAAAAATAGAGGGTGAGGAGTTATGTTAAAAGAAAAATTGTTAGAAGATTTAAAAAATTGTATGAAAGAAAAAAATGTTGTTCGTAAGAATGTTATTCAGATGGTAAGAGCAGCAATTTTACAAGTAGAAAAAGATAAACAAATTACATTAGATGATAATCAAATAATAGAAATAATTGCGAAAGAGTCTAAAAAGAGAAAAGATGCTTTAGCAGATTATGAAAAGAGTGGAAGAGAAGATTT
>CAZPKK010000024.1:5356-21441 GCA_964587175.1 uncultured Clostridium sp.
AAGTAGAAGAAAAAAGAACAAAATATGGTTTTAATGAATTAAAAGAAAAGAAAAAGAAGAGCTTATTCGTAAAATTTCTAGAGCAATTTAAAGATTTTATGATTATTGTTTTAATAGTAGCAGCTGTTATATCTGGAGTTGTAGGCTATATTGAAGGGGAAGGGATTACAGATTCGATTATTATTTTAATAGTTGTAATTGTAAATGCAATTATTGGAGTAGTACAAGAAAACAAAGCAGAAAAATCGCTAGAGGCTCTTCAAAAACTAAGTTCACATGTGGCAAAAGTAGTGCGTAATGGAAAAATAGATGTTGTAGCATCAAGAGAATTGCTGCCAGGTGATATAGTGGTTTTAGATACAGGAGATTATGTGCCAGCAGATTTAAGAATTATTGAAAGTGTTAATCTAAAATCTCAAGAGTCGTCTCTTACAGGAGAGTCTGTACCAGTTGATAAAAACGCGGAAATCATACAAGATAAAAAGGTTGGAATTGGAGATAGAACTAATATGTTATTTTCATCTTCACTTATAACCTATGGTAGAGGTAGAGGAATTGTAGTAGAAACAGGAATGAATACAGAAGTTGGGAAAATTGCGACGATTATTAATGAAACTGAAGGAACTGCAACACCCCTACAAATCAAGCTTAACAAATTGGGAAAAACACTTGGGCTTGCAGCTTTAGCAATATGTGTATTGATATTTCTTATAGGAATTGCATATGGAAAAAATGTATTAGATATGTTTATGACTGCTGTAAGTCTTGCAGTTGCAGCTATACCAGAAGGACTAGCAGCTGTTTCTACAATAGTTTTAGCTATTGGTGTACAAAGAATGGTAAAGAAAAATGCTATTGTGAAAAAGCTTCCAGCTGTGGAAACTTTAGGAAGTGCTACTGTTATATGTTCTGATAAAACAGGTACATTGACACAAAATAAAATGACTGTACAAAAAATATTTGTTAATGGACAAGTTATTGAAGCAAGTAGCTTAGCAGAAGAAAAATTGACAAAGCAAAATAGCGAATTAGAAAAATTGATGAATATAAGTATATTATGTAATGATACAAAAATAGGGGAAAACAATACTTTGACAGGAGACCCTACTGAAACAGCACTAACAGATTTAGGGTTTAAAATGAATTTAAATGTTCATGATATTTTGAAAACTTTAAGAGTAAAAGAAGTTCCTTTTGATTCTGGAAGAAAGCTTATGACTACAGTAAATAAAGTAGGAGAAAAATATATAGTATATACAAAAGGTGGAATTGACGAACTTTTAGCAAGATGTAATAGATATGAGATAAATGAAGAGGTAAAAAACGATTTAGCCGAATATAAAAAAGAAATACAGAAAAATAATGAAGATATGGCAAGAGATGCTTTAAGAGTATTGGCAATGGCATACAAAGAATTAGACTATGAACCAACAGAAGAAGAAATGAAAACAATTGAAAGCGATTTGATTTTTGTTGGAATGGTTGGAATGATAGATCCACCAAGAGAAGAAGCAAAACATGCAGTAGAGAAATGTAAAACTGCTGGAATAAAGACTGTAATGATTACTGGTGACCATAAAATTACAGCAGTAGCAATAGCTAAATCTTTAGGAATATTAGAAAATGAGGATGAAGCTATAACAGGTAACGAACTTGAAGAAATGTCTGATGAGGAATTGACTAAAAATGTTAAAAAATACTCTGTTTATGCAAGGGTTTCACCAGAGCATAAAGTCCGTATTGTAAAAGCATGGCAAGCAAATGGAGAAATTGTTGCTATGACAGGTGACGGTGTAAATGATGCTCCTGCATTAAAAACAGCGGATATTGGCTGTGCAATGGGAATAGTTGGAACAGATGTATCAAAAGAAGCGGCAGATGTAATTTTAACAGATGATAATTTTGCTACAATAGTTTCATCTGTGGAAGAAGGTAGACGTATTTATGATAATATATTAAAAGCAATTCAGTTTCTACTTTCAAGTAATGTTGGAGAAATTGTTGCTTTGTTTATCGCTATTTTAATTACACCATGGATAAGTAGTACCTTTGGTATAGATATGAATTTAGTTGAAGTATTACTTCCAATTCATATTTTGTGGATTAATCTAGTTACAGATTCACTTCCTGCATTGGCACTTGCCGTTGACCCAGCAGAAGATGATGTAATGAAGAAAAAACCAAAAAAACAAAAAGGAATTTTTACAAAGGGAATGAGTTGGAGAATAGTGTATCAAGGTTTCATGATAGGACTTCTTACACTTGCAGCATTTATAATAGGTTTAGCTACTCCTGATGACCAATTACCTACTATGGTAAGAATAGATAATAAAATTTATAGCATAGAAGAAGTGGATAATTTAGATGAGGCTTTAGAAAATGGAGCAGAGATTGTAGAAGAACAAGAAGTAAGAGTTGAAATAGGACAAACAATGGCATTTGTAGTACTTGCATTTTCAGAGTTAGTACATGTATTTAATATTAGAAACAACAAAAAATCAATCTTTAAGACACATCCATTTAATAATAAGATATTGCTCGGAGCTATTGCAGTTTCATCAGCCTTAATGCTTATCATTTTATTTATACCAGGCTTAAGACATTTATTTAGCATACCAGTATTACCAATAGGAAATGTATTAGAAATTGTTGGTTTAGTAATACTTCCATTAGTAATTGTTGAAATATTTAAGTTGCTAAAAATAAATACATCAAAGAGTGAAGCATAAATTCCAAATTGGGGACAGGCGTATTTTTGGAAAAAAGAATTAATTTATTGTATAATTATAAATGCTAAATTAATTTAGGAGCAATAATATGCAGTATCAAATAGAAATAATAGGAATGAAGAAAAATAGAGATTTAAAAATTGTAATTACAATCATAATACTTGCAATACTTGGCATACTTGTTTCGGTAGGAGTTATTCTTTACAATAAATACAATATGGCTATGGAAACAGCTTTAGAGAGCGGAAATTTTGCTACTGAGGAAATGGCTTTAAGTGAGGGGGAAAATGAAGTTTTAGAAGATATAGAAAATAGTGATAGCGAAGGTACACAAACCGAAGATAGCATTGCTACTAAAAGTGAAGAGGAAATACAGGAGTTTATAAATAATATTAATAACATCTATAATGGAGAAGAAGGAAAAAGAGTTTTTTTGACTTTTGATGATGGGCCAACAGAAGAAGTGACTCCTTATATATTAGATATATTAGATAAATATAATATTAAAGCAACATTTTTTGTATTAGGAACTAGTGTGAAGAAGAATCCAGACATATTAATAAGAGAGTATGAATCAGGTCATTATATAGCAAATCATGGATATTCACATAAATACAGTAATATATATAAGAGTGCTGATACTGTTTTAGAAGAGTACAATAAAACAGAGGAGGCTATAAGAGAAGCATTAGGAATTAAAAATTATTCAAGCCATTTATTTAGGTTTCCGGGTGGCTCACGTGGAGGACCATATGAAGAAATAAAAGAAGAGGCAAGGGAAAAACTAGAAGAAAATGGTGTGGCATATTTGGACTGGAGTGCATTAACATATGATGCAGAAGGGGCAAAAACAAAAGATGAAATTCTAAGTAATTTAAAAAGCACAATGAAAGGTTGGAATAATGTAGTAATATTGATGCATGACTCAGCAGATAAGCAAATAACATATGAGAGTTTAGAAGATGTAATAAAATATTTACAAGAAGAAGGATTTGAATTTAAGGATATATATGATTTGATGTAAGGTTGGAAAGGAGTGAGTAAAAGTATGTATGATGTTATTATAATAGGAAGTGGACCTGCTGGAATTTCAGCAGCACTATATTTAAAAAGAGCTAAAAAAGAAATTTTAGTTATATCTACTGAAAAGAGTGCTTTAGAAAAGGCGGATAAAATAGAGAATTATTATGGTGTTCAAAGTGTTTCTGGAAAAGAACTATATAAAGCTGGAATTGAACAAGCAAAAAGATTACAAATTTCAATAGATCAAGATGAAGTAACCAATATTTCATATAATAATTATTTTACAGTTACAACAGCAAATAGAGAGTATGAAGCAAAGTTTGTAATTATGGCTACAGGAATAAATAGAATAGCACCTAACATAAAAGGAATAAAAGCATTTGAAGGTAAAGGAGTAAGCTATTGTGCTATTTGTGATGCATTTTTTTACAGGAATAAAAATGTTGCAGTAATAGGAAGTGGAAATTATGCAATACATGAAGCAAAACAATTAAAACCAGTGGCTAATTCTGTGGTAATTTTTACAAATGGAAAAGAAATGATACAAAACAGAGATGCTTCTGATTTTGAAGTAGAAGAAACTCCTATAAGAGAATTTAGGGGAACAAATAGTATAGAAGAAGTATATTTTGAAGATAATACTACTAAAAAGGTAGATGGTGTTTTCATTGCAATAGGAACAGCAAGTAGTGCTGATTTAGCTAGGAAAATAGGAGCACTTGTAAAAAATAATAATATTGTAGTGGATGAAAACATGGAGACAACAGTAAAAGGTTTATATGCTTGTGGAGATTGTACAGGAGGCTTACTACAAATAAATAAAGCTGTATATGAAGGAGCAAAGGCAGCCACAGCTATTATTAAAAGTGATTTTAAGTAAATAAAACACTTGGGTTATTTCGCTTATGAGTAGGAATCCGAAGGACTAATTACGGTTTCATCATTATTCTATTAAATTTATTATAAAAGAAAGGAAGGTAAAAAATTATGTCAGTTACAAATTTAAATGAAAAAAATTTTGAGGAAGAGGTATTAAATTCAGAAAAACCAGTACTAATTGATTTCTGGGCAAGTTGGTGTGGACCATGTAGAATGATGTTACCTGTAATAGATCAAATTGCTGAAGAAATGCAAGATGAAGTGAAAGTATGTAAAATAAACATTGATGAGGAAAAAAATTTAGCAGAAAAATATAATGTAATGAGCATACCAACATTTGTAGTTATAAAAGATGGAAATGAAGTAGGAAGAAGTGTTGGTGTACAAGATAAAGCTGAAATTATAAATATGATAAAGTAATTTTGATTATTTAGAAAATGCTTTCTTTAATGTTTTTGCATAAACTCGAATAGATGTATATTTTAAAACTTTTTTTGCACCTTGCTGTCGAAACGATATAATCAAATTTCAAAAATTTTTAAAATATACATCTATTCAAGTATTTAAGGAACTTTATCAAAGAAAGCATTTTCTAAATAACAAAAATCATATTACACTACATATTTTCATGTTTTTTTAGTAGTCATTACTACTTTGTCTTAAAACTATTTTATAAAACTCTCATTTTTCTATATAAAAAACAATCTATTAATTTTTATATAAAAAAAGCTTGCTTTCGTAAAAAAATCAATCTGTAAATGAAAAGAATGATAAAATTATGTCGAAAGATGTCGTACAATTCATGGGATGAAAAGTATAATAAAATTTTAAATAATTCGTACTTGAATTGTGATATGAAAAATATGTAGGGAGTGATTTGAAAATGAGCGAATTACAAAACAGAAGGTACAAAGAGATAACACCTGAAGAAACAGTTGAAAAACTAAAAGCTTTGCTAAAAAAATTAGGAATTGAAGTAGAAGAAAAATGGTCTAATGAAAGCAGTGTTGGGACATATTCTCTAAGAGTATGCATTAAGGGAACAGATATAGGGCAAAATGGAAAAGGCATGACAAGGGAATTTGCGATGGCGAGTGGATATGCGGAGTTTTTTGAGAGAATGCAAAATGGTATATTTAGATTTAGAATGGAAAAGCCAACAAAAGAAATACCTTTTGTAAATTCACCAGATGAAGAAAATCTAACAGTAGAAGAAGCATTAGGAATTAAGAAAAAAGGGAAAATTGAAAACAGCTTTTTTGAAAATATATTAAAACAGAATAACAAAGAGAATATATCTCAAACAGAACAGGTAGAGTATATTAAAAAATTATTAAATGAAAAATCGGATTTAGTAGAAAAGGAACAATACAATTATTTACCATATTATAGTGTGAAAAACAAAGAAATAGAGTATATTCCAGATAGATTATTTAGTTATCTTTATGATACAAATGGAATGTGTGCAGGAAATTCAAGAGAAGAAGCATTAATTGAAGGCTTGTCTGAACTTCTAGAAAGATATATAGGAATTCAAATATTTAAACAAAAGTATACATTACCAGAAATTCCAAATTACTATATAGAAAAATTTCCTAATGTAAGTAAAATGGTAAATAGGCTTAAAGAAAATGATAGATATTATTTTAAATTAGTAGATTGTTCTTTAGGAGGCAAATATCCAGTAGCTGGTTTATATATAATAGAGAAAAACACAGGAAAATTTGGTTTTAAAATGGGAGCTCATCCTGATTATGGTATAGCAATGGAGAGGTGCTTTACAGAAGCAGCGCAAGGAAGAGATATATACGAGTATGCAGAGACATGTTTGTTTGATTTCTATTGTGGAGAGGATATTAATAACAGAACCTTATCTGAATTTATTTTTACCGATTTAGCGGCTGCTCCTTATCAAGTAGTTGGGGAAAATCCAGATTTTGAATTTGTAGAAATGCCAGATGTGTCAAAACTTAATAATAAAACAATTTTAAAGAATCTTGTAAAAACAATATTACAAGATGGTTTCGATATTTTACTTCGAGATGTATCATTTTTAGAATTTCCTGCTTTTAGTATTGCAATACCAGGAATGAGCGAAGTAAGCTTTGATACAAATGCTACATATTTTAATATATTTATTACAATGCAAAGATTACTAAAAGATTTTAGCAATATAACATTAAAAAACATCAAACAAATAGTAAATATAATGGAAACGATTGTAGATGAAATTGGATATGAGAAATTATCTATTTTAATAAGTCTAAAAGATACTTCTATTTTGCCTTGTGAAGGAATTGGCTCTGGATCAAAATATTTTTTAGCTATTTGTTATATTATGAATGGACAATACAACAAAGCGGCAAAAATATTAGAAGATTTAAGCTTTTTGGCAGATAATGTAATGCAGAGCCCTATTGAAAAGATTATGCTAAAAGCAGTTTATTATTATGCTTCTGCAATGGATAAATTGAATGTACATGAAAAAGCCATGTATTATATAAATATTTTGTTTGATAAAGAAATAGCAGATTGTATTGATATAAGTTTTAAAGATAGAGAAAATATTTTCACAAATCATTATGGAATTACAGCAGAAGATTATGTGGATAATGATGATAGTTTTTATATGCCGTTTATGAAAAAAATAAGAGAAATGCAAAGAAATAATAGAATAAACCAAATAGATAATAGAAAAATATTTGAGTAAGCAGAGGATAAGCAGGGGGGGACGATGGAACGTCCCCCTTTGCTTGTTTTCTATTTACCACAATTCTACTATACAATGTAATATTTTATCATCCATGCTCTTTATAGTAACAATGTTTTTGTTATCTTCAAATGAATATAAGCATTTTGAAGTATCTCCAAGTCTAATGGCACTCTTATACATTATTTCTATATTATTAAAATCCATATTGTTGAAAATTGCGTTATTATATACATCATTAGGTAGAGCTTCATATGCTAAGTCCAAATAATTTAGATTATGCATATGTTTATTTATATCAATATCTCTTCTTTGAGTAGTATATACATATTCATTTGTAAAACTAGATGGCTCTTTCAATTTTTTAAATTCAAAATCAGGCATAACAGTTTGGGTATCAGGAGAATATTTATTCATAATATCTTCTGGAATCTTAGTAATACTTTGTGTGTCTATATTGGTTAAAGTCCAACGAGTAGTAGCAATACAAACCACTTCATTATTTTCATCTAAAACTTCAAAATCACGTAGAGTACTTACTTTAGTAGAAGTATGAGCCCAAGTTCTAATTGTGATTTTTTCATCATATTTAAGTCTTCTTAAAATATGTACTCTCCAATTTAACTGTACCCAAGAAAGATGTGTTATTGGTACTTCACGTATGCCATATCCTGCTTGATCAGAATGCATACAAGCTACATTTTCAAGAAGTGCAAGCATTCCTTTATTTGTAACATTAGAATTTGCATTTACTTTACCTATATCAACTCTAGTTTTGTGTTCAAAAATCATTATTAAATTCCTCCTTGTTGAGTCGAGACACGCCTCAAAACGACAATCTTGCAGTTTTGGAAGTGAGCGTGTACTGCCTTAATAAAATAAATTTAAAACTGTAAGCACAGTACGACTATTTTGTTTCCAACATATTTTCCAATGCAGTATAAATTTCTGGAAATAATTTTTTTGAATTAATTGGTTTCATTTCCTTGTCAACTATTGCATGTACAGTGTATCCTGTGCAAATAGGGTCTTCTACATTTTTTCTATATACCTCATATGAAAAGACAACTCTAACTGGTGTGAGTTTACTTACAGTAGCAGTTATAACAAGCTCATCATCATAATAAGATGGACTATAATATTTACAATTAAGTTCAACCAAAGGTGTCATAAGGCCGAACTTCTTCCATTTTTGAGTATGGAAAACCAGCTTGTTTTGATAAGTCTGTTCTTGCAAGTTCAAACCATATAGGATAAACAGAATGATGTACAATTCCCATTTTATCTGTTTCTGCGTATCTAACATTTACTATACTTTTTGAAATCATGTTTTTCCTCCAAGCCAATTTTTATAAAAATACCAACTTATTATAGCACAAAAAAATAAAAAAATAAATAAAATTTTCCAATTTGGGGACAGGCGTATTTTTGGAAAAAAGTGAAGAAATATGCCTGTCACCAAACTGGAATTTGAAAAAAATACAAAAATTTTTTTATTTTCTTTGCAATATATAATTTTGTAAGTTATAATATAGTACAAGTGAAAAAAGTTATTAATAGATGGAGGAAGAAAATGGAACTTAAAGCGAATGAAAACAAAGATTTGGAAATTGAAGTGGAGGGAGTCAAATACAACAGATATGCAATAAAAACACATTATGTGCAAATAGGAGAGAGCTATATTGATATTATGGAAAAGTATGTAAAGCCAGTATATCAAGAAGGAGATTTTATTTCTATTAGTGAGAAGATTATTTCTTTATGCCAAGAAAGAGTTATATATAAGAAGGATGTAAAAGTAAGTAGATTAGCTAAATTTTTATCTAAATTTGCTATGAGTACTGATGCTGGTGTTGGAGTGGACAGCCCATACAAGATGCAAGTAGCAATTAATTTGTGTGGAAGAATAAAAGTGATTTTTGCAGCAATTGCAGCAGGAATAGGTAAAATATTTAGAAAAAAAGGTATTTTCTACAAAATAGTTGGACAAGAAGTTAGCGGTTTAGATGGTTTTTATGGAAAGGTATTTCCAGAGTATTCTGAATTTGGAATACGAATACCAGAAAACCCAGATAAAGTATGTAATGAAATATACGAAAAGCTTGGGATAAAGGCTATGCTTGTTGATGCTAATGATTTGAATGTAGAAATACTTGGAAAATCGAGTAGTTTAGATTATCCAAATGAAACTTTAGCAAGAATTATTAAAGATAATCCAGCAGGACAATCTAAACAATTAACACCAATAATTCTTATAAGGAAAGTAGAAGAGGAAAAGGCTGATACAGAGTAATAAATTTCTAAATAAAAAGAGGGGTGAATTTAGGAATGGCTAATGATACTGTAAGCAAATTATATCGAATACTAGACGCATTTGAGAGTAGTGGGAAAGACAAAAAACAAATAAAAAAGGCAAGAGATTTAATTGGTTCAGGAAATATAAGTGGGGCATTAGAAATAATAAGGAAGCTTAATACTTCCAATGACAGCCAAAATCTTAATTCAAAAAAAGAGCAACCGAAAAAAGAACAAACTGTGAGAAAAAAGAAAAAGAAAATAGTTGAACCAGAGGAACCTACGAAAACAGAAGAGGATGTAGAAGATGTTAATGAAGATGATGAAGACTTAAATCAAAGTGATTTAAATGACGACTATGAAGACGATGTATATGAAGAAGAATATGATGAGGATAATGAAGAGCAAGATGATTACGAAGACGAAGATGAAGAAGAAGATAAGCCTAAATATAAAGAAGAAGTAGTAAAGCAAGAGTCTTCATATCCAGAAAAATTAAGGGATGAAAGTTTAGAAAAAGCATACATAGGACTTCTTTTAAATAATCCGAAACTAATAGTAAAATATCATATTCTTTTTCAAGACTGTTATTTTGATGATCAAAGTTTGCTCAATATATATAAGAGTATTTTATTCACAGAGGGAGGAAATTATACTCCTGAGATTGCGAAAAAAGGCTTTAATTTTTCTGTGGACAATATGGAAACATATAAGCAAAAACAAGAAATAAAAGCGGAAATAGAGAATGCAAATTATAATCCAGAAAAAGTATATTTAGAGCTTAGTAAATTATGCGTGCTAAGAAAAAGCTATTTAGAAGAACCACGAGAAGAAATACAAAATCAAATAATTGGAATACGTGATTATAAACTATATGACCAAATGTCAGTAGATGAGGTAAAAGCTGCAGTAGTTCAAGTAAGTGTTACCAAAAAATTTAAACAAGCAATTTTAAGTGAAGATTTGACAGATTTCTTAGAAAAAGGAGAAAATAATTTAACAAATGGTTTAGCTCTTCCTTTTCCGATTTTATCAAGTGTGTTTAAAGGAATACGTAAAGGTGAAACAATGGCATTTGCTATGCCATCCAACTCTGGTAAAAGTAGATTTACTATTAATCTTGCGGCATATACGGCTTTTGTACATAAAAAGAAAGTGCTTATTATTTCTAACGAAATGTCAGAAGAAAAAATGAAATTATGTTTAATAACCACTGTATTAAATAATCCTGAAATACAAAAATTGCATGGACAGCATATATCAAAGACTGAGGGAGAATTATTAGAATTCAAATTCAGACCTGATAAAGATGCAAAAGTTGAGACTGATGAAGATGGCTTTATATTACAAGAAAAGAAAGAAACTAGAAAAAAATTTGTGGAGAGATTAAAAAAGGTTTCAAAAGAATTTAACCAGACCATTGAAGTAACAGACTGGTTAAATAAACAGATAAACAATTCAATATATTTTATAAATATAACAGATCATACAAATGATGAGTTAAAAAAAGTTATAATGAATTATTATTACAAAGAAAAAATTGAATACGTATTTTACGATACTTTAAAAACAGATACTGCAAACATAGGAAATGGGGAAGAGATAAAAAGAACAGCAACAATACTTTCTAATTTGGCACAAAATTTTGGTATGTTTATATGTTCAACTCTACAATTAGCAGAAAGTACAACACTCCCTATAAATTTAGATGTAAATGACTTGGCAGTAAGTAGAACTGTAAAAGAAGTACTAGACACCTTGTGTTTAATTAAACAGATTATAAGAGAAGATTGGAGTAAATATCAATATTCTTTGCAAGAAGTAGATACTAAATTTTTGGAATTAGAAAAATATACTGATCCAGATGAAAGATTTTATGCTTGTGTTGTGGATAAAAATAGGGCTGGAGCGAAACCTAAATTATTGTTTAATTTAAACTTGGCATATAATCGCTGGAATGAACTTGGATATATAAGATTAAAAGATGGAGAATAGGAGGAGAAAAAATGACAGAGGCAGACAAACATTTTATTGAAACATGTAAAAAAATTATTAATGAAGGATATTCATCAGAGGGAACAAATGTAAGAACTAGATGGGAAGATGGTACAGAAGCAAATTATATTTCTATAGTGGGAGTAACTAATGTATATGATGTAGGAAAAGAGTTTCCTATGATTACATTACGAAATAATAGTAAGACTATAACGAAGGCTATTGATGAAATATTATGGATATGGCAGAAAAAATCAAATAATGTTGCAGATTTAAATTCACATATTTGGGATCAATGGATAGATGAAAATGGAACAATAGGTAAAGCATATGGATACCAATTAGGGAAGAAGTATGATTTTAAAACTAAAGAAGGCATAATAAAGATGGATCAAGTTGATTATGTATTATATTTATTAAAAAATGACCCATCAAGTCGTAGAATTATGACAAATATTTTTAATCATGAGGAACTAAAGGACATGAGATTAGAACCATGTGCATATGGAACTCAGTGGCTAGTTAAAGGTGGAAAGCTACATCTTATACTAAATCAGCGTTCACAAGATATGCTTGCTGCAAATGGCTGGAACACAATGCAATATTCTGCCCTTTTGTGCATGTTTGCACAGGTAGCTGGATTAGAGGTGGGTACACTAACACATAATATTGGTGACTGTCACATTTATGATAGGCATATACCTCTTATAGAGAAACTAATAGAGGCAGGGCCAATGGATGTTCATCCAAAACTTGTTATAAATAATCCAACAAGAGATTTCTATGAATTTAAAGTAGAAGATTTTGAGGTACAGGGGTATGATTATAACAAAGATATCAAATTAGGTAAAATACCTGTTGCAATTTAAATTTAAAATACAAAAAAATGATTTTGTATTAGACCATTTGAAAAGTGGAGGAAAAAATGTTAAGTATAATAGTAGCAGTTGCAAAAAATAATGTAATAGGAAAGGATAATAAATTAATTTGGCACTTACCGGAAGATTTAAAAAGATTTAAAAGATTAACAACAGGACATACTATAATAATGGGCAGGAAAACCTTTGAATCATTGGGAAAAGTACTCCCAAATAGAAAACATGTTATATTATCTAATGACATGAAACTTAATATAGCTGATGAAAATGTAAAAATATTAGGAGATATAAAAGAATTACAAGATTATATAAATTCAGAGGAAGAAAATTTTATTATAGGTGGTGCAACTATATATAAATTACTACTTCCTAAAGCACAAAAGCTATATATAACTAGAATAAATGAAGAATTTGATGGAGATGCTTATTTCCCAGAGATTAGTGAAAATGAATGGAAAATAGTTGAAGTGGAAAAAGGAATAAGAGATGAGAAAAATCCATATGATTATGAATATGTAACATATATGAGAAAATAATAAATTTTTATATAAAGTTGTATTGACAAAAAAATATATTTATTATATATATAATGTAAAATTTATCTAGGAAGGAAGTATAAGAATGATGTTAAAAAATATAATCTTTAATTGTTGTTGTAGGAGTTAATGCTCTGTCTATTGTAGACATGAGTATTAAATTTCATGCCTACAGAGGAGATTATATTTTATATTATAAAATATTTTAGGACTATGTGGGTATGATTATTCACATAGTTTTTTGTTATATAATAATATTAATTATAGGGAGGTTTTAAAGATGTATAATAAAATTAGTATTGTAGGGAATACACCAATGATAAAAATAAATTATAGGTATAATGGTAAAATAAAAAAAGTATTTGTTAAGTTAGAATATTTTAATTTAACTGGAAGCATTAAAGATAGAGTAGCTTTTTATATAATAAAAAATGCTAAAGAAAGAGGTGTCTTAAAAGAAGGTATGCCTATAGTAGAAGCAACAAGTGGAAATACAGGTATTGCATTATCAGCATTAGGAACATATTATAAGCATCCAGTATATATTTTTATGCCAGATTGGGCAAGTAAAGAAAGAATAAAACTGATGGAAAGTTATGGAGCTAATGTACGACTATTTTCAAAAGAAGATGGGGGTTTTATAAAATGCGTAAATGAATCAAAAAAATTAGCTAAAGAAATGAATGGCTTTTTAGCTAATCAATTTGCCAATAAAGATAATTATTTAGCTCATTATGAAACAACTGGAGAAGAAATATTAAAGCAAATTCCAGAAAAAATAGGAGGATTCGTATCAGGTATTGGAACAGGTGGTACTTTAATGGGAATAGGAGATAAGCTAAAAGAAAAGTATAAAGATATACAAGTAACAGCTATAGAACCAGATAAAATGCCAATGCTATCTGGAGGAAAAATATTAGGACAACATAAGATTGAAGGTATTGGAGATGATTTTATTCCAGATTTGGTTAATAGAGATAAAATTGATGAAATAATCCAAATAAATGATGATGACGCAGTTAATATGTCTAGAATATTATCTAAAAAACTAGGCATAGGAGTAGGCATTTCATCAGGTGCAAATTTACTTGGAAGTGTATTATTGGGAGATGGAATAGATGATAGTATTGTTACAGTATTTGCCGACGATAATAAAAAATACTTATCAACAGACCTATTTAAAGACATTGATAACAACAAAAACTTTATTTCTAACAAAGTTGAGCTGTTAGATTATGAAACCCAAGAAAACTGGTGAAATTATTAAATAAAAATTAATGTGATACATATGGATTTTGAAGATTAGCATACGGCAATTATAAAAAAATCTAATTTATTTTTGAAATTATTAAATAAGACTTGACAAATGGATAAAAATAGTGTAAAGTATATTAGCATTACAAATTAATGCTGATATATTTTTGCTAAAAATCTGAGGTGATGAGAATGGAAAAAAAAGTTGAAGTAAGCATTTTGTGTCAGATATATGGTAAGCTTTTAACAGACAAACAATATGAATTTATTGACGATTATTATAACAACGATTTATCACTTTCTGAAATAGCAGAAAATAATAATATAACAAGACAGGCCGTAAGAGATGTAATAAAAAAGGGGGAAAGTAAACTTTTCGAGTATGAAGAAAAGCTTCTAATTATGAAAAAGATAAGAGACCAAGAAAAACAAATACAAGAGATAATTGAAGAGTTAAACAAAATAAAAGATACTTCATCTGATAAGAAGATTGATAAGATATTGATTAATGTTACTAGAGAACTAATTTGTTTAAATTAACAAAATAATTAGCATCTTGCATTGTTGAAATTAATCAAAAAAGCCTTTAGCAGTACATCAAGTACGCCTCTGGTATCTTTGTTTGATTTCGTCTAGCAATCTACTAATTATTTAAAAATAAGAAGTAAACATGGGGAGGAAAAGAGTATGGCTTTTGAAGGTTTATCTGCTAAATTACAAGAAGTAACTAGAAAGTTAAGAGGAAAGGCGAGAATTACTGAATCAGATTTAAAGGAAATGTTAAGAGAAGTAAAGCTTGCATTACTAGAGGCAGATGTGAATTATGCAATAGTTAAAGAATTTATAAATACTATACAAGAAAAAGCCTTAGGTCAAGATGTGTTAAAATCATTAACCCCTGGACAGCAAGTTATAAAAATAGTTAAAGATGAATTAGTAGAACTTCTTGGGGGAACGGAAAGTAAAATAAACTTTACTCCTAATCCACCAACAGTTATAATGCTAGTTGGGCTTCAAGGTTCTGTTAAAACCACCACAGCAGGAAAACTTGCAAATTTACTTAGAAAACAAGGTAAGAAGCCATTATTAGTTGCATGTGATGTATATAGACCAGCAGCTATTAAACAACTTCAAGTTGTGGGTGGACAGCTAAATATACCTGTATTTGCAAACGAAAATTCCAAAGATGTTGTAAAAATTGCAAGACAAGCAATAGATGTTGCAATGAGTAAATTAAATGATGTAGTAATACTAGATACAGCAGGTCGTTTACATATAGATGAAGAACTAATGACAGAACTTAAAAATATAAAATCTAATGTAAAACCACATGAGATTTTACTTGTAGTAGATTCTATGACTGGTCAAGATGCTGTAAATGTTGCAAAAGCTTTTAATGAAGCTCTTGGGATAGATGGCGTAGCTCTTACAAAGCTTGATGGTGATACAAGAGGTGGTGCTGCAATATCAGTAAAGAAAATCACAGGACGACCAATAAAATTTGCAGCAACTGGTGAAAAGTTAAGTGATATAGAAGTGTTTTACCCAGAGAGAATGGCATCAAGGATACTTGGAATGGGTGATGTACTTTCAATAATAGAAAAAGCAGAAGAGGCAATAGACTTAGAAGAAGCTGAAAAGCTAGAAAAACAGCTAAAAAAGAAAAAAGATTTAGACTTAGATGATTATTTAACACAATTAAAGCAAATAAAAAAGATGGGTTCTTTCTCATCACTGCTAAAAATGATACCAGGAATGAATCAATTAAAAGATGTAAAAATAGATG
>CAZPKK010000025.1:0-19671 GCA_964587175.1 uncultured Clostridium sp.
TAGGTAAAGTATTAGGACCAAAAGGATTAATGCCAAACCCTAAATCAGGAACAGTAACAATGGATGTTACGAAAGCAATAAATGACATTAAATCTGGTAAAGTTGAATATAGATTAGATAAAACAAATATTATTCATTTAGGATTTGGTAAAGTTTCATTTGGTACTGATAAATTATTAGAAAACTATGAAACTGTTATGAATGCTATTATAAAAGCAAAACCAGCCGCAGCTAAGGGACAATATATTAAGAGTGTAGCTATATCTACAACAATGGGACCAAGTATGTATATTGATCAAAAATAAGATAATTTGGCATTTACGAAATCAAAGATTTCGATGTCCGGATGTGCAAAATTGCTATGTAATTATTGTGCAGTCCAAGATAAATTAACCTTATTATTTTGTAAAATTTATTTTACAAAATAATAAATAGCCAAAGACAGTAAGCAGAAAAATAAGTCTTACCTAGGCATATAATGTGTACGGAATAATCTTCTGTATATATATGCCTATGGCTATATATACAGATTTTTTAATATTTATTATTTATGAAAAGAGGTGAAAAAATTTGGCTAGTGAAAAAATAATAAAACAAAAAGAAGAAATAGTTAATAATTTAGCAGCAGAATTAAAAGAAGATAATCTAATTTTATTAGTAGACTATAGAGGAATTACAGTCGAGGATGTTACTAAATTAAGAAATGATGTAAGAGAGGCAAAAGGTGAATACAAAGTTGTAAAAAACAACATTATAAAAAGAGCTCTAAATGTAAATAGAGAAAGCGGACTAGATGAATTGCTAGAAGGACCAACAGCTTTAATTACAACTAAAGAAGATTATCTAACAGTTACTAAAGCAATATATAATTTTGCTAAGAACAATGATTTCTACAAGATTAAAGGAGGAATTGTTGAAGGCAAAGTTATGACTGCAGAAGAGATAATTACTTTAGCAAAATTACCTTCAAGACAAGAACTTCTTGCAAAACTTGCTGGAAGCTTGCTTGGCAATATTACAAAACTTGCTGCTACATTGGAAGCAGTTAGAGTACAAAAAGAAAATGCTTAGGCTAAAATTAATTAGAAGCAAGTATTGCTAGGAAACTAAGCTAAAATTTTTGAGATAGTACTTGTTGTACATATGTGCAGGTTAACACCGCAATACCACGCTTATAATTAATTTTAGAAACAGAAAAGCATGATAACAAAAAAATAATCGTGAACATGCCAAGTTCACAAAAGTATTCTTATAGGATGTTAATAAAAGATCCTATAAGATAAAAAATAAAAATTAAGGAGGAATTAAAAATGGCAAAAATAGATGAATTATTAGAAACTATCGATAGTTTAACAGTCGTAGAATTATCAGAATTAGTAAAAGGAATTGAAGAAAAATATGGAGTATCTGCAGCAGCAGTTGCAGCACCAGTAGCTGGTGGAGCATCAGGAGCAGCTGAAGAAAAATCAGAATTTAATGTAGTATTAAAAGAAGTAGGAGCAAATAAAATCCAAGTAATTAAGGTTGTTAGAGATGCTACAGGATTAGGATTGAAAGAAGCTAAAGATTTAGTTGACGGAGCTCCAAAGACAATTAAGGAAAGCGTAAAGAAAGAGGAAGCTGAAGAATTAAAAGCTAAATTCGAAGAAGCTGGAGCAGTTGTTGAACTTGCTTAATTAATGTAAATGGACCATTGGGACGAACACCTTTGGTCCTTTTTTGGCAACTTTCAATATTTTCTAATACTATTTATAAAAATAAAGCAACTGTTTAACCAGTTGCTTTTGAAAATAAAAGGGGATGTTTTACTTATATATAGTTGATAATGGAGTAATTTGTTTATCAACTATGAGTACATTATACAGAGGAAATTTGAACATTGTGTGAACAAAAAGTGATTATATTGAAAAATATATGATTGCTTTTTTTATAATATAATGATATTATTTTGCGGGGGGAAACAAAATGGTAGATCTAATATCTATTATAATTCTTATTGTAATAATAATATATGTTTTAATAAAAAATTATATAGATATCGTACAATAAAAATATGAGGATAGGTTTTAAACCTATCCTCATATTTTTATTGTATTCTTAAGGTTCTTCCTGTAATGTTACGTCTACATCAAATGTTTCTCCATTTCTCCAAACAGTTAGTGTAATAGTATCACCAATTTCTTTAGTATTTTTAATTTCATTTAATTCATCTACTGTTTCAACTGTTTGACCATCAGCTGCTATTATAACATCTCCTACTTTAATACCCGCCTTTTCAGCAGCAGAGAATGTTTCAAGTGTTTTTACATATATACCAACAGTTAAATTGTTAGCTTCAGCAGTTTTCTCATCTACATCAATTCCACCAATTCCAATATATGGTCTTATTACTTTATTATATTCTATTAATTGGTCAGTTATATCTGTTGTAGAGTTTATAGGAATTGCAAATCCCACGCCTTCAACTCCATCACCAGATATTTTTAAGGTATTAATACCTATAACCTGTCCTTGACTATTTACAAGAGCACCACCACTGTTACCGGAATTTATAGCTGCATTGGTTTGTATAGCTATATAAGTATTACCATCTTCATCAGTAACTTCACGGTCTACTGCACTAATAATACCATCAGTAACAGTAGTTCCTAGTCCTAAAGGATTTCCGATTGCCATACACCACTCTCCAACTTGTACGGAATCAGAATCTCCAAGTTCAGCAGCAGTTAAATCATCTTTATCAATTTTTATAACTGCCAAATCAGTCTGCTCATCAGTGCCAATAATTTCTGCTTCATATTCTGTATCATCATTATATAATGTAACAGTTATTTTGCTTGCTTCACCTAATTCGTAATATGAAGAACTTGAACTTGAATTAACAACATGATTATTAGTTAATATATATCCATCGCTACTGATGATTACACCTGAACCTTGTGCAGTAGCGGTTGTTCCCGTATTAGAAAACATTGTGTTTACAGAATATGTTACACTTATTCCTACTATAGAAGGAAGAACTTTCTCAGCAACACCAACGGCAGTATCTGTATAATCAAGTAAAGAAATTTGCTGAGTATTGACTGTTGAACTGCTACTCTCTTCTATATAAAATTCACTAAATAAATTATCTCTGATACTTGGTACTCCAAAGCATGTGCCTACTACAACAACTGCTCCAAGAATTCCACATGCGAACGGAAGTAAAACTGTTTTTCCAAATCCAGATTTGTTATTACTCTTTTTCTTTGAAATTTGGTTTTTACTTTCAAATGAGCTGTATGTAGTTGTAGGTGAACTCTTGAATGTAGTTTCATTATTTAAGTTATTAAAAGAATTTGTATTACTTATACTATTTGAAGTATTAATGTTTTCAGAAACATTTTCTTGATTATTATTATTTTCCATTATAAAAACCTCCTATAAAATTATATATATATAATAACCTAAAACAATTATATAATACAAGATATTTGTGATGAAAATGTGAAAAAAATGTTTAAGTTTAAAGATTATTTATAAAATTTTTCTTATAAGGTTGAAAAAAATGGAGTGCCAATATATAATTAAGAAGATGACTTTTAGACAAGGAGAGATAGTATGAAAACAAGAAAAAGCTTAGTAGCAACATATGTAAAAATAATATTAGTAATTCTGATTATAATAGCTGTTATATATGGTATAGGAGTAGTAGCATTTAGGGAGTATAATAACGAAGAGTATGAGACTGTAAAAACTAATTTATTACTTATACAAGCACAGACAGAGGTTATAGCACAACAAGTAGAGATTGAGGAAGAAGGTGCAGAATATATAGGAACAGCAATAGCAGAAAATAAGGATGATGAGAAAATACAAAATTTAGTAAATATCAATGTAATAAATTTAGAATCAGAGGACAGCAATTATTATTGTATTGATAATAATGATTTAGAGGAATTGGGTTTGGAAAATATACAAATAGAAGATTATTATATTGTAGATTATCAACAAAAAGATGTGATTTTTGTTGATGGGATAGAGGATAAAGACGGAAATATTGTATATAAATTATCTGATATGGAGTAAAATTGGAATTTTTTGAAGTTTATAATAGAAACCAATAACAAAATATAAAAGGAAGTAGCATAATGAAAGAAAAAGAATTTGAAAGATTAAAAGAAATAAAGAAAATTGAAGAGGAACTATACATACAGGGAATAAAAAGTATAGCAGGAATAGATGAAGCAGGGCGTGGTCCACTAGCAGGCCCGGTAGTTGTAGCTTGTGTGGTAATGCCAAGAGATTCAATGATAGAAGGTGTAAATGATTCTAAAAAAGTATCAGAGAAGAAAAGGGAAATCTTGTATGAGCAAATTACACAAGAGGCATTAGCTTTTGGAGTTGGTATTATTTCTCAACAAGAAATTGACAGAATAAACATCTTAAACGCTACAAAAGAAGGTTTAACTACTGCTATTAAAGATATGGAAAAAGATTTAAAAGAAAAACAAAAGAGTTTTGATAAGCCAGAAATAATTTTGGTAGATGCACTAACCAAAATAGATACAGACCATATTCCTTATAGATCTATTATAAAAGGAGATACTAAAAGTTATTCTATTGCAGCAGCATCTATAATTGCAAAAGTCACAAGAGATAGAATAATGAGACAATGGGCAGAAGTATATCCTATGTATGGTTTTGAAAAACATAAGGGATATGGAACTGCACTGCATATTGCAGCAATAAAAGAGTATGGACTTTGTCCACTACATAGAAGGACTTTTATAAAAAATATATGTGACATATGAGACTACTTGACTGTATCTACCACATGAGACTATCAGGAGGTATTAATATATGTGACATGTGGAACTGCAATGGTATAGGAAATGTAGTTTTGAACATTATTAAATAATTGTATCAATTTGCAAAACAATTAAAAGTAAAAATGGAGGAATTAAGTTTGAACATTCAGGAAATAATTGCTAAAAAGAGAGACAAAAAAGTTTTAAGTAAAGAAGAAATTAATTTTTTTATAACAGAATATGTAAAAGGAACAGTTGTTGATTATCAAGCATCTGCATTAATTATGGCAATTTATATTAATGGAATGAATGAGGAAGAAATAACTCATCTTACTTTGGCAATGGCTAATTCAGGAGATATATTAGATTTATCAGAACTTGGCAAAGTAGTAGATAAGCATAGTACTGGAGGAGTGGGAGATAAAGTTACGCTTATTCTTGCTCCTATTATTGCATCACTTGGAATACCAGTTGCTAAAATGTCTGGAAGAGGACTAGGATATACTGGCGGAACAATTGATAAATTGGAGTCAATTCCAGGCTATAGAACCAATATATCTGAAGAAAAATTTATAGTTAATGTGAAGAAAATAGGAATCAGTTTAATTGGACAAACTTTAAATTTAGCGCCAGCAGATAAGAAAATATATGCTTTAAGAGATGCGACAAGTACAACAGAAAGTATACCACTTATTTCTTCTAGTATTATGAGTAAGAAAATTGCAGCAGGAGCAAATAAAATAGTGTTAGATGTAACTTATGGAAGTGGAGCATTTATGAAAACAAAGGAAAAAGCACAAGAGTTAGCCGATACTATGATTAAAATAGGAAAATTAGCAGGTAGAGAAACAGTGGCTATAATTACACCAATGGAAGAACCTCTTGGAAGAAATGTGGGAAATAGTTTGGAAGTAATAGAAGCGGTGCAAGCTTTAAGAGGTGACTTAGCAAAAGATGTAAAAGAGGTAGTATTAGAGCTAGGCAGTAATATGATTAAACTTGCAGGAAAAGGTGATAATTTAGAAGAAAACAAACAAAAAATGTTAGCTAATATATATAATGGAAAAGCTTTAGAAAAGCTAAAAGAATTAGTATCAAATCAAGGTGGAGATGTAGCCTACATAGAAAATACAAATAAATTTAAAAAAGCGAAATACATTTTACCTGTGTACTTAGAAAATAAAGAAAAACAAGGAATAGTAAAAGAACTAAAGGCAGAAGAAATAGGAAAATTATCAGTATTTTTAGGAGCAGGGAGAACTAGAAAAGAGGACAAAATCGATCCAGAAGTAGGAATTACATTTAACAAAAAAGTAGGTGAAAAAGTAGATAAAGGAGAGATTGTGGCATACATTCATGCGAATGATGAAGATAAGGGAAAAGAAGCGGTTGAAAGATTGAAAAAAATTTACATAGTAAAGTGATTGCAAGATTATAGTAAGGGGAATAGATAAAATTATAGTGAAACGTTGGGGACAGGATTAATCCTGTCCCAGCTGTTTTACTATAATTTTATGTTAGGTTTATATTCTACAAAGCTATCTTGAGAAAAAAATCTATTTAAATTTTTTACACTAATTCCAGTATCATATGAAATAGACTCAATTGAATAATTAACTTCTGAATTTTCTAAGAAATCCTTTAATTTGTTTATTTCCATATTGTCTTTTGGTTGGCAATCTGGACAAACATCACCACCACTAACAAAGAAGCATCCACATCTATTACATTTGTTTAATTGCATGTATTTTACCCTCCAAAAATTTTAATTATGCAAATATTTTATCACATAATTTTACAAAAATAAATAAAAATTATAAAAAATAAATAAAAACTATAAAAATAAGCTAAAAATTAAGTTAAGAATTTTTGAAAATTAAGTTAAGAATTTTTGAAAATACCTTGAAATTGCTTATGATACATGATATAATTATATACGTTAAAAACACACACAAGCTAATTTAAAGAGTAGTGCTTGTTCTTATTAAAGACAAGTCTTTTTAAATGTTTGAAGCTTAGTGGAGGTAAAACAAAAAAAGGAGGAATAAAAATGGCAGTAGTTGCAATGAAACAATTACTAGAAGCAGGTGTTCACTTTGGACATCAAACAAGAAGATGGGATCCAAAAATGGCTGAATACATATTTCAGGCTAGAAATGGAATTCACATTATTGACTTACAAAAGACATCTAAAAAATTGGATGAAGCGTATAGCTTCCTAAAAGAGCAAGCAGAAGAGGGTAAAACAGTACTTTTTGTAGGAACTAAAAAGCAAGCACAAGAATGTGTTAAAGAAGCAGCAGAAAAGTGCGGTATGTACTATGTTAATCAAAGATGGTTAGGAGGAACTCTAACTAATTTTACTACAATCAGAAAGAGAGTTGACAGATTAGAAGAATTAGAAAAAATGCAAGAAGATGGAACATTTGATGTTTTACCTAAAAAAGAGGTTATTCTTTTAAAGAAAGAAATGGAAAAACTTGAAAAAAATCTTGGTGGAATTAAAGAAATGAAAGAACTTCCAGGAGTAATGTTTATAGTCGATCCTAAAAAAGAAAGAATTGGAATACTAGAGGCTAGAAAATTAGGAATACCAGTTATAGGATTAGTAGATACAAACTGTAATCCAGAAGATGTAGATTATGCTATACCAGGTAATGATGATGCAATAAGAGCTGTTGCTTTAATTGCAGATTGCATGGCAAATGCAGTTATAGAAGGTAGACAGGGTGAATCTATGGAAGCAGTAGAAAAAGAAATGACAGAAGAAACCGAAGATATAGAACCAGAAAGTATTGAAGAAGTAGTTGATTCAGAAGGAGAAGCTACAGAGGAACTTGAAGAAAATACTGAAAAAGTAGAAGAATAATTATAGAAAATATTAGGTTAAAAGGAGGAGAGCCTTTATCTGCTCTATCTCCTTTTATTGTATAGAAAAAATCGAAAATTTTTACTATGCAATAAGGCTGAAGTTTCCTTGAGCCGTGTATATTTGCAAGATCAATTTTCTTATAGTACTAAAAATTAATATAAAGGAGGATAATTTAAATGATTACAGCAAGCCAAGTTAAAGAATTAAGAGAAAAAACAGGTGCAGGAATGATGGACTGCAAAAAAGTTTTAACAGAAACTAATGGAGATGAAGAAAAAGCAATCGAACTTTTACGTGAAAGAGGAATTGCAAAAGCTGCAAAAAAATCAGATAGAATAGCAGCAGAAGGATTAGTTGAAACATATATTTCAGAGGATGGAAAAGTAGGAGTAGTTGTAGAAGTAAATGCAGAAACTGATTTCGTTGCAAAAAATGAAGAGTTTAGAAATTTTGTTACAGATGTTGCAAAACAAATAGCAAAGGAAAATCCTAAAGACGTAGAAGCTCTATTAGGACAAAAATCAATAGCAGACCTAGATAAAACTGTACAAGAAGTCTTAACAGATAAAATAGCTACAATAGGTGAAAATATGTCAATAAGAAGATTTGAAAGATTTGAGACTAACAATCTATTAGAAAGCTACATTCATGGAGATGGAAAAATTGCAGTTTTAGTTGAAATAGAAAATGGTACACATGAACTTGCAAAAGATATTTGTATGCAAATAGCTGCTGCAAGACCAGAATATTTAGACAAAGAATCAGTTCCACAAGCTAGAATTGAAAAAGAAATGGAAATCTTAAAAGCTCAAGCTATGAATGAAGGAAAACCAGAAGCTATAGCAGAAAAAATAGTTCAAGGTAGACTTGGAAAGTTTTATAGTGAAATTTGTTTAGTAGAGCAAGAATTTGTAAAAGATCCAGATATTAAAGTAGGAAAGTTAGTATCTGATAAAGGAGCAAAGATTATAAAATTTGCCAGATTTGAAAAAGGTGAGGGACTAGAAAAAAGACAAGAAAACTTTGCAGAAGAAGTTGCAAAACAAATTAAAGGATAATTTTATTTTACTATAAAAATAAATATGATTATTTCATAAATATAATAAATTCAAAAAAGGGCTTTATTTAAAAGCTCTTTTTTGGTATAATATGTTCACTAGTAAAACTAAAAAATATTTGTTTTTATGGAGATGATAATATGCTAATAAAAATAATCACATTTAATATAGCACACGGGAAAGGTGTAGATGGAATTATAGATATAGATAGGCAAGCAGAACTGATAAACTCATATAAACCTGATATAGTTTTCCTTCAGGAAATTGATATGTATACTAAAAGAGCAGGAAAAATAAATCAAATACGAGAATTTAGTAAAAAAGTATATTTACAATATTGTTCAATGGAAAGTAATATTACACTAGAAGATGGATATTATGGAGATGGAATAATAAGCAGGTTCCCAATTTCATTTTCAGTAAATTATTTAATGCCACTTACAGACTTAAATCACGAACAAAGAGGAATACTTTGTAACAGGATTGCACTTGGAACAACTAAAATAAACTTGTTTTCAGTACATTTATCAACCTATGAAGAAGAAAGAATATTAGCATGTAAAGAGATAAATAGAATTATAGGAAAGATAGATAAAGATGAAATAATAATATTAGGTGGAGATTTTAATGTTGGAGTGACGAGATTAGGTAAAGGAAGATATACAATAGAGCAAAAGGAAGAATTTGAAGAATATAATATATTAGAAACAATGCTAACACGTATTCCGAATACAGATGATACATGGTTTTCAAAATTAGGACAAGGCTGTATAGATACGATGTTTTACTCTAAAAATACTCAACTATTAACATATAAAACAATAGATGTTAAAAATAGATCTGATCATAATGCTATTTATGCAGAATTTAACATATAACATACTAAAATAATGATAGAGAAAGGAAAATAAGTAAATAATGGATAAGAAAACAAAAATGAAATTTAATGTATTAGCGATATTTATTATTATTATTTTTTGCTTTGCATTAACACCAAGAACATTACAAAATGATACATATTATACAATAGCAATAGGGGAATATATAATGGAAAACGGAATAGACATGCAAGATCCGTTTTCGTGGCATGAAGATTTACCATATACATATCCTCATTGGTTATATGATGTAGGAACTTATTTAGTATATGAATTAGGAGAAAATGTTGGAATAGGCGGATTTACAGCAATCTATATAGCTACAGTAATTTTAGCAATAATATTAGGATTTGTTGTTTATTATGCGTTAAATAAGATATGTAAGAATCAATTGGTATCATTTTTCATTACTCTAGGAGTAATGTATTTGTTAGGAGATTTTATTACTGCAAGAGCTCAACTCGTTACATATATATTATTTGCACTAACTATCTTATTTATAGAAAATTTTATAGAAACCAAAAAAAAGAGATATGCAGTAGGATTAATAATTATTCCAATAATCATAGCTAATGTACATTTGGCTGTATGGCCATTCTATTTTGTGTTATATTTACCATATATTTTCGAATATATATTAGCAGTAATTGCAGATTCTAACTTAGTATATAGAATAGAAATTAAATGGAGTAAACATAAAATAAAAAAATTAACTCTAAAGCATAAAAATCAAGAGAAAATAGATAAATTAACAGAAAAAATTGAAAAATTACAAAATCAAAAAGAAAGAGCTATTATAAATAGTAGAGAAAGAAGAAGTAAACCATATAGAATTATCTTTAAGAAAGAAAATAATGTAAAATATATTATTATAATTATGATAATATGTATTTTTACAGGACTTTTAACACCACTTGGAGATACTCCTTACACCTATCTTCCAAAAACCATGCAAGGGAATACAATGGATAATATAAGTGAACATTTACCTTTGACACTTATTAATGATTTGAGTACCTTAACAGTTTTAGTATTATTTTTGTTAATATTGATTTTTACGGATACGAAAATCAAACTTAGAGATTTGTTTATGCTTGCCGGATTGATATTATTAGCTTTTATGTCTAGAAGACAGGTTTCCATGTTTGTACTAATAGGAGGATTTATTTTTGCTAAGCTGCTAGTTTCTTTAATAGATAAGTATGATAAAAGTGGAACAGAGAAAGTAATTAAAGCAATGACCTCTATTTTGGGGAAAATTATAACTATTTTGCTAGGCATATTAGTAAGTTTTGTTTTGTATAAAGGGAAAATAGGAAATCCAATAGTAGATGAAAGCACATATCCAGTGGAAGCTTGTGATTATATATTAGAAAATATAGACATAGAAAACATGAGAATATTTAATGAATATAATTATGGAAGTTATCTTTTATATAGGGGGATACCTGTATTTATAGATTCAAGAGCAGATTTATATACTCCTGAATTTAATGGAACTAAAAATGAAGATGGAGAGTATGTAGGAAGAGATATATTCTCAGATTATATAAACATATCAAGTATTTCTACATACTATGAAAATAAATTTGATGAATATGGCATCACGCACGTACTTATACGTAAAAACTCAAAGTTAAATATGTTTTTATCAAGAGATGATAATTATGAATTGTTATATTCAGATAGTAATTTTGTGCTCTATGAAAGAGAAGTGTATTAGTAATATTATGCCATTGGGATAGGCCCTTTGGCATAATATTGAAAGGAACCTATCCTTAAGTGGAAGTAAGGAGAATAAATTGTGGAAAGAATTGTTGTAGATAGAGGAAATATGCGTTTAGATGCGTATATAGCTAAAAAGAAAACCGATATTTCTAGAAGTATGGTGCAAAAATTAAATGATGAAGGAAATATTTTAGTAAATGGAAGCATAAAAAAAATTTCATATAAAGTTCAGAATGGTGATGAAATAGAAATTCAAATTCCTGAGGCTAAAGATGTAGAAATAAAACCAGAAAAAATAGAAATAAAAATAATGTATGAAGACAATAGCATAATAGTAGTAAACAAGCCTAAAGGATTAGTGGTTCATCCTGCAAATGGAAATCCAGATGGAACATTAGTAAATGCTATCATGGCTATATGTAAAGATAGCTTGTCGGGAATAGGTGGAGAAATTAGGCCTGGTATAGTACATAGGTTAGATAAAGATACTTCCGGATTGTTAATAATTGCGAAAAATGATAGAGCACATATTAATATGAGTAAACAAATTAAAGATAGACAAGTAAATAAAAAATATATAGCACTAGTAAAAGGAAATATAAATGAAGATGAAGCTACAATTAATATGCCAATTGGAAGAAGCACAAAAGATAGAAAAAAAATGTCTGTAAGGAAAGATGGAAAAGAAGCAGTAACTCATTTTAAGGTTATAAAAAGATATAAGAAATATACTTTATTAGAAGTAAAAATAGATACAGGGCGAACACATCAGATAAGAGTGCATATGGCAGAAATAGGACATCCTATAGTAGGAGATATGGTATATTCAAATGGAAAAAATGAATTTGGTGTAGAAGGACAAATGCTACATGCAAAAAGTTTAGATTTTAAACACCCAATTACAGGAGAATTAATGCATTTAGAGGCTGAATTACCAGAATATTTTAAAGAAGTTTTAGAAAAATTAGATGTGGAGCAAAGAAAGGAATAAGAGTTGGAAGAAGTAAGATTACAAAAATTCTTAGCAAATCAAGGAATATGTTCTAGGAGAAAAGCAGAAGAACATATTGTAAATGGCGATGTTAGAGTAAACGGAGAAATTGTAAAGGAATTAGGTAAAAAGATTAACCCTAAAAAAGATAAAATAACATTTAAAGGGAAAATAGTAAATGACCAAGAAAATAAAGTGTACATATTACTTAATAAACCAATAGGATATGTAACAACAACTAAAGACCAATTCGAAAGAAATACTGTATTAGATTTGGTGGACGTAAAAGGAAGAATATTACCAGTTGGTAGATTAGATATGTATACATCTGGTGCATTAATACTTACAAATGATGGGGAATTTATATATAAAGTAACCCATCCTAAATATGAAATAAAGAAAACGTACAATGTTACAGTAAAGGGCATTGTTACTAAGGAAGAAATAAAGAAACTAGAAGATGGAGTAAAAATCGAAAATTATATTTCGGGGAAAGCAAAAGTAAAGATATTAAAAATAGATAAGGAAAAAGATATATCAAGAATAGAAATAACTATTCATGAGGGCAAAAATAGAGAAATAAGAAAGATGTGTGCAGCAATAGAAAAAAAAGTGCTAGCATTACATAGAAGCAAGATAGAGAACATAAATGTAAAAAACTTAAAATTAGGTGAGTGGAGATATTTAACTACTAAAGAGATAGAAAGCTTAGTTGAACAAAAATGACAAGCATAAAATTCAGTACAAGACTAATAAATTAATTAATGCTTGTATAATCTAGGAAAATGTGGTAAAATATTTACGTACGTATAATATTTAAAAAGTGTAATACATTTTTAAATTAAACTATACCAAAAAGAGGAGAGATGATTTTTTTATGGTAGAAGATAATGAAATAAAGGCTATAGTATCACCTTTTGCAGTAAGAGAAGGAGAAATAAAAACATTTGATGGTAAGGATGGATATGTTTCAATGAATCAGATAATACACAAAATAAATATAGGACATATAAACGACTTACATTTTAAGATATTAGAATTGGTAAATGAATTTGAATTTATTACATCAAGACAACTATATCAAATGTTACAATGGAAAAATATAGAAATAGCATCTCAAGATAAACTTAATAATAAATTAGAGCAATTAATAAAATCTAAAATATTGACGAGATATTATTTTAAAGGAGAAGATGGTAAAGGAATTTATAGAATATATTGTCTAGAAAAAATGGGGAAATATTTACTTGATTCAAGAGGAATAGAATGTAAATGGCAACCAACAGATAATACAAAGCCAGTAGCGATGATAAAAAAGAGATTGGCAGGCAATCAAACAATAATTGCTTATTTAAGAAAAGTAAAAGCATTTGAATCATATAATGTAAAGCCTGCAATAAAAGCGAAACAAACAGGCAAAATGTTTAAAGTAACCGGTGGAAGTGTGAAACTAACTAAAAATAACAGATCTATTGAATTTTTATTTGAAGTGATACGTAGAGAAGATGATTGGGAAAAGAAATTAGTTGACAAAATGAGATTATATAATGACTTTTATGATAATTTTGTACCAGGAGATTCAGGCTTTAGTTCTATGCCACAACTTATATTAATTTGCGAAGATGAAAATCATATGGCAGAAACCTTTAAAGAAATTGTAATGAATAAAGTAGAAATAAGCAAAATAAAATTGTATTTTTCAACAGATTTAAGACAAAATGAAGAAACACTGGATAAAACATTAGTTGAATTTAAACTAGAAGAAGGAAAATACAAGATGGAAAATGTGGAAGTAAAATTATTGGGAATATAAATAGTAAGGGGTAATATAAAAATGAAATCAAAACTCTATAAAAAGTTTTCGTTTGATCTTAGTCTTCAAATAACAACAGGAGAATATATTGTTTTAAATGAGTTTACATGAGATAAAGTGGGACAATTCATTGAACTGTCCCACTTTGTTTTTAATCTTATGCATTGTCATTTTTCTTTCTTTTTAAGTCAAATATAATTGCATCATCACTGTTTAAGAAATATTTTGAATCTGTAGTATCCGTTTTAACAGGATCTATTTCTTTGTCAAAATCTGTAGGATCATTAGCAGCAGTAGCTGCTGCAAAGTCTCCTTTATATTTTATATTATTTTGCTTTTTCTTAGCATTATCAGAAATAATGCCGGTAGTAAATTTTTCAAAATTATATTCTTTAGGATGTTTAGGCTCTTTGTATTTAGCTTCTAAGAAATCTAACTTACCTTTAGCAACATAACTTTTTCCTTTACTATCTTTAACTTTAAATAAAATCTGTTTATTCTTTAAAGACATTATTTTACCGGCCTTATAGTTTGGTGTCCATTCATATTTTATGCCAGCATATTTTGAGTCATAACCAAAATTATCTTTCTCGGAATTAGTTTCATAAGTTTTAGTCCAAGTCCATTCTCTTTTTTGCTCTAATTCGGTTTCCCACCATTTAACATCTTCTGGTAGACCATTTCCGAAAATAGCTTTATTTATGCAGTTAGCAAGTATTTCATCTTTGAAATTTTCTTTTCCTTCTCCACTTAATTGAGACAATGTTTGAGCACAAAGAATATTTCCAACTTTATATTTTCTAAATACAGTAAATACAGGCTCTATTGCCTTGCATAAAAATTCTGGAAAATCATCAATGTATAAGAAATGAGGAATTCTTGTGTTTTCATTACCTGGTCTTGCAAGTACAGATTGTTGCATTAGAAGTAAGAAGAATATACCAAACGCCTTATGAGCATTTGCACCTAAATCACCTCTTCTAGTACATACAAATGTTATTTCTCCATTTTCTAAAGCTTTATCAAATTCTATATTATTAGTTCTATTGCATAAGATGTTTTTAACTCCAGGATATCTAAGCAAATTGTCTAATTCTGCAGAAGCTGTAAATACGGATTGCTTTGTATCAGTAAGATCCTTACCATCTGCGTAAAAGTTATTTTCAAAATATTTAATTAGTATCTTATATTTATTAGCAAGTTCTGGAATTTCTTTCATTTGGTTACACATTTCTTCAACTAAAGAAAAATCATTCATCATATTAAGCATATCTTCTAGATTTGGTAAATCACCATTATTTAATCTAGGATACATCTCTTTTAACAAAATCGATAAATTTTCAATAATTTGAATTGCCGTATTTTCTCTAAAAGCTTGTCTTAAATCTGGTCTACTTGATGTATATAAGCCTTTTAAGACAGAAGATATAGCTACACCAGTTTTAATAGGATCTTCATACACAAAAGGATTTATACCAGGTGATGAAGAGTTATTAGGATCAATTAAATTAACCTTAATCTGATAGTTATTAGCTACATTTAGGACTCTTTCTACAGAATCGTAATCAGCAGAAAGATATGTTAAGCCAAAGTTTCTATACACATATTTTCCACCTGAAGAGCTTAGAATCATTTTCTTCATATATGCATTATATAAATCTGCTTTATCTGGATTTGGTGTTAGCATATCTAAAGTAAAGTGTTCATTTAAATATGAATTATCATAAGGACAATTTAAAGATGCAATATTAGTTCTTAAAGCAGTAAATCCCATTTCTTTTGATATTTCTCTAAAAAAATATTTTCTATCTAAATCTCTTGCTATCATAGGTTCATATATCATTGTAGTTTTTCCTGAACCGGATACACCAACAACGAGGAAGGATTCAAGTCTTTTAGTTTCAGGAATAGTAACATCTTCACCTGATTCTGTATCAACGCAAAGTAAAATTTCACATGAATATTTTCCAGTATCCTTAGATTTACCTTCTAGGCTAAGGCCACCATAATCGAATATAGAATCTTTAAGATCTTTTGTATCATTAATTGTAAATGTAAGCCATTTAAATACTTTATAAAAACTTACAAGAGGTAAATATAATGATATTGCTGTAAATGCAGGTCTGAATAAGTTTGAATATTCACTTACTATTTCTGCATAATTTGGAATAGAAAGTATTAATGACCAAGCAATAGAATTTATTCCCTGTACAATGAAAGATACAATTAACACATATAAGCATATGACATATGTGTTGAAAAATCTTAGTTTGTCAACATCAGCCTTAACAAATTTAGAAGCAAACGAAAAATAGAAAGCAAAAACTACTGCTGCAAAAGCTAGAGTGTATTCAATTGGCCCCCAATATGAATAAGACACACCTGTAAAAATCATAAACATTAATTCTACTAATCTATCAATAACAACATAGGCTGAAATTAAAGTTAGAACATAGGTTACAAAGGTATTTCTATCAGTCTTTAGAAATTTCAGAAACTTATCTATATATTTCAACAATTTCACCACTTTCAAAAAAATATATACACATATATTATCCTATAAAATTGACAAAAATACAATAGTTTTTGCAAAAAAACCACTAAAAAATGGGAAATATGCTACTACATTTTATGTGGTAATGAATAGTTATTTCATTTTATTGATAGATTTGTATGTTTTAGGTTTGTCCATATTAGCTACTAAAATTATAATTTTTGTTTTTCGTTATAAATAAAAAAAATTAGAATAGTATTAAATATGGAAAAGTTAGTAAATAAAAGAAAGTTAAAAAAATCTAGTTTTATAAAAAATATAATTGTATTATTGACAGCACATTTGTTTATAAAGTTAATAGGAATAGTTAATAAAATATATTTAACTAATAGAGAAGGTTTTGGAGATGAAGGAAATGCAATATATTCAAGTGCATTTCAAATTTATGCATTATTTCTTACAATAACGTCTATGGGGATTCCTAATGCAGTTTCTAAATTGGTTTCAGAAAGATTGGCAATTGGAGATAGCAAAGGAGCTCATAAAATTTTTAAAATTGCTATTATAGCATTTGGTTTTATTGGATTTTGCTGTTCAATTATCTTATTTATTTTTTCACATTATATAACATGTGATTTGATACAAATTCCAGAAGCAGAACTAAGTTTGTTTGCACTTTCGCCTTCAATATTTTTTGTATCAATAACATCTGTAATAAAAGGATATTTTAATGGAAGAGAAAATCTTAATATTGGAGCAAACTCTCAAACAATAGAGCAAATTTTTAGAACAATAATAACTATAATATTTGTAGAATATATAGCTAATAATACAGGACTTAATACTCAAGTTATGGCAGCAGTTGCAGCGATTGCTACAACTTTATCTGAAATAGTATGCTTTATATATTTGTATAAATACTACAAAAGTGTAAAAAAAGAAATTGCAAATGAAATAAGTCATAGTGTAAATTATAAATATAAAGGAATAAGGCAAACAATAAAAGAAATATTGTCTGTTTCAATACCAATGTCAATAGCACCAATACTTGGAGGAATTAACAAAAACATTGATTCAATGACAATAGTAAGAGGACTAAAAAAATTTATTACAGAGACAGAAGCAACACTTCAATATGGAATTTTAAGTGGAAAAGTAGATACAATAACTTCGTTTCCCTTATCATTTAATTCTGCATTTTCCAGTGTTTTGATACCTAGTGTTTCATCTGCTAAAGCTAATGGGAATTTCCATGTCGCTAAAAGAAAAATAAAATTTTCAATTTTAATATCTATATTAATAGGATTACCAAGTACTGTGGGATTGATTATATTAGCGGAACCTATATTAAAATTATTATTTCCAAACCAACCAGATGGCGCTTTTTTATTACAAATAAGTAGCATGTCAATAACTTTTATGATGCTGAGTCAAAATATAAATGCTGTTTTGCACGGATTAGGAAAAACAATAGTACCCGCAATTTCTTTAGGAATTGGTTCAATAATAAAATTAATACTAAATACAATACTAGTAAAAATTAATCCTGAGACATTTATACTAGGAGGAACTGCTGGAGCAGCATTTTCAACAGTTATATATCATATAATTACTTTTCTTATAGGATTACATATAATGCAAAGAAATATAAAAATAAAATTTGAATTAAAAACTTTTATAAAATTAGTAATATCAACAATCATGATGGCTATATGCCTAATATTTACATATAATAAATTGTTAAGAATAATTTCTTTTCAAATGTGTATAATAGTAGCATTAATAATAGCTATAGTGATATATGCGGTTTTAATATTAATATTAAGAGTTTTTTCAGAAGAGGAAATAAGAATGTTACCATACGGAGATAACATATATAAACTTTTAAAAACTATAAAAATTTATTAATAATAGGAACTCAATAAAAAACACTTAAAACACCGTAAATATTAGAATTGCTACTAATTCCAAAAGATAAAAGTGTAAAGAATAATAAAAAATGTAGCAAAATGCAAAAAAAAATAAAAAAAAGAAGGATTTTAAAGAAGTTTGGAGAATATTGTTAGTAGTAGATAGCGTTTACAGTCTACATATGAAAATCTTATAGGAGGTAATGAAAATGAACAAATCAGAATTAATCGCAGCTATCGCAGCAAAAACAGGAGACACAAAGAAAGATGCAGAAGCAACATTAAATGCATTTATAAGTGTTGTAACAGAAGCATTAGCTAAAGGAGAAAAAGTTCAATTAGTTGGATTTGGATCTTTTGAAGTAAGAAAAAGAGCTGCTAGAAAAGGTAGAAACCCACAAACTAAAGAAGAAATAAAAATACCAGCTTCTAAAGCACCTGTATTCAAAGCAGGAAAAGCATTAAAAGAATTAGTAAATAAAAAATAATTCAAGATTTATATAAATATATGAATTCATATAAGATATAGGATAAAAGTCCTATATCTTTTTATGTATAGAAAAAATAAAATTTACTTGCTATTATTGTATAAAGTATGCTAAAATATGCTATATTAGTAAAAAGAGGAGGAATGAAAATGGATAAATATAAATGTATAGCTTGTGGCTATATTTATGATGATGCTGTGGAGGAAGTAAAATTTGCAGATTTACCAGAAGATTGGGTTTGCCCATTATGTGGAGTGCCAAAAAGTGCATTTATTAAGGTGGAAGAATAAAAAGTCTAACAAAAGCAACCATATTTTTTACTAAATGATTTTAAAGGAAGATAAAGTTGCTTTTGATAGAAATCTATAACACTCATTAACTAGCTGAGAAATTTAACAATGTTGAAATATAAAAGTAAATTCTAAAAAAGTAGGAAATTGAAAATTTTTAGGCATATGTATTGACAAACAAGGAGAAAAAGTAGTACAATATTTCTTGTTAGTTCAAATAAATGCAGCTGTGGCGGAACTGGCAGACGCACAGGACTTAAAATCCTGCGGGACTTAAATCCCGTATCGGTTCGACTCCGATCAGCTGCACCATAAGAGCATCAAGGCTTTTGAGATATATAACCTTGATGCTTTTATAA
>CAZPKK010000026.1:0-19539 GCA_964587175.1 uncultured Clostridium sp.
TATTATATCATTATGAAAAATAAATACAATATTTTTAACAAAAATTATAAAAATGTATATGTATGTAAGTATACCACCAAAATTATGTATTTCATCATTCATGGGATACCTAAAAGGGAAAAGTACATTATTTAACCTCCTTAAATCCATTTCTGCTCCATAACCAAAGCGGTGTATGAATATCTATTGGTTTATATTTTGTATTTTTAAATAATTCTTGCCATATATCTATAACAATTTGTTGAACATTACTAGAATTTAATTCATCATCAGTAATCAATCCTAATTTATGAGTTGCTTTGCACACATGAGTATCTGGCGCGACAGTTAAATCTTGTATATTTTTATATTTCCTATCAGTATATTGATAAATTACATACATCCAATAATTGCATATTTTTGTTCCAGATAAATATGGGAACTTCTTTTTATTATCTTTTTGTATAAAGTTTCTAATTTTATCTACATCATTATCTAATGTATCAAATAACCTTCTTATATCGCCATCAAATAATTCTACAAAAGTGTTACAAAGTGATAACCATATTTCAGTTTGCTTTTGTTTTTGTAGTGCAACTTTATATTTCGTTAAAGCTTGTTGTACTTCTTCAAAAGACTTTTTTAAACACATTTTAGGATCAAATACAAATCTAGTTTGTTCATCAGTATAAGTTTTTAACGCACTTTCCCAAAGTGTGTAAGAATTTCTTTGATAATTTAGTGCCATCGGCAAAGTAAAATATAAATAATTTTCTAAACTGGAGCTTTCAAAATGTGGATTGGCATCTTCTGGCATTACTTCTCCACCAAGTTCTCCATTTTTATACATTACAATGAGTTTATCAACTCTATCTAATATTTCTTCTTTATTCATAACTGCCTCCACTTACAACTTCAAAATAATTTAATAACAAAATTATACTACTTAAAGCAAATTTTTTCCATACTCCCATTGAAATTTAATATTAATTCATATATAATGTTTTTAGAAAGGGAACAGAGTTCGTAACTTGTATGTGATTTGCTCCATTTGAAAATAACGATTCTTTGTCAATAGTTGGAGTTTTACCTACCCTAACTAATATTATAGAACCTAATGTATAAATTTATTAAGCAATTCATATAATATATTTAACTTAACCCTCTACTACTTTCGTAGTAAGACGGGAGCCTAAATGATTTTGGAGAGTTCTAGCAACTCTCCTTTTAAATGTAAAATTTACTTTGTGAAAAATTTAATAATTTGTTTATCAATCAAATCAAGAGAATTATTAGAAATTTTTACATTTCTTCTTACAGTATCTTTAAAAATTCTTTGCTTACTAATTGTTGTTATTTGATTGATTAATGCAATACTGTCTTTTTTCATTTTAGAAATTTCATTTTCCATTTTTTCAATATATTTTTGCTCTTTTCCAAAAAAGTTGGATTAAATTAGAGAAAATACTTTACAAGCGCAAATATACGTTCTATACTAAAATAGTAACCTGATATAAGGATGTGAATCTATGGAAGAAAACAAATTATCAATTCAAAATGAAATATCTAATGAGGAGATAAAAAATTTAATATATACCATAAGAGGAAAACAAGTAATGCTAGATAGTGATGTAGCTATGTTATATCATTATGAAACTAAAAATGTAAATAAAGCTGTAAAAAGAAATATTGATAGATTTCCAGAAGATTTTTGTTTTCAGCTTACTAAGGATGAAATGGATAAAATGTGGTTCCAAAATGGAACCACATCAAAGGGAGAAAAGAATAAATATAGAAGTGAAAAATATTTGCCTTATGCATTTACAGAGCAAGGAATAGCAATGCTATCAGGAGTATTAAAAAACGATATTGCAATAGAAGTAAGTATAAATATTATGCGAGCATTTATAGAAATGAGAAAATTCATAAATACTAATAAAAATTTATTTGAAAAAGTAATTAACATTGAAAATAAAATGGACAAAAAGTTCATTGAACAAGACAAGAAATTTGATATAATATTTGATCAATTGCAACTCGAAGAAAACATAAAGCAAAGAATATTTTTTGATGGTCAAATATATGATGCATATAGCTTAATTATAGATATTATAAAAAGAGCAAATAAGAAAATTTTAGTTATAGATAATTATATTGATGATAGTGTTTTGAAAATGCTAGCTAAAAAGAAGAATAATGTAGAAGTAGTTATTTTAACATCTGATAAAAGTAATATTCAAAATATAGATATTCAAAAATTTAATAAAGAATATCCTATCTTAAAAGTTGCTAAAACGAATAAATTTCATGATAGATTTATTATTATAGATAACAAAGAAATGTATCATTTAGGTGCTTCAATAAAAGACTTAGGCAAAAAATGTTTTGGAATTAATAAAATAGAAGATAAAGAAATTATAGAAAAAATAATTAATTTGTAAATACATAAAAAGACAATGCGAGACTAAATTAAATTTAGGCATTGTCTTTAACTTTTATTTCACATAGTATTTTAGGTTTTTGAATTTCTTTATTGTTGGTAACTGTCTCCCTCTTCTGTTTTAATTGGTGATTATTCTTTCTTAATATGTCCTCATAAAATTGATACTGTAAATTTGTTGTCGCCATTGGTACATGTCCCCAAAAATATACAGTTTGTTATTATTTTAAAAGTATTCCACCATTAACATTTATATTTTCGCCATTAATATAATCTGCCTTATCACTTAATAAAAATAATACTGTATGAACTATATCACTTACTTCTCCCAGTCTACCACTTGGATTTTTTAATGATGTTTCTTTTATTTCTTCTTCAGAATAACTTTTCTTGGCTAGAGGTGTTAGCGTCATAGAAGGACTAACAGTATTTACTTTAACATTATATTTAGGTGTTAATTCTAATGCACAACATTTAGTTAGCATTATAGTCGCAGCTTCACTTGTACAGTATGCTACAGAATCCTCCATTGGTTTAGTACCTAACCTAGATGCTATATTTACTATTCTTGGAACTTTAGATTTCTTTAATAGTGGAATTGCATATTTTATACATAGCCATCTGCCAACAACATTTACATCCAACTCTTTTCTATATTCCTCTGTGGTTAAATCCTCAATAGAAAAAATCTCATCATATACTGCATTATTGACTATTCCATCCAATCCACCAAACTTTTCTTCAATTTGTTTATACATATTCTTAACATCAGCTTCATTTGAAACATCTGCTTTTATAAATAAAGTATTTTCTTTAAATTCTTTAAACATATTTTTTGTTAAATTTGCATTTTCCTGATTATGGGCATAGTTAATGACAACTTTTGCTCCATTTTCTAGTAATTCTTTTGCAATACCTTGACCTATGCCAGAGGTAGAACCTGTTACCAAATAAATTTTGTCTGAAAAAAACATACTTAATCATCTCCTTTTAATAATTCTTTATATGCCTTACCTCAATGCTAGGTATCGTAATTTCGTGTGGCAAATCAAATATATACTTTACTGTTTTAGCAACATCTTCTGACGTTAATCCCGTTTCCATTATTTCTTTTGGTAGTGGATTTTTTGCCCTTTTATAAAAATCTGTACAAATCAACCCAGGACATACATCTGTTATCTTTATATTATTTTTTGCCAAGTCATCTTGAATTGCTTTCCTAAAGGCATTTGTACTATGTTTTGTTGCATTATAAATTGGAAATGGTGGCTCACACATAACACCGCTTTGTGAATTAATATTTATTATTTGACCATAACCTTGATTTTTCATAATAGGAAATATACTTTTTATCATAGCAATAGTTCCAAACACATTAGTGTCAATTACACGTTTAATTCTATCCAAAGTGTTCATTTCATCAAATACAGGTTGTTGTAATTTTGACATGTTACCGGAAATCCACATACCTGCACAATTAATTAGACAATCAATTTTAATATATTTTTTATTAACTTTAGATATTATTTCACTTATCTGATCTGCATCACTTAAATCGCATACATAATAATCTTTATTTAATTCTTTTGCAGTTTTTTCTAGTCCCTTATCATCAATATCAATCAATATTAGATTTTCATTTTTTAATATTTGTGCAACTGCTTTTCCAACACCATTTGCAGCACCAGTAATAATTACATTTTTCATATTCAATTCCTCCAAATCTTCTTCATAAAATAACTTTATACTATAAGATTCCATTAAAGCCCCAATATTTCCTTTTTCGAAAAACATATCTCTGAGTTCAAAATAATCAAACATAGCAAAGTGTAATCCTAGAATCGTTTTAGTTTTTTCTTTAGTAATATATCGCCACTTACCAATTGTCATAATATTTTTAATCATTTCATTATAAAACATCATCAATGTAACCTTATAATCGTATTCAACAAATATATTTTTTATATTGAATTCATATCTATTACCAATGTCTTTACTTTCCAAAATATAAACAGAATCGCCATTTTTCTCTAACAATGTCTCCTTATTATCAGGATTTGTCAACGCTATTGCACCATTTCCAATAAACATACTCAGCCCATGTTTAAATGAATTATACTCAGACATACTTTGTAATTGTTGTGCACACATACTAATCCATTCTTTTAAATTGTTAAACTGCTTTTCTGTTAATCCACTTTCTTTATAATCTCTTCCACCAATTATTACTAGCGAAATTGTCTCATTACCGTTTAATCTATCATTAAGATGTTCAAAATCTTTTCTTGCAATTTGATTTAAGTATTTATGATATTCTCTATTATCCATTGCTGTTAATTCAATCAATGGAGATGGTTTAAATAGTGCATGTGATATAAACAATCTCATAAAAGTTTCCAAACAATGATAGTATTCACTAACTATTTCACTTTTAGCAAAAGAAGATAGCTTATCTATGTCTGTAGAATTCAATGTTTTGAATTCTATCTTTCCTAACTTGTAATTTTGAGTTGATAATTTATCAATGTTTTCTTTTGTATTAGATAGTAAATCAACTAATGTTGTTATTTTTATATCAAAATAATCAATCATATAATCCCTATAAAACATCTTGTTAATATCATCTTCTTGACCGGGTAAAAGACCTTCCTTTGGACCAGGTTTACTCACAATTCCACCTCCAAACTATAATAAAGAAAATTACACTATAATTATACTATAAAATAATATAATTCTCCATACCCCCATTGAAATTTAATGACAATTCATATATAATAATTTTAGAAAGGGAACAGAGTTCGTAACTTGTATGTGATTTGCTCCATCAAGTAAAATCATCGCACCAGACGAAACGATTGAATCAACTGTAAAAGGTTGATTTTTTTGTCGCCTTTAACTTGAAAAAGGAAGGATGGTGTGGTATGATTAGGATTGTAAAAAAAAAAAATGATATTATAATAACATTATTAGATGGCATTTGATAAGTTTTAATGGAGAGAGGAGATATATGATGAAAAATGTAATGTTAGTCCATGGTTTTAATGGAATTCCTAAGATCTATAAATATTTTAAACAAAAATTAGAAGAAAAAGGATATAATGTGATTATTCCAGAATTTCCAACAAAAACAGATATAACCATTGATAGATATTATAAAATCTTTGATAAGTACAAGGATATTTTTAATGGAGAATTAATTGTAATTGCTCATTCAATTGGAAATGCGATGTTTATAAAATACACAAGCAAAAACAATTTAAAAGCAGGATTATATATTAGTTTGGCTGGTTTTGGAAAAAGTTTTATTGTTAAAGGAAGAGATGATTTAAATAATGTAATAGCACCAATGACAATAACAACAGAAGAAAAAGAAAAGTTTATCAATTTAGTAAAAAATCGATATTCAATTTATAGTAATGATGATCATATAGTGCCATTTGAAATTTTACAAGAATTTCCTAAAATCATAGATTCAAATCCTATACTGATAGAGGGCATTGGTCATATGGGAAAGAAAAGTGGTTTAGAATCATTACCACAAGTAATAGAGATTATTAACAATGTGGAGAGTTAGATTTAAATGAAAATTATAGAAGTAAAAAATATTTACATTTTGGGTAAAATAATAAAAATGTGAATAAAAAAATATAGTAAAATTTTGTTTTTAGTGTTATAATAAATTCTGAAAACAAGAAAAGAATAATATGTAGTAACAAAAGTTGAAAGGAGGAGATTTTATGCCAAGATCAGGAGGAGGACCTGGTGGAGGTCCAGGAAGAGGTGGTCCAGGAGGAGGACCAGGAAGAGGGCCTGGAGGAATGGGACCAAGAGGACCACATGGAGCACCACCACCACATCATTGGGGATGGCGTAGAGGAGGACCAGGCTGTGGAGGTTGTTTGTTCAGTTTTCTATTTATAATAGGGATAGGAGTTATAGGAATTTCTGGAATATCCTCACTTATTATGTAGTTTAAAAATTCATACATTGAAAACAGTGATATTCTCAAAGTTGTTTTCATAATATTTAGATAAAGTGAAACTTGATGACAGGATTAATACTGTCATCATTGTTTCACTTTTGCTATACAACACGGCCTAAGTTTCCTTAGACTGTGCGTATTTGCGAAGCAAAATGCACATGTGTGCGTCGAAAGTTCTGCTTTTGCGAGCGTACCACTTTTCTTATTTATTACTTAATCTTTAATAGTTCGTAGAATAAACATTGACATAATTTTCTAAAAATAATATAATATAGACTGTATAAACAGAGGGAAACATATTAAAGAAATAAACTTTTTTGGAGAGGAATGAAGAATATACAATGGGTTTTTTTGATAAATTAAAACAGGGACTAAGCAAAACAAAAAATTCTTTTGAAGAAAAAATGAATGATGTGTTTAGTACTTTTAGAAAAGTGGATGAAGAATTGCTTGAAGAATTAGAAGAGGTGCTAATTATGTCAGATGTAGGAGTGGAGACATCAACAAAAATAATTAGTAATTTAAGAGATAGAATAAAAAAAGAAAAAATAGAAGATGCTGAAATTGTAAAACAAGCTTTAAGAGAAGAAATTAAAAAAATATTTGATTCTGTGGATAATGATTTACACTTAGAAACAAAACCATCAGTTATATTAGTTGTAGGAGTAAATGGAGTTGGTAAAACTACATCAATTGGTAAAATGGCTAATAGATTAAAACAAGATGGTAAAAAGGTTGTAGTAGCTGCAGCAGATACTTTTAGGGCAGCAGCAGTAGAGCAACTTGAAATTTGGGCAAATAGAGCTGGTTGTGATATAGTAAAAAGAGAAGAAGGGGTAGATCCTGCATCTGTTGTGTTTGATGCAATTAAGGTGACTAAAGAAAGCCAAGCAGATATATTAATTTGTGATACGGCTGGAAGATTGCATAATAAAAAATATTTAATGGATGAGCTTATAAAAATAAAGAAAGTTATAGATAAAGAACTTCCTGAAGCTTCAAAAGAAGTTTTGATGGTATTGGATGCAACAACAGGACAAAACGCAATAAGCCAAGTTAAGGCTTTTAAAGAAACAGTAGATATAACTGGACTAATATTAACTAAACTAGATGGAACTGCAAAAGGCGGAGTAGTTATAGGAATAGTTAATGAGAATAAAATGCCAGTTAAATTTGTAGGAATAGGCGAAAAGATAGATGATATGGAAGTTTTTAATAGCGAAGATTTTGTGAAAGCATTAATATAGATGGAGGTTAGTATGAGTGAAGAAAAAAATGAATTAAAAAACAATACTATTACTGAAAAACAAACTACAGAAAGTTCTAAAACAATAAAGAAAAATAAAAAGAGAATGTATATTGTATTGTTATTTATATTACTTGTAGTAATTGTAGGATATGTAATTTACAGAGGTGAATATTTAGAAATATTAGAAATCGGAGAAGAATACTTAAGTATTTATTGGCAAAATGTAAATTACACAGCAATAACATTTGGAATCAATTTTGTTATACTATTTTTGATCATTTATATAAATAATAACAGAATAAAGAAAGCATTGACTCCATTTTTTGAAGCAGAGAAAAAGGCAATGCCAAAACTCCCAAATAAATCAATTTCTTTTATTATATCTATAATAGTTGGTGCTGTTACAACAAATCTAATATTAAATAAATATATGTTATTTTCTAATAGTACATTGTTCGGAACAAATGACCCAGTATTTGGTTTAGATATAGGGTATTTTATGTTTCAAAAACCTTTTATAGAAACCATTTTATTATATATTTTATTGATATTTGTAGGTTTAACAATCTACACGGTTATATATTACATAAGTGTGTTTAATATATATTTTGATGGAATAGATAGAGAGACATTAAAAAATAGTAAACTATTAAAGCAGTTATTTACTAATTTAAAGATTCTTTCTATTTTACTTGCATTATTTGTACTTATAAAGGTGCAAGACATTGGATTTGACAGATTCTTAAGTTTACAAGAAGACACTACATATTATATTTATGGTGCTGGAATAACAGATGTTACAATAAAATTATGGGGATATGCTGTAATACCAATACTTATTATATTGTCAGTTTTTATGGCGATAATGAATTTTAATAAAGGAAAAACAAAAAATGTTATTGTATGGATTTTAGTTGTACCTGTATATATTATAGTACTCCTAATTGCAATGGCATTATTTCAACTTGTTTTTGTAAATCCAAATGAATTGGATAAAGAGGAAGATAATATACAAACTAATATAACTTATACAAAAGAAGCATATGGAATAAATACAGAAGTATATACAATAGAAAATGGCGGAGAAACAATTACAGCAGAAACATTAGCTGATTTAGCAGACACAATTAGTAATATTGCAATTATTGATCCAGATACAGTTTTACAAGATTTAAACACATTACAAACAGAAAGAGGATATTATACTTATAATTCTGCGAAAATATCGCTTTATAGAGTTGATGGACAACAGCAATTAGTATATATTTCTCCAAGAGAAATAGTATCTGATAATGGAACATATAATAATCAAACATATGAATATACTCACGGATATGGAGTAATTGTTACGTCTGCAACAGATACTGATGAGAATGGTAATTTAGTAAAGCTACAGAAAAACTTTGAGTCTTCAGATGAAGATGTTGTTACAATTACTGAACCTAGAATTTATTTCGGTTTAGAAACAGATAATAATATAGTAACTAATAGTAATAATAGTGAAGAATTTGACTATCCAACTTCAAGTACAACAAATACAGAAAATGTATATGATGGGGAAGCTGGACTAAGCTTAAACTTTATTGATAGAGTTATACTAGGTATCAAAGAAGGAGATTTGAAATTAGCTTTTTCTGCTAATGTGAATGCGGATAGTAAAATATTAATAAATAGGAATATTATAGATAGAGCAGAAACTTTAATGCCATATTTATTATATGATGAAAATCCATATATGGTAGTTGATGATAGTGGAGAACTATATTGGGTACTTGATGCATATACAACATCAAACAATTATCCATATTCTCAAAGGACGACAGTAGAATTAGAAAACTCAAAAGAGATAGAGCTAAACTATATAAGAAATTCTATAAAAGTAATAATAAATGCATATGACGGAACAATCAAATTTTATATAACAGATCAGACTGACCCAATAGCAAGTGCATATTCTAAGATATATCCTGATTTGTTTGCAAATGAGGAAATACCAAGTGATATAAGTAGTCAGTTTATTTATCCAGAGTTTTTATATAGTATTCAAGCTGAAATAATACAAAGATATCATGATGTGCAACCAGATGTATTATATAGAGGAAATGACGTGTGGGATGTTGCTACACATAATACAAGTTTAACTACTTCTAGAACAGGAGTGGACATAGAACCATACTATACAATGGTAAAAACTATAGATTCTGATGAAAGCAAATTGGGGTTAGTGATACCATTTACACCATATGGAAAGCAAAATATAACTTCATATATGGTGGGAACATATGAAGATGGAACACCAAAACTTACAATATATAAGTTTGCATCAGATAGCAATATTTTAGGGCCAATGCAATTAGATACACAAATTGCCCAAGATGAGGAAATTTCAAGTGTGTTAAATGCCTTGAATGTTACAGGAACAAGAATAACTAAAAATATGATGATAGTTCCTCTTGACAATACTCTTCTTTATATAGAAACAGTATATCAGCAATATATTAATGAAGACGATTCAGTGCCTACATTAAAGAAGGTAATTGTGGCTTCTGGAAACAAACTAGCTATTGGTGATACTATAACAGAAGCACTTGAGAATTTAGTTTCACAAAATGCAGTGGATATAGAGGTTGAAAATACAGAAAGTATAGAAACTTTAATAGAAGCAATTATAGAAGCAAATGAGAATTTAAAGAATTCTACTTTAAATGTGGATTATGAGATGATAGGAAAGGATATACAGAGTTTGCAAGATTTAATAGATCAGCTTGAAATTGTATATGAGGAAGAGTTAGAAGAAAATAATACGATAAGTAATGATATGACAAATGATATGACCAATATATTAGCAAATGAGCTTATAGAGTAATTGCAATCTCAGATACATATTTTCCTATACAATAAAAAAATTAAATTTGAAAGGAACGTGAAGAAGATGAAGATTACAGATGTAACTGCTCTTGAGAAAATAGCTATACAAGTAAGAAAAGGAATTATTGAGGAAGTGTATAATGCTAAGTCTGGTCATCCAGGTGGTTCGCTTTCTTGTGCAGATATATTGACTGTCTTATATTTTAACCAAATGAATATAGATGAAGAGAAACCAGATGATTCAAATAGAGATAGGCTTGTGTTATCAAAGGGACATGCTGCTCCAGCTCTGTATAGTGTTCTCGCAGAGAAAGGATATCTTGATAAAAAATTGTTAAAAACATTTAGAAAACTAGAAAGTAATCTTCAAGGTCATCCGGATATGAACAAAGTTATAGGAGTAGATATGACTACTGGGTCTTTAGGGCAGGGGATATCTACAGCTGTTGGGATGGCCATTGCTTCAAAAATGGACAAGGCTGGTTGCAAAATATATTGCATAGTAGGAGATGGCGAAATAGAAGAAGGACAAGTTTGGGAGGCTGCTATGGCTGCTAGCAAAAATGAACTAGACAATTTATGTGTTGTAGTAGATAATAATAATTTGCAGATAGATGGAGAAATAGACAAAGTAGGTGGAATGAATAATATAACAGAGAGATTTTTAAGTTTTGGTTTTAATGTTATAAATATTGATGGACACAATATTAGTAGTATAATAGATGCTTTTACTACAGCAAAGCAAACAAAGGGAAAACCAACTGCAATAATAGCAAAAACAGTTAAAGGAAAAGGTGTGTCTTTTATGGAGAATAAAGCTGAGTGGCATGGCAAAGCACCGAAGGAAGAAGAATATGATATGGCTATGGAAGAGCTTAATTTAGCAATTATTAGTTAAAATAGTGGTTTAAAGTCTGCTTTAAAGTCCGTCTCTATCAAGGCTGTCACATATAGTGGTTTAAAATCCGCACCATCTTGCTGTTAGATATATTTTGTGTTCTCCATGTATTCGAACAAAAAATATATCTAACACGTGGTGCTACCAAGAAAAAATATATGTGACACGTGAGACTACCAACTAGAATAAATTACCACGTGGTGCTACCAAGAAAAATTAATATATCTCGTGGTTTTATCAAGTTTTATAGTATAATATTAAAAATTCAAAGGAGTATGTGAAATGAATTTAGATAATAAAATTGCCACAAGACAGAGTTATGGAGAAGAGCTTGCAAAGTTAGGAGAAGAGAATGAAAGCATAGTAGTTTTAGATGCAGATTTGTCTACTGCAACAAAAACAGAGATTTTTGCTAAGAAATTTCCAGATAGATTTATAAATGTAGGAATTGCTGAGCAAAATCTTATGGGAATAGCAGCAGGTCTTTCTACATTTGGAAAAATACCATATGCTAGTACTTTTGCAGTTTTTGCGGCAGGAAGAGCATATGAACAAATTAGAAATAGTATTGCATATCCCAATTTAAATGTTAAAATTGTAGCTACACATGCTGGTATTACAGTAGGTGAAGATGGAGCAACACATCAAATGTTAGAAGATTTGGGTTTGATGAGAAGTTTACCTAATATGACAGTAATGTGTACATCAGATGATGTTCAAACAAGATGGGCAGTAAGAGAGATTGCAAAAATAAAGGGACCTGTATATTTGCGTTTATGTAGATTAACAACACCTATAATTTATAATGAAGCAGATAGGTTTGAAATAGGAAAAGGAGTGCAAATAGGAGATGGAACAGATGCAAGCGTAATTGCAACAGGAGTAACTGTTTTAGAAGCTATCAAAGCACAAGAGATACTAAAAGAAAAAGGAATAAACATTAGAGTTATAGATATTCACACAATAAAACCAATTGATAGAGACTTAATTATAAAATGTGCAAAAGAGACAAAAAGAATTATTACAGTGGAAGATCACAATATAATTGGTGGGCTTGGAAGCACTGTATGTGAAGTCCTAGCAGAGGAATATCCAACAAAGGTAGAAAGAATGGGTATACCTGACTGCTTTGGAAGAAGTGGAAAAGCAGAAGAACTTTTGAAATATTATAAAATTGACAGCAATGCTATTGTATGCAAAGTACGTGAATAATTTGGTCATATATTATTGCTTCTAGATTTTAGAAAATGTATTTCTTTTATTAAATAGGCAAATTAATTAAGAGTTTATTAATTGGGATAAATTAACAATTATTAAAAAAAAAAAGAAAAATAAAGATATTTTGAGGAAAAGCAACATAAATAATTCTTTGAGAAAAATTTATGTTGTTTTTTGATGAAAAAACTATTGCAAATATTTATTTTTATTGTTATGATATAGAAGTAAACTAATAGGAATAAAATCGTAACTACACAAGGAGAAAAGTATGATTGAGTTTAGAAATGTGAGTAAAAAGTATGATACAGGTACAGAGGCTGTTCATAATGCAAATTTTAAGATTGATAAAGGAGAGTTTGCTTTTTTAGTTGGTAGTTCTGGCTCGGGCAAGTCCACCTTGATAAAGCTTATATTAAAAGAAGAGGAACCTACATCAGGTCATATTATTATAAATGGGAAAGATACAACATTCTTAAAACCAAAGAGGGTACCTTTCTTAAGAAGAAGTATGGGAGTAGTGTTTCAAGATTTTAGATTATTACCAGATAGAACTGTATATGACAATGTTGCATATGCAATGTACATAGTAAGATCAACACCAAAACATATTAGAAGACAAGTGCCAATGGTACTATCTTTAGTAGGGTTAAGTGATAAGGCAAAAGTATATCCAAACGAACTATCTGGTGGTGAGCAGCAAAGGGTAGCGCTAGCAAGAGCTTTGGTAAATAATCCATCTATGATAATTGCGGACGAGCCTACTGGAAACCTAGACCCAGACACTGCATGGGAGATTATGACATTGCTTAAAGACATAAATGCCAGAGGAACCACTGTGGTTGTTGCAACTCATGCTAAGGATATAGTAGATAGAATGAAGAAAAGAGTTATTCAGATAGAAAAAGGCAATATAATAAGAGATGATAAAAAAGGTGGGTATGATAGTGAGGTATAGTATATTTGGTTACTTAATAGGGGAAGGTTTTAGAAACTTTTTTAAAAATAAAAAATCAACAGCAGCTTCTATTATTATAATGTGTGCAACAATGTTTATTTTTGGTATTTTCTTTTTAATTGGTGAAAATGTAAACTATATTATAGAACAAGTACAATCTGATCAGGCAATGCAAATATTTATTGATCCGGATGCTACTTCTGAAGAAGAAGCAGAGCTTGAACAAAAAATAAAATCAATACAATATGTTAATACAGTAGAATATGTATCGCAAGAGCAAGCTTTAAATGAAATGAAAGAATGGCTAGGTGATGCTGCTTCATTATTAGATCCATATTCTGGCGACCAAAATCCTTTCAAAGCATCATATGTAATTACTCTTACGGATTTAACTAAAAATGAAGAAGTGCAGAAGCAAATAGAAACTTTTGATAATGTAGCAAGTATTCAAGCAGGAGACCAGACAGTAAATACACTTGTAAATATTGCAAATGGCATTAGAACAGCAACAGCTGTTATATTAATATTATTGATTCTTATATCAATATTCATTATAGCAAATACAATTAAACTTACAGTACATGCAAGGAGAAAAGAAATCTCTATTATGAAATATGTTGGAGCAACAAATGGTTTTATAAGATGGCCTTTTATGGTAGAAGGTATTATAATAGGAATTATTGCTGCACTAATTTCAATTGTTATACTTGGATTTGCATATAATTTTGTTGCGGATGGAATTATTAATAGTAGCATGGGAACAACATTAGGGTTAAACTTGTTGACATTCTCTGATATGCTTTCAATGTTATTGATTGTGTATATTGTTATGGGAACAGGAATTGGTGCTATTGGTAGTGCAATATCAATGAAGAAATACTTAGAAGTGTAGTAAATAAAAGGAGTAAATTGGATAGATTTGAAGGAGAGATAGTATATGAAAAAGGTCGTGTCAATTGTTTTAACTTTTATACTGCTTTACATATCTGCAGTTTCAGCAGTAGCCAGTTCAAATAATATAAATGAACTTAAGAATCAGATGCAAGAAACTGAAGCAGAATTAGAGGCAATACAAGAAGAACAAGAGTCTGTGGAATCTGAAGTAGAAGAATTAAGGGCTCAAATATCAAAATATGAAACTGAGATAGAAGAATTAAATGATAAAATAGAAGAGCTAGAAAACTCTATTTCTGAAAAAGAAGAAGAAATAGAACAATTAGAAGAAGAAACTAAAGAAAAACAAGATTTACTAATAGCAAGATTAGTTGCAATGTATGAAAGAGGACAAACAAATTATTTAGATGTATTACTATCATCTGAAGATATAACCAGTTTAATATCTAATTATTATAGAATTGAGGAACTTGCAAGTGCTGACCAGTCTGTAATAGATTCTATTATAGAAAAACAAGAAGAAACAGAAGCTGCTAAGCAAGAACTTGAAGAAGAGAAAGCTGAAATAGATGAAGCAAAACAAGAATTGGAAATAAAAAATGAAACTTTACAAACTGCAAAAGCAGAAAAAGAAGAAAAGATGGCTAGTCTATCAGAAGAAGAACAAGAATTACAAAACACATTAGATGAATTTGAGGCTGCAATAAAAAAAGCAGAAGAAGAAATAGAGAAAACTACTTCTTCTGTTGGATCATATGAAGGAAGTTTCAAAGGCGTTTTAGAATGGCCGCTATCATATAGCTATAATATAATAACATCTATATTTGGAAATAGAACTGCACCAACTGCAGGAGCATCTTCAAATCATGGAGCAATAGATATAGCTGTAAGTTATGTATCTGTTTATGCACCTGCAGATGGAAAAGTAATTTATGCAGGTTGGTCACGGTGGTTATGGGAATTATGTAAAAATTGATCATGGTAATGGATATTATACAGCATTTGCACATTTGTCATCAATTAATGTTAGTCTTGGAGATATTGTTACAACAGGTCAACAAATTGCAGTATCAGGTAATACAGGAATTTCAACTGGACCACATCTACATTATGAAGTATATATAGGTGGAAGTGGCAGTGGATATAGAGTAGATCCATTGTTATATACAAGCCATCCAAGTTTAGTATATTATTAAACGGATTTAAATTTATTTAATTTAGTAAAGCTTCTTGTATAGTAAGATTAAATTATCTTATTGTATAAGTATAATATTAGAATGATAAAGAGGAAGAGCAAGGCTAAAGAAATTTCTACTCAAAATATATACTTAAGAAAGGAATGTGATTAAATATGAAGAAAAAACTAATTTCAATAATATTAATCTTTATATTATTACAAACTTTCTGTATTTTTGTGTTTGCTGAAGATTCTTTGTCAAATGATGAAACAAATGAACTAAGTTTAGAAGAACAACAAGAAGAAGTAGAAGCTAAAATAGAAGAGGCAAGTTTGGAACTAGAATATATACAAGACGAATTATCAACGACAATGCTAAAAGTACAAGAATTAGAAGATCAAATAATGTCTTATGAAAGCGATATAGAAGAATTAGGAAACAAAATGGATGAATTACAAGCTTCTATAGATGAGGCTACTGAAAAATTAGAAATTGCCTCACAAAGCTATGAAGAAAAAAGTGAGTTATTAGCAAAACGTTTAGTTGCCATATATGAAGCTGGTGATGTTCAATATTTAGATATTCTACTAAAATCAGAAAGCATAACAGATTTTTTATCTAGATATTACATAATAGAAGAAATCGTTGAATATGATAGTCAATTAATATCTCAAATACAAGAGGAAAAGGAAAATATAGAGACAACAAAACAGAAACTTGAAAATGAACAATCGGAATTGAGAATAATAAAAGCAAAGAGTGAACAGACATCAGTAGTGTTAACTAATATGAAAACTTTGCAAGAAAGCTATATAAATCAGTTATCAGAAGAAGAACAAGCACTTCAAGAGCAAATAACACAATATAAGGAAGAGCAAGCAGAAATTGAAGCACAAATATTAGCAGCAACTTATATAGATGCAGTATTGCAATATACAGGTGGAGAAATGCTATGGCCTGTAGCTGCTAGTGGAACAGTAATTACTTCAAATTATGGAATTAGACAACATCCTATTCAAGGAATAGTAAAAACACATACAGGAATTGATATTGGCGGTGCAGAATTAGGAACGCCTGTAGTAGCAGCAGCAGATGGTGTAGTTACATATGCCGGATGGCTAGGCGGATATGGAAACTGTGTAATGATAAATCATGGTGATGAAATAGTAACACTATACGGGCATGGAAATGAAATACTAACAGAAGTTGGAGCTGAAGTAAAACAGGGGGATGTAATAATGACTGTTGGCTCAACGGGTAACTCAACTGGACCACATTTACACTTTGAAGTTAGAATAGATGGAAACTATACTAATCCACTTAATTTTGTAAATGTACCTGAATAAGTATTATTGGCTCATACTGTTACTGGAACATGGAGATGGATTTAAAATCTGTCTCCGATGTTTTAGTATAAATGCATTTTGAGAAAAATAATATTATATAATAAAAAAGGTTTATAGGCTTAATAATAGAGACATATAATTAGTTTATTGCTGTAAAGCAAAATATATGTCACTACTTCTGCTTAAAGAAAGTTTGAGGTAGCCAACCTGTTATATAGAAAAATAGAGTGCGTTAAATACAAAGAGAAAAGTTGATTTTTCATATAATAAAAAACCTAAATATAATATAAGGAAACGGTGGATAATGGAAAATAATAGTAAAGGACAAAAAATTTATAGGATTGCGATGATAATAATAATTACTGCACTATTGTCATCGCTAATTACAACAATAATTGTTACAGAAAACATAACATCATCAGCTAGTATAAATAGTATAATTTCAGGAGATGGAACAACAGGAATAGAAACAGCACTAGCATCTATTAGAACAATGTTAGAAGAAAAATATATTGGAGAACTAGATGATGAACAGATGATAGAAATGGCAATAAAAGGATATGTGGCAGGTGTGGGAGACCAATATACAGTTTATTATACTCCAGAGGAAATGAGCGAAGAATACGATACTGCAATGGGAAATTATGTAGGAATAGGAATTTATATGATTGTGGATTATGAAGAAGGAACAATCACTGTTGTAGAACCAATGGAAGGTTCTCCTGCAGAAGAGGCGGGATTACAAGAAGGAGATATTATAACAAAGGTTGAAGATGAAGAAGTTACTGCTGACAATGTAACTGATATCTCTAACAAAATTAAAGGTGAAGAAGGAACTACTGTTAAATTAGAGATTGCAAGAGGAGAAGAAGTTTTTGAGGTAGAAATAGAAAGAGCGAGAATTGAAGTAAGTCATATTAATTCAAGGATGTTAGATAACAATATTGCATATATAGAAATAATAGATTTTGATGGTGGTACAGCAGAAGAATTTAAAGAAAATTATGAAAGTTTGAAAGAACAAGGCGCTACATCTCTAATAATAGATATTCGTGATAATGGCGGTGGTGTAGTAAATGAAGCAATAGATATATTAGAAATGATATGTGATAAAGGTAGTACATTATTAATTGAAAAAGATAAAGATGGAAATGAAGATATAATAGAATCAGAAGAACCTCCAACTATTGATATGCCAATAGTTGTATTAGTAAATGGCAATTCGGCAAGTGCATCAGAAATACTTGCAGGGGCTTTAAAAGATCTTGACAAAGCAACAATAATAGGAACTCAGACATATGGGAAAGGAGTAATACAAACTCTATATAGATTATCAGATGGAAGCGGATTAAAAATTACTACTGCAGAGTATTATACACCGGGCAGAAATCAAATAAATGAAATCGGAATTGAACCAGATATCGTAGTAGAGTTACCAGATGATATAACAGAACTTACAGATGAAAATGATACACAGTTACAAAGAGCTATAGAAGAATTAGAATAAAAAAATAACACTTAGTCTAATCCCTATAAAGAAATTAGACTAAGTGTTATTTTTTTAAATAATTATTTTGATTAATCAAAATAGAATCATCAACTGTTTCATTAAATGTCTTATTTTTAGACTGTATAACAGTCAAAACAAATCTGCTTATAGGTCCTGCTACTAAAATATTTAAGAAAAATGCAGCACAAAAATTTCTAGGCCATCTAATAAAAAACTCACTAAAAATAATTTGAATATTATCTCCACTCAAAAATCCACCGACAACAGTCATAATTAAAGACATGAATGTAACGATAAAGAAACAATTAAAAAGAATATATGCATTAGCACTATCTGATTTATCAACAAATTTTTCTAGTAACATATTATTGATTTTTCTAACGACAAGTTCTTCTAAAAGAAAAGCAATAATAAATGTTACAGGGAAAGCAATAAATGCAGTTTTTATAGAATTTAAATTAAGTCCACTTAAATGGATAGAAATATTTAAAAGTCCCATAAAAAATACCATAATTAAACACATGCAAATACCATAAATAAAACCTTCTCTCTTGTTTGTTGGCATAAAATCCCCCCTTTCTAAAATGTATATAACTTCAAGCAAAACATAAATATTTTATAAGAAATTCTGCATAAAGTGCACAAAAATAACGTGCAACTAAAATGGAAATAAACCACTAAAGTTACTCGTTTAAATGCTTATATATTATACCATACTAAAAAAAATGATGTAATAGCAAATCAAAAATATTTTTAAATTTTTTCAAAAATATTTAATATATATAAAAATATTGAAAAAAGATTATAAAAAATATAAAAAATCTGTTGACAAATATAAAAAAGTTTAGTATACTAAACAAGTCGAAAGAAATGGGCGTATAGCTCAGCTGGTAGAGCATCTGCCTTACAAGCAGGAGGTCATAGGTTCGAGTCCTATTGCGCCCACCATTTTTTTTTTATTAGATAAATATGGCCCGGTAGTTCAGTTGGTTAGAACGCTAGCCTGTCACGCTAGAGGTCGA
>CAZPKK010000027.1:0-19333 GCA_964587175.1 uncultured Clostridium sp.
TTCAATGTACTTTTTATGTTCTCTATCGACTTTGTCGACGACAAGAGATATTTTAGCATAATTCTGGTTTTACTGTCAATAGTTTTTTTGAATTTTTTTAGTTTTTTTTTATTTTTTTCTCAAATTGTTTTTTTATGTAAATTATACTATTCTTTTTCTCTTAATTCCCCTCAAATTATTTGCTTGTTAAAGTTTTTTAGGGTAATAAAAATCAGCCTCAATAGAAGCTATGTTAAATAATATCACCTTAAATTTATTAAGTCAATATATTTTATAATTTTTCTTTTTTAATTTTTTCTATTTTTATTATTTTTGATAAAAAATTTACTTATTTAAAGAAATCTCTGAATTTTTATATATAATAAAAAGCTAAAGCTATGTAGATAAGTTTTAATTCGTCTACATAGCTTCACTAACTCAATGCAAGATATTCTGTTTATCTTTTTTAAATTAATATTTTTTTAACTAATTTTATATAATATATATTTATATTTCAAATCCTATAACAGATAACTTTCCTGTAAGTGTTTGTAAAAATAGAGTACTCCAACTTGTCATAAATGTGCTAAATTCTTCTGCACTATAATTATTTGCTATTGCGGTATTAGAACTTGTTAGTTCTTCAATTTCTTCTACTTGACTAGCAGCCACTATATTAGTATTATAAGTGATTGTAGTTACTTCTGTACTATAATCATCAACATCATTCACTATTATACTATATGAATTATTAATACTATTATTTTGTACAGCACTTAAACTATATGTTACATTTATATTTTCATTATAATTATCAAGATTAGGAATTATTTGAATATTATTAGTAGTTAAATTATCTGTTGTAGTTTTGCTAATTATAATTCTTGATATAATTATATTAGTAGTTAATTGGCTTTCTATATCCAATGCCTCATCACCATCTGTCATATCGGTTGCATCTGTTATATCTTCAGATGTTTGAGTTTCATTTCCTTCAATTACATCATTTGTAATTTGATTTTCCTCTATTGTCACATTATTATCTATTGTATTTTCAGTCACTTCTATGTCATTTCCTACTGTTGTAGAATCACTTACAGATTCCTCGTTTACATTTGTTGAAACACTTGAATTTATATAATTTGCTGATGACAAAGTATTTGTGTCTTCTAATTCATTCGTTATAGAAGTATTTGTTTGATATATATCACATGTAAGAGTAAAATTTCCACCTGCTCTATCATATGTAATTTCAATTACATTTTCAATTTGAATTTTTGTTCTGACTGTTACTTCATCGCTTTCGTATACAGATATATAAATAGCATCTTCCATGCTCATTTGTTGAATTTGACTAATCAATTCATCTATTCTTAATGAAAGATTTGAAGTATCAGTATATTCTATTCCAAGTCCTAATATTGATAATTTATTACTAATTAGTACTAAAGTTTCTGTGTCTGATTTTACCGCATTTAAACAATCTACAATTATTTGCTTTGCACTTTCACCTGTTAATTGCAAAGAATACACATTTGTATCATATGATACTCCATTAATTTCAATTTCTTCACTCGATTTTGAATACTGTGTATCTAAAATATAGTTTAATATTATTGGTAAATATGTGTCTGAGATATGTTGTTTTTGTTCATCTGTGATATTTAATAAACCAGAATAATCTTCAAGATTGATACTATCTGGAATATTACTACTAGTTTCTATTCCATAATTTGTTGCTAATTCTGTTAATCCAGAATTTCTTATTCCAACATAATTTTGGAATATTTCTTCACATCTTATAGCATAAATATCATCACTATTTATGTATGATACTTGAAACAAATCTATATCTCCATTTTTTAAAGTCGCATCTGCGTATGTTCTTCCTGACGTAGCATCATGTCTAGATGTTGTCTCTACATTTAATTGTGTAGAACTACTTTCCCCCTGTTCTATTACAACTGCCAAATTACCAGTTGAAGTATATGAATTACTTTGTTTAAATTGCGATTGTACATCATATTTGTCATTTTCTATAATTGTAAAGATATCATCATTTTGTGCAAAATATTTCCAGAACAAGTCTTGTGTTGAACTAAATAAGTCAGTAAAGAAATATAAGAATGCAAAAGCTCCTCCTATTAGTAAAATGATTAGAATAAGTACAACAATTAATATGCTTTTCTTTTTTTTCATTACAACCTCCCATCGAACATTAATTGTTCTTATAAAAATTTATATTATTTATTTCTTTGTTTGACAACTTCATACATTACTATACCTGATGATACAGAAGCATTAAGTGATGTAATTTTACCTTTCATCGGTATTTTTACTAAAAAGTCACAATTTTCTTTAACCAGCCTGCTTATTCCAAAACCTTCGCTTCCTATTACTATTCCAACTCCTCCAGTAAAATCTTCATCATAATAATATTTATCTGTATTCATGTCAGTTCCATAAATCCATATATCGTTTTGCTTTAGAGTATTTATTGCCTCATTAATATTATTCACTCTAGCAATTTTCATATATTCTACCGCACCTGCTGATACTTTTGCAACAGTGCTATTAACAGATACTGCTCGTCTTTTTGGAATTATTATGCCATGAGCCCCAGCTGTTTCCGCTGTTCTTATAATAGAACCTAAGTTGTGCGGGTCTTCTATTCCATCTAAAATTAAAACAAAAGGTTTTTCATGTCTTTTCTTTGCCTCTTCGATTATATCATATATATCGCAATATGCAAATGGAGGAACTATTGCTATAACCCCCTGATTATTCTCAGTTTGTGCCATTTGATTTATTTTGCTTTTGCCAACTTCATTTATTATAACACTTTTTTCTTTTGCCAAAGCAATAATTTTATAAATTGAACCATGTTTTTCTCCATCAGAGATATAAATTTTATTTATATCTCTGTCTGATTCCAAAAGTTCAAGTACAGCATTTCTGCCTTCTACTTGGTCTTCAAAATCTTTTTCGTTTTTATTCTTTCTATTATCTTTCATTACTAAAACTCCATTTAATAATTAACTTTACCTATATATTGTTCTATTTTTTCTATCATATCATTTTTATCACCATATTCTAATATGTCCACTTTTACATATTTTAAACTACTAGAATACTTATTGCCTTTTCTATAAATGCAAAGAATTCTTTTTCCTTTCTGTTCTGCTCTTCCTATTTCAATTCCTAAACCTAGAGATGGATTGGATATTTCTGCTATAAATAAATCCGCATCTTCAATAACCTTCTTCGTATCAAAGCTATCATCATTAAGGTGGGGTAAAATAATATCATGTTTTTTATTCAACTCTGATTTCAAAATAGGGTTGTATAATTCTTTTTCATAATCCCAATTTTTCGAATGACCTATATAAATCTTCATTTACATTATCCTTTCATTTGATAAATTTAAAAAATACTTATCTTTCACTTAAAACCTACTCCTCATCTAATTTAAGCACAGAGAGAAACGCCTCCTGTGGTATCTCCACATTTCCAATCTGCCTCATTTTCTTCTTACCACGTTTTTGTTTTTCTAGTAACTTCTTTTTTCTTGTAATATCTCCTCCATAGCACTTAGCCAAAACATCCTTCCTTAAGGCAGATATTGTTTCTCTTGCAATTACCTTCCCACCAATTACTGCTTGAATTGGTATAATAAACAATTGTCTCGGAATAACCTCTTTTAATTTTTCCACCATTTTTCTTCCACGTTCATAGCTGTTACTTTTGTGAACTATAAAAGAAAGTGCATCAACTGGCTGTCCATTAACGTGAATATCTAATTTCACCAATTCAGACCTTTTATATTCTTTAAATTCATAATCAAATGATGCATACCCTTTTGTTCTCGATTTCAATTGATCAAAAAAATCATAAATAATTTCATTTAGAGGCATTTCATAAATAAGTGTTACTCTGTTTGCATCTAAATATTTCATATCCACATATATTCCGCGCCTATTTTGGCATATTTCCATTATGTTTCCCACAAATTCCTTTGGTGTTAAAATTTCAGCTGTAACAAAAGGCTCTTCCATATACGATATTTCACTTGTAGGTGGTAAATCAGATGGGTTATACAATTCAATCACTTTTCCATCTGTTTTATAAACCTTATAAATAACCGATGGTGAAGTAGTAATTAAACTTAAATCAAATTCTCTGTCTAACCTTTCTTCTATTATTTCTAAATGTAAAAGTCCCAAAAAACCACATCTAAAACCAAAACCTAATGCTCCAGAAGACTCTGCTTCATACTCCAAAGCAGCATCATTTAATTTTAATTTTTCCAATGCTACTTTTAAATTTTCGTAATCACTTCCATCTACTGGATAAACTCCACAATAAACCATTGGATTTACTTTTTTATATCCAGGAAGTGGTTCATCTGCTGGCTTGTCTTTTAGGGTAATTGTATCACCAACTCTAATATCTGACAAACTTTTTATACTTGCTGCAATATATCCAACTTCTCCAGCTTGTAATTTATCACTAGGAGCATATGAACCCGGTTCGAAATACCCTACTTCTGTAACAGTAAAAGTCTTTTTGTTTGCCATAAGCATTATCTCATCTCCCACTTTTACTGTTCCATCTTTTACTCTAACATATGCAATTGCACCTTTGTAATCATTATATATAGAATCAAATATTAAGCATTTTAATGGAGCATTTTCGTCTCCTGTTGGTGCAGGCAAATCTGTTACAATTCTTTCTAATACTTCATCTACATTAAGCCCTGTTTTAGCAGAAATACAAGGAGCATCTTCTGCCGGAATTCCTATTATATCTTCAATTTCTTTTTTTACTTCATCTGGTCTTGCATTTGGTAAATCCACTTTATTTATGACTGGTAAAATCTCCAAATTATTATCAATTGCCAAATACACATTTGCAAGTGTTTGTGCCTCCACACCTTGAGTACTATCTACTACTAGTATTGCTCCATCACATGCAGCTAAGCTCCTAGATACCTCATAATTAAAATCTACATGTCCTGGTGTATCTATTAAATTAAGTTCATACTCGTTGCCATCTTTTGCCTTATACATCATCTTCACTGCTTGTGACTTTATTGTGATTCCTCTTTCACGCTCGATATCCATATTATCCAGCACTTGGCTTTCCATTTCACGACTTGAAAGTACGCCAGTCATTTCAATTAATCTATCTGCTAATGTCGATTTTCCATGATCTATATGTGCTATTATACTAAAATTTCTAATGTAATCCTTCCTGTCCATTAAATCTTCTCCTTGTCATGAACTAATATTAATATGTGTCTCTTTTCTTTGCTTATTGTACTATAATGTTTTTCATAAATCAATAGAATAAATAAAACTTTATTTAGTTAAAATTACTAAATAAGGAAGTATTGACTTATTAGTAACTAATTTTTCCCTAGCCATTGAAAAAAGCAACTACTATGTGATAAAATAATTGAAGTTCACACTAAACTAATAAGAGAAGGGATTGATTATATGTCAAAGATATTTGAAGAATTAATGGAAAGAGGATATATTGAGCAAGTAACACATGAAGAGTTAAAAGCCGTACTAGATAACAGCTCTATTCCATTTTATATAGGGTTTGATCCAACTGCAGATAGCTTACATGTTGGACATTTTGTTTCAATGATGGTAGCAGCTCAAATGCAAAAAGCAGGTCATAAACCTATTATATTAATTGGCGGTGGTACTGCAACAATTGGTGACCCATCTGGAAAAACAGACATGAGAAGAATGATGACACGTGAAGAAATTAACCACAATGTTGAGTGTTTTAAAAAACAACTTTCTAAATTTGTAAGTTTTGAAGGAGAAAATGGAGCAATTATTGTAAATAATGCAGATTGGCTTTTAGAGTTAAACTTTGTTGAATTTATGAGAGATATTGGTTCACTATTCTCAGTAAACAAAATGCTTGCAGCAGAATGTTATAAACAAAGGATGGAACGTGGATTAACATTTTTTGAACTTGGATATATGCTTATGCAGTCATATGACTTCTTACATTTATATAACACATATGGCTGTAAGCTTCAAATGGGTGGAAATGATCAGTGGTCTAATATCTTAGGTGGAGTTGACTTAATAAGAAGAATTGGACACTCAGATTCATTTGGTTTAACATTTAAGCTTTTAACTACAAAAGAAGGCAAGAAAATGGGTAAAACTGAAAAAGGAGCATTATGGCTAGACGCTACAAAAACTTCTCCATATGAGTTTTATCAGTATTGGAGAAATATAGCTGACGCAGATGTAAAAACAGTATTATCTCTTTTAACTTTTTTACCAATGGAAGAAGTAAATAGATTATCTAGCTTAAAAGACGAACAAATAAACGAAGCTAAAAAAATAGCAGCTTTTGAAATAACAAAATTAATACATGGTGAAGAAGAAGCGAAAAAAGCTGAAGAAGCTTCAAAAGCACTCTTTGAAGGACAAGGTTCACTAGAAAACATACCAACTTCAAAAGTAAATACAAATATTTCTATTTTAGATGCCATTATTACTACAGGTATGGCTCCTTCTAAAGGACAAGCAAGGACACTTATTAATCAAGGAGGAATTACATTAAATGATGAAAAAATCTCAGATGTAAATTATGTATTATCAGAAAATGATTTTAAAGAAGGCTATGCAATTTTAAGAAAAGGCAAGAAAATATATCATAAATTAGAAAAATAGAACCAGAGTGATGGTTCTATTTTTTATAAGCGTAAAACTAATGTAAAAAATACCAGAGGGGCTCCCTTTGGTATTTTTAAATCAAACTTTTGATAAATTCTACTATTTTCTTTGTGCAATCCCTTGTATTTGTTACATATTTTTCTCTAAATTTCTTTACTGAATTAATATCATATTTGTTATTTTCAATTGCTATAATAATATCTTTTGCATTATTACTAACTATTCCTGGCAATACTTTTTCATATTCTATAGTAAGTCCTCTATTACTTACATATTCTTGTAAGTCAAAAGCAAAAAAGAATAACGGAATATTAAGTATTGCCGCTTCATATATTATGCAACTATAATCACTTATTAAATAGTCCGCAATAAATAGCATCTCCATACTAGAAAATGATTTATCATAAATAACATTATTATTGTTAATCTCTATTTTGCTTAGAGGATGTAATTTTATAATAAGATTATATTTAGTGAAATCTACTATTTCTATCATTTTATATATTTCTTTTTCTAATATATTCTCTTCTTTTCTAAATGTTGGGCAATACACTATGTTTTTTTTCTTTGAAATTTCAGGATATTTTTCTATTATTCTATCAGTAATTTTTTCTTTATATTCTCCATTTGTCAGTAAATCAACTCTAGGTAATGAATAAATTCTTATTTTATCTAGCTCGCATCCAAATCCTTCTGCTAATTGTTTAGCATAGGCTTTACTACTTGCAAATACATAATTATAGTTTTTATGCATTTTCATTATATCTGCAATCTCTTTTTTAGAACCTTCTTCTTTATCTAAAATTTGGTAACCAAATTTTTTCATTGTACCCATAGAATGCCACATTTGTATAACTTTTAAACTTTTTTTATGCTTTAATATACTGATTAAAATGCAATATGAATCAAGAAGGGCGACTTTGGATGTGGCTATATGATACATCTGTAGCAACATATGTAATATGTATCTTATTTTTTCTTTAAGACTAGCATTAGCACCACCTTCTAATTTATGACATAATACTATTACTTTTAGTTTGTTTTTATTTAAGTTTTGATTGCCATTCTCTCTTTCATCTTGATTATTTACTATATTGTTTTCTTTTTCTATTTCATTTCGTATTAGTTTAAAGTCCAAAGTTTCAGCATTTGATTGCCTACTTATCATGGTTATTTTGTTTTTGGTTGGTAGCAATTTAAAAAAACTATACAAAATTTTTGCTCCAAGTATAACTAATTTTCTAAGCATTTTCTATCACATTACCTCCCAGTACTCAAATATCGCTGGAATCTTTTTTCAAAATTATATTATCAATAATTAAATCAGATGATGATTTGTTTTGTGTGCTTAAATTTTCTTCTCTAAATTTCTTCAATTTATCAATTTGAAAATCCTGTTCTTTTATTGTTTCTATTACTTCTTCAAATGTAGTACAAACTTTTCCTGGCGCATATTCTTTAATAGGTCTATGAACCTTATTAATTATTTGATAATAATCTAAATCAAAAGTATAAAATATAATTGGTTTATTTAACAAACTGAAATCATATATATTAGAAGAATAATCTGTTATTAATATATCTGTTATATAGAATAACTCATTTATATCAGGATAATCACTTAAATCTTTCATGTACGTAGTGTATTTTTCTGGTATTTCTAGTTTTGCTTTTACGAAAGGATGTGTTTTTATTAAAAAAATATAATTATTTTTTTTACATAAATCATATATCTTATCCAAATCTATTTTTTCAAATGGATAATAAGCATCTCTTTGTCCTTTTCCTCTAAAAGTTGGAGCAAATAGTATGATATTTTTACCCTTTAATATAGGATAAAGACTATATATTTTTTGTTTTGTATCTTCTATTTTCCCTTGATTTGGAAAGTCGTCCAATCTAGGCAATCCATAAGGTAGTATTTTATTTTTGCTTATTCCAAACACTTCAGCATAGACTGGTATTAATGATTCTGCCCCAACTACAGCATAATCATATTTTCTATGGCTGTTTTCATATGGATGTGTCGATGAAAATCCAAATCTGGAAAACCCAACTGCTTTAAACCCAACTCCAGCATGCCATAATTGAACAAGCTTAGTTTTTTTGCTTAGATTTATAAATTTAAATATTGGCGAATAATCATCTACAAATATAATTTCTTGTTTTGACAAAATCCAGATAAGTTTAAGATACTTAAAGATTAATTTTTTTCTACTCATTTCTAATGTTTTGAAGAATGAATAACTAATCTTTATTTTTTTATCTAGACTCCTTTCTTTTATTCTATCATCCAGAGCTTTTAAGTTTCCAGTTATTGGTGCTCTTGTTTCCGACATAAGCAATATTCTATTTTTTTTATTAAAATGTATTAAAGAATATATTTTATATAAAATATTCATACATTTTTTTCCAAACACAAAAATTATATGCCCTATGCTTTTCCCCTTTATTCTCTCTTTATGATAGTTGTCGTTAATCATCATAAATTCAGAACTCAACAAACATATTATTTTTCCTTTATCTTCTATTGGTTCAAAATTTATAGTATATGCAACTTTTCTATCTTCTTCGTATCTATAAATTTTATCAAGAGTTTCCAATTTATATCCTAATTCAGTCGTAATACTAATTGTTTCTATTGCATCATCTTTTTGGGCTATAAATTTATATATATCATTTTGTAGCATTACTATATTATCAATATTAGTAATATTAATTACAATCTTATATTTATCTTCTTCAATTTTATTAAAAACTAGCTTTATTTTTTGTGATTTAGACACTAGAAATATTTCATTTTTTTCTACATCTTTTCCTTGAAGAATAACATTTAAATATATTCTATCCCAAAACATATCTATAATTTCTATATTCATATTTTCCCCTATACTTCTTTACCTTTTTTCATTTCAGTTTCAATATATTCTACTGTTCTTCTAAATCCTTCTTCTATTGTTATTGAAGGTTTCCAACCTAACTGTCTTATTTTTTCACTAGTTATAATTCCTAATTTAAATGGGGCACATCCTTTTTGCTCCTCATCTATTTGCATTTCAACTTTTAAATTTCTTTCTGGATATAAATTTACTAACATTTCTGCTAGTTCTTTAATTGTTATTTTTGCTCTTTCATCTGCTACATTATATACAACATCGTCCGAATCTAATAAAATTAAAAATATTGCAGAAATAACATCTCTTATATAAGTATAAGTCCTAACAGACTCTCCCGTACTTTTCATAATTATGTTTTCATTATTCACAATGTTTTTTAGAAAATCTGCTTGTACTCTTCCATCATGAATAGACATTCCAGGTCCATATGTATGAGCTGGTCTAGCTATTTTCACATTTAATCCATATTGTTCTTTAAATGATATACACATATTCTCTGCCGCTCTTTTACCCTCTGGATAACAAGATCTTGGAAGAATCGGATCTACAAATCCATATGTATTTTCATCAAATTTTTCTTGCCAAGAATATGGTTCACCATATATTTCTCTTGATGAAATATACAAGTAACTCTTTACATTATTCTTTTTTGCAAGTTTTAAAGTATTGAATGTACCAATTGTATTGGCCATAATAGTATCTACTGGTTTTTCTTTCATTATCTTTGGGCTTGCTGGACTTGCTGCATGAATAATATAATCAATTCTATCATTATAAGTAATCCTATCACACACGTCTTGTTCAAGCACAATAATATCAGGTCTATTTTTCAAAAATAAAGGTAGTTTTTCTTTACTTCTCACTAATGCTAATATCTTTATATTATAAGATCTTAAATCATTTAATGCTGCTAGTGTATATAATATATATGTGCCGAACATTCCTGCTGCACCAGTTATCAATATAGTAGTATTTTCTAATTTTTTAAAATCAATATTATTTCCTAATATTTCTTCAATATCTTTATCAATTACAGGATTTAATTCTTCACTATTCTTGTATTCATCTTGCTCATACCTATATAATGCTTGGACAACATAATAATCTGATGGAGTAGTAACTTTTATATTATTTCGTGGTCCAATTGTTATATGAACATTATAGCCATTGTTTCTCATTAAATTGCAAGAATCTACGATTCCATTATATTTTTGTTCAGTTTTTCTTACTTTTTCATGAACTTTTAATATCTCACCCAAATAAAAACATTGTGGTGCTTGAGCTGTATACATTATATCCCTGTTTGGAACATCTTGTACGTTCTCTCCATCTCTACTTACAATTGCGGTTTCAAAACATGGAGTAGATGTTATTGATGAGCCATAATTTCTTACATCTTTAATATTTTGTTCAATTAATTCTTGTGTAATAAAAGGTCTTACACCATCATGAATAAGTACTATGGAATCAGATGGATTTTCTTTACCAGCAGCTTCTAAAGCATTATAAATAGAGTCTTGTCCAGTTTCTCCTCCCGGTACTATCTTGGCAACTTTTTTTATATTATAATTATCTAGTTCTTCTTTAAGATAGTCTATCCAATCATACTTACATGCAATATATATTTTGTCTATATTATCATTTCTTTCAAAATTTTCTAAAGTTTTAATAATTATGGGTTTTTTCTCTATTTTCATAAATTGTTTTGGTAGTCCTTGTGTCTTCATTCTTGTTCCACTACCCCCTGCAAAAATTATGGCAATATTCATATTATCTACTTCCTTTCTTCCACATATTTTTTTACTTCATTATATATTCTCTCACAATTATTCTGATCATCAAATGCAAAGAAATCATCTGCTCTTTTTTTGTATTCCTCTTCTGTCACACAATCATTATCAATATATCTACACAAAGTTTCAACTATCTCTGTATTGTTCTTACATATTGGTCCAAATCCCATAGTATCATATTTAAGTCCACCTGCTTCATAATGTGGTGGCAATTCATCTGGATGATAATATACTATTGGTTTTCTCATATATGCAAAATCAAATTGTACTCCAGAATAGTCAGTAACCATCAAACTAGATCTAGTTAATACATCTTCATAATTCATGTTGTCTGTAGCAGCCATTAGTTCAACATATTCATTTGGAGTAAAGTCACTTTTCTGTGCACTAATTGCTGGATGTAATAAATATATGATTTTATAATTTTTCTCTTTAGCTTTATTTATTAATTTTTCATCATTAATTAACGTATTATATATTTTGTAATATGTGCTGTTCTTGAAGAAATTATTATGACTCTTTTTCATATGGGCAACATTAGAATTTACAATATTTCTTCTCCAAGTTGGTGTTATTAATATAATCTTTTCTTCCTTAGATTTTAAACCATCATACCTTGCAAGCCCTGTTAATTTCAATTGTTCTGGTTTAAAATCATACATTGGTGTACTCAATAAATTTTTCACCTCATATTTGGAAGCACAACAATATAATTTTATATTATCATACAATCTATTTTGATATTGAGCTATTTTTTGAATAGATAATCCGTGTTGTATACATATAACTTCACTATTAAACAAATCACATATATAGTTTCTTGCCATTTTTGTATCAAAACTACAGTATGATACAGCATTTGCATGGGTATCTAATATAACAGTACTTAATAATGAAATTAACTTTTGCATAAATGTTCCATATGTAAGTACATGCATTTTGCTATATTGTTTTAGTCTTTTATAATCAAGTGAATCTTTTTTTATTATATAATATACACTTACATCTTTTTTATTTTCCATAATGTATTTAAATATATATTCTCCATTATCACCTGCTTTATATAATTTGTCAAAAGTAATCCATATTTTTTTATTTTTCGTAAATAATTTACTTATAAAATAGCTAAATCTAAGTGCAAAATATTTTATAGTAAATATTTTTCTTTTTGCTCTATATATTCTAGCTAAAAAATATTTTACTTCATTTAGTATTCCTGTAAAGGTGTTTTTCTTTTGTATAATAAATCTTTTATTTCTATTTTTTAGATAATATTTATTATTTATTTTCCAATAAGAGTATTTTGAGTTATTCAAATGTGATTGTACTTTAAAAAATCTGAAACTTAGTTCCTCATCAATATTTTTATACACATAGTGTAAAGCAATTTCTTCATTAGTGTTATTTTCGCCTAACTCTATCTCAAGATGAAGAGGTACTTTTTTTCTAATAGTAAGTCCAAAGCACTGTATAAGTGGATAAAATTCTGTTTTAGCCGCATAGATTTTTTCTCCTTTATATAGCGCATATACTTCTAGGTCTTCCGCACTAATAAAATCTTGTAACCCTATTGTAAAATCAAATTCTAGTTTTCCTTTATTATAATTAATTGCATAAAATGTAGCATGTTCGCCTAATACATTACCAATCCTATCAATTTTATAGTCCTTTTCTTCTGAATTATCACTTAGTAAGAAAAAATTTTGATCACAAATTACTTCTGTTTTACAACCTTTTATTCTATTCTTATTTGTGACTAATTCATATGCAAGCCATCTTGGTACTTTAAATAATGAACCTTTAAAATTTCCTAATATAAAATCATTATCTATGTAATTTAGAGCTTTTGCTGTTTCTGTGAAAAATTCCCTAGCTTCATCTGCATTTAAAACCATTTTATTTCTATCATTTGAATTGCAGTTATATTTTGCAAATATATAATATAATAGTGCTTCTTGTACGAATTCTGGAATTTTTCTTTTTTGTTTTTCATAATTTTCAAGAAAAGGAATTACAAATTTTTTTAATGAGTTTGTATACCAATCCTTATTATATTGCATGAAGTTCATAGAAGTATTGTCTTCTTTAGCATTTTTATAATACATCTCAGCATCAATGTTATAATATATTTTACTCTCATCAAGTATTTCTAACAACAATTTCGTTTCAGAATCTTCTAGACAAACATCTTCATCGAAATTTCTATTTTGAAGAATTTTCTTGTTAAAGAAATATGAATCAAACGCTAAATTTAATTTATTTGGTATTTCCTCTAGATTTACCATTTTTATTTTATGTGACATTTTATATTTTTTCTTTATATTATCAGCCACAAAATATGGATGCATACATATTACATTAGCGTTTTCACTTTTTATACATTTTAATAATTTATTTAATGCATTTTTTGAATAAGTAGTCCCTTGCTCTATAAACGTTATATACTCACCTTTTGAATGTTTTAATCCTATATTAAATGCCTCTGCTTTATTTTTATTTTCAACAGCCAAATGTACTACATTTTCATATTTTTCACATAATGAATCTATTTTTTCATCTTTTTCATCAAAATTCATTAAAATAATTTCTATTTCTTTCCATTTACTATTTTTCTTAATATTTAATATTGTTTGCTCTATTTCTTCTACTATATTACCATACATTATTACTGAGATTTTCATTTTATTTTTCCTTTCTAAGTAAATATATATCTTCTTTCTTTTATCTTTTTCTTTAACTCTTTTTTCTTCGCTGTATATGATAAGCTGTTTCTTCTAATATACAGTCAGGTACAATTTTTGAAAAAAGTCTCACGCTCTTATTTAAAACTCCAGGTATTATAATAAGTTTCCCTTTTAAAGCTTTATCTATTCCATATTTAGCCACTATTTCACTAGGCATACTAGGAGCCTTAAATACCACATTTGCTACATTGTTAAAATTTGTATTTACTGGTCCAGGACAAAGTATACTAATCCTTACATTTGATTTTTGTTTTTTTATTTCCTTGTTTATCGCTCGCGAAAGCCTTATTACATATGCTTTAGAAGCATAATATGCTGCCATAAGTGGTCCTGGTTCCATTCCTGCAATTGAAGCAACATTTAATATATGTCCTTTGTTTTTCTTTATCATATCTTTTAAATATAATTTAGTCAATACATGAACTGCTGTAATATTCGTATTTATTAAATTTATTTCTTTTTCTAAATCGGTATCTATAAATTCTCCAAACACGCCGAATCCTGCATTATTAACTAGTAAATCTATATTTATATTTTTTGTTTCTTCATATAATTCAATACAATTTTCTTTTTTGCTTAAATCTTTTTGTATAATTATTATTTGTTGATTATTTTTTATTGTTTTTTCTCTATCTTTTAATTTTAACTGATTATCAATAGTATTTACTTGAGTTTCCTTATTACTACTATCTTCTAATTTTTCCTTTAATTCGTCCAAATTATTTTTGTTTCGTGCTACTATTATTAGGCTATATCCCAACTTATATAAATATCTTGACATGTCTCTTCCTATACCAGAAGAAGCACCTGTTACTAAAGCCCACATTTTTCCACCTTCAAAATTTTTTTTCATACTTTATGAATATATCATATTTTTATACATTTATCAACAAATTTGAGAAGAATTTTTAGCTTGTATTTTTTTGTCATATATTGTATAATTATTAAGAAATTTTAACCATATAAATAAAAGAGGATAATCCATGAAAATACTAATAGTAATAGATCAGTTTGATAATTCTAATAATGGAACAACTATTTCTGCAAGAAGATTTGCCAAAGGTTTACAAGCTGATGGAAATGAAGTATATGTTGTAAGTACTGGTAATAAAAAGGATGAATATAAATTTAATTTAAGAGAACTCCCTTTACCACCAGGAATTTCCCATATAATAAAATCTCAAGGAATGAGTTTTGCAATTCCTAATACTGAAGTTTTAGAAAAAGCTATTTCTAGTGTTGATATTGTACATTTTTATATGCCTTTTTTTATTTCCAAAGCTGGGCTTAAAATATGTGAAAAATTACATATTCCACACACTGCTGCTTTCCATGTACAACCTGAAAACATAACCTACACAATTGGACTTGGAACTAAAACTAAAGTAAATGATATGATTTATACACATTATAGAGATGCATTTTTTAACAGATTTACGCATATACATTGTCCAAGTGAATTTATTGCAAACGAACTTAAATCACATGGATATACTGCTAATATGCATGTAATTTCAAATGGTGTGGATGACGACTTTAAGTATTATGGCAAGAAAAAACTTCCTGAATTTGAAGGTAAATTCGTTATTACAATGATTGGTAGATATTCAAATGAAAAAAGGCAGGATGTTTTAATTGATGCTATTTCTAAGTCTAAATACGCAGATAAAATTCAGCTTGTTTTGGCAGGTAAAGGTCCAAAAGAAGCCAAATATAGAAAGCTGGGTGAAAAATTGATAAATCCGCCTATAATGCAATTCTATAATACAGAAAATTTAATTAATCTTTTAAAATCAACAAATTTATATGTACATAGTGCTGATGCTGAAATTGAAGCTATATCTTGTATTGAAGCTTTTGCTTGTGGCAATGTACCAATTATAGCAAATAGCCCTAACTCTGCAACCAAACAATTTGCATTAGTAAAAGAAAGCTTATTTGAAGCAGGTAATAGCACAGACTTAGCAAACAGAATAGATTTTTGGATAGAAAATGAAGATTACAGAAAGGAAATGGAACTAAAATACTCTGAGAGTGCTAATAAATATAGACTTAAAGATAGTATTAAAAAAATGGAGGAGATGTTTGAGGATGCAATTAGAGAATATAGATAAAGAAGGAAAAAAAGATATTCCTGAAGATTCTCATATGTTACATTTTTGGCAACCTTGCAAATTTGAAATTGATGAAGATTTTGAGTTTGTTAATGATAATTTTTTGTTTAACACATTTTCAAACTTACTTTATATTATTGCATATCCGATATTGCATTTTATTAACAAATTTCTTTTTGGATTTAAAATAGAAGGAAAGGAAAACTTAGAAAATATTACTACTGGTAAGGTTACTGTTTCAAACCATGTACACCCTATGGATTGTACTTTTGTTGGTCTTGCCAATGCTCCTCACAAAACTTTTTTCACATCTTTAGAAACAAATTTCAAGATACCAGTTGTACGTAGATTAATAAAACTTTTGAATACAGTTCCTATACCTCAAGACATAAAATACACCAAAGCTTTTATGGACTCTATTGATAAGGTATTACAAAACAACAAAACAGTACATTTTTATCCAGAAGGTTCTCTATGGCCTCATTATGATAAAATTAGACACTTTAAAAATGGTGCTTTTGATTTTGCAGTTAGAAACAATGTACCAGTAGTTCCAATGGTAATTAAGTTTAATAAACCTAAAAAAATAAACAGTTTTGTAAAAACTAGAACCACTATAACTTTAGTTATTCAAAAACCAATTTATCCTAATAAATTGTTAGGAAAAAGAGATGCTATTATAGATTTAAAAGAAAGAGTATATAATTCTATGTGCAATGAATAACAGAGATTGAAACATGTGTACGGTTCCATAATAATCATCCACAGATAGAACCCGTGGATGATTATTATTCATTATTCGATATCAATGTATTTCTTTTCTTCTATTTCTTTTTGTTTTTCTTTTGGTAGTGTTAATTTTAAAGTACCATTTTTGAAACTTGCTTTAATATCTTCTTCTTTTACGCTATCTCCTACATAAAAACTTCTTGAACATTCACCTACATATCTTTCTTTGTGTACATATTTACTATCTTTTTCATCGTCAAAAGTTTTATTCATGCTTGCATGTACTGTCAGATATCCATCTGAAAGTTCTATTTTTATGTTTTCTTTTTCATATCCTGGTAAATCTACTTCTAATTCATAGTGGTCTTTTTTCTCCTTAATATCAGTTCTCATTAGTTTGTTCTCACCTCTTGTAAAAAATGGGTCATTAAACATTTCGTCAAATAAATCAAATTCATTTCTTCTTGGTATCATCATAACTATCATCTTCCTTTCTTTATTTTTTTATGTTGTTGACACCTTTGCTGTTAGTAAAGTATATATTATTTTTACTTTTAGAATTTAGTTTTAGACTAAGATTATTCTCCAATTTGTCATATTTTGCTTGACTATTAATACACTTTTATGGTATAAATATATATGGTTTTTATTATTGGCCCCTTGGTCAAGCGGTTAAGACGCAGCCCTCTCAAGGCTGAATCATGGGTTCGATTCCCGTAGGGGTCACCAAATCTTGCAAAAAAAGAAGCAAATTTTCTTGCTTCTTTTTTATTATATAGGAAAAATCGAAGATTTTTCCTATATAACAAGGTTAAGCTACCTTAGTCCGTCCGAGCCAAAGCGAGGACATGTATTTCGCCGTTGCTCCAGAGACTTGCCCTGCGAAATGCCTTTCTTATTATATAGGAAAAATCGAAACTAAGCATCCTTTACACATTCTTTTAATATTTCTTCTAATCTCTTGTCTTGCTTTGTTAGATATAAATATCCTATTAAAGCTTCAAACCCTGTGGAATACATGTATTCTTGTACTGTTGCATTCTTAGGTAAATGATGATTTTCTGCATTTCTCCCTCTTTTAACTACTTCTTTTTCTTTATCTGTTAGTTCATCTTCTATCTTCTTCAAAATTTCTGCTTGTGCTCCTGCTTTTACATATTTTATTGATTCAATATGCAACTTATGTGGTTTCATATTTGTGTTATTTACTAAGTTTACTCTAACATATAATTCATATACAGCATCCCCTACATACGCCCATGTCAGAGGCGACATTATATTTACATCTGCTTCGTTTTCTGGCCTTTTTATTAGTTCTATCATTTTTTACTCCCTCTATCTCCTGTAATAGTCTTTGTTAAATTATATATTTCTTCTTTTCGGTCAAAGTGCTTAAGGTGAGGACCGACAAATTGCATACATTAATCTATTTCCTCTAAGGTAATTCTACCTATTTTTCCACTCCTAAAATCGTCCAAGATTATTTTTGCAGTTTTTTCTTCATCTACATTTCCTCCTGAAATTATTGCTCCTCTCCTATTTCCAATTAAGTGCATTATTTCAAGTATTTTTTCATTTTCTTCTAAGTCTTCGATTTTCATGATTTTCTCAATTTCACTTATTTCTATTTTATATCTTTGAACTAACTTATCAGAATGTTTATTTACCAATAATCTTAGCAAACTAAATCCAACCTCTATTGTTTGCAATATTTCGTCCTTTATTGTTCCTGTATATGCTAAATTTAATGCCACTTCTTCATTTTCAAATTTTGGCCATAATACTCCTGGCGTATCTAACAATTCTATATTTTGTTTTATTCTTATCCATTGTTTTTGTCTTGTTACACCTGGTCTATTTCCAACTGTTGCAGAATTTTTTTTTGAAATACGATTTATAAATGAAGATTTGCCTACATTAGGAATTCCTATAATCATAACTCTTATTGCTTTTCCCACTCTTCCTTTGTTCTCATAACTTTCTTGAGACTTTTGATATATTTCTTCAATTTTCTTTATGGCATCATTAATACCTTCACCAGTATTTGAATTCACTAAAACAGCTTCTACTCCATCACTTTTAAATTTAGAAATCCATTTATCGTTTTGACTTCTATCAGCCAAATCATATTTATTTAGCACAATAAGTCTATCTTTATTTTTTATTAATCCTTCTATGTCTGGATTTCTACTAGAATTTGGTACTCTTGCATCTAGTATTTCTACTACTATATCAACTAATTTTAAATCTTCTTGAATTTGCCTTCTAGTCTTTGCCATATGGCCTGGATACCAATTGATTACACTTTTATGCAACCCCTTATCTTGACTTTCATTCATTTTTATCACCTTCTTCTTTTGATAATTC
>CAZPKK010000028.1:0-18641 GCA_964587175.1 uncultured Clostridium sp.
TAATTTGATGGTTTTACAATTATACTATTTCCCATAAGTAGTGCAGGTGGCACTTTTTGGCAGAATAAATCACTTGGAAAATTAAATGGTATAATTGCTGCAACAACACCTATTGGATATCTTTTGGTTATTTGCATTGTTTTTTCCTGTCCCGCTTCTTGTCCTGCTGGAATGCTTTCTCCATATAGGTGTTTTGCCCTTTCTATAAATGCTCTAACACCTATTCTAACATTTGCCACTTCTCCTCTAGCCTCTTTTATTGGCTTACCTGTTTCTGCTGTCAAAAGTTGTGCCAATCTCTCTTTATTTTCTTCTACTAAATCTACAAATTTATATAATTTATCTGCCCTTTCATGAACTGGTACTTTTTCCCATTTCTTTTGCTCTACCTGAGCAACTTTTACAGCTTCATCCACATCTTCATCGGTAACATTTGGCACAGTGTCTATAAGCTCACTTGTCGCTGGATTTACAACTTCTATTTTAGCTCCATTTGAAGCTTCTTTCCACTCATATCCTATTAAATTTTTCACGCTTGTTTCCCTCCTTTTTCCATCTTTTGTCTGTATTTTTATTTCTTGCTTAGAATTTAATGCCATATTCCAACTATTTACTTTTTTATTTAATTCTTCTAATTCTATATTCTGAATTTGTACACTTGCTTCTAAGTCTGATGTTATATCATTATCAACTTCTTGTGTCATATTCTGACTGTCCACATTCTCAGTAGACTCTTGTATTCATTTAGCTATAGCAGTAAATGATAACATTAATCCTCCACAAGTATTTGCTCCATGATCTTTTGAACCATATTCTCCAAATGTAAAAATGGTCATAAATGGAACTCCATTTGCTTCTTTTTTCAATTGTTTTGTAACTTCAACTATTCTATCTCCAATTCCTAATTTTCTTCCTCCACAATGAACTAAAAGATAAGCTCCAACATCTTGTTTTAGATTCTTTTTGGCTTCTTTCATTGCTTTTCCCGTTGAATTAATCAACTCATCCACTGTTGCTTCCATTTGAATAACAGCTGTATTTACTGCTAAATTGTTTCCTATATTCATTGAATAATCCTTGTTTCCATTCATTGGATGGCGAATTGCTACTAAATCTCCTAATCTGTCTTTTACTCCAAGTGGTGCTAAAATTGTTTCAGAAAGTAAATTTCCACCTGACATGTCTTTTAATTTCTTTCCGGTCCATTCTGCATATTTCTTCATTGCAGGCACACCATCTATTTCTACTAATGTTCTTTTTCCTTTTATTTTTGTAATAACTCCCACATTCTCTGTTTCATTATATGCTCCTGTATAAACATTTGCCATTGGTTTATTTGTATAGAAAAATGCTACTGCGCACCCATCAGAAAAAACTTTATCATTTGTATAAATACTCCATTCTCCAGATACTGTATTATCTGCTGCACTTCCTCCAAAGAAAGGTACTCTACCAATAACATCTTCAATTCCTTTTAAGTAATCTTCCTCTTCTGCTGGAGAAGCCACCATATAAAAATATGCTGGTGCTACTGTTTGTCCTGCCTTTTCCATTGCTTCTTTTGCAAGCATTCTACCTGTTGCCCTAGCATCTTTTTGTTTTGCAGATCCTGCTACACCAACTGTTGTGTCTGGATCACCAATTGCCATAATTCCTACAAATCCGTTTTCTGATGAAATATATCCATCTGGAACAATAATTCCTCCACTTGATGTACAACCAATAATTGGTGCTGTACCAAGCTCAGACTTTGCTCCTTCCAACACTTTTTTAACATCATTATCAGCTGATGTATATAAAAATGCTACCTTTGTTTGAACTAAATCAATAACGGCCTTTTTAGCTGAGCTCTTCCCAGCTTCATAATTGTCTGCTTCTGTACTCCAACCTATGTTTGCTTTTAACATAAAAATTCCTCCTTTGTCTTAATAAATTTATATAAATTTACTTGTTTCGATTATATACTTATTATTTTTTTTTGACAATAACTTTTTTAAAAAAGTTACATTTTTTGTTCTCCTATACCTATTTTATATTCAATCTGTTCCATATGCGGAAACATCTCTTTTATTCTCTTATATGTCAACATACTATGTCGTGGCTGTGGGTTCTTAGGGTCATCTGTTAAAAGTTTTTGAGTATAACAGTTCTCTGCCGTTTTGTATAATAAATATCGGTTACGAACATAAGTAAAATATATCTGATATCCATCATCTAGATTTTCCTTAAATTCCATAAAAGTATAATTTCCGTCCATGTTTCCTCCTTTTTCAATATAATACGTCTTTCCCCATTTTAGAAAAAGTAAACAAATACGCATGTCCCCAAATTTGAATTATTTTATCATTTCTTCAAATTCTTGCTCAGTAATTACTGGTATTCCTAAATTTTGTGCTTTTGTAAGTTTACTTCCTGCCGCTTCTCCTGCTAAAACATATGCTGTCTTTTTAGAGACTGTTCCTGATGTTTTGCCACCAAATTTTTCTATTATTTCAGATGCTTCATCTCTTGAATATTTTTCTAGTGTACCTGTTAATACAAATGTTTTTCCAGCAAATCTTTCATCTGCACCTTCTTCTTTTTGAGCCACCATATTCACACCATATTCTTTTAGCTTATTTATTAAATCTATAGTCTGTTCTTCTCTGAAAAAAGTATATATACTATCTGCTATTATTTCTCCTATTTCTTCATTCATATATAAACTTTCATATGTTGCATTCATTAGCTTGTCCATCGTGTCATATGTTTTACATAGAGATTTTGCTATTTTCACTCCCACATGTCTTATTCCTAAAGCATTTAATAATCTATATAAATCTTTATTTTTACTTTCTTCTATTGCATTAATCAAGTTTTGTGCAAATTTCTTACCATTTTTTTTCAAAGATGCTACATCCTCTAATGTTAATTTATATAAGTCTGCTATATTGCTTATCAAGCCCCTATCTATTAACTCTTCTATTATTGCTTCTCCAAGTCCTGTTATATCCATTGCTTCTCTTGAAGCAAAATGAATTATGCCTCTATATAATTTTGCTGGGCATTCTACGCCATTGCAATACCATGCTGCTTCTCCTTCTTCTCTTACTGCTTGGGCTCCACATACAGGACATACTTTTGGCATTTCAAAAACTTTTTCTTCACCTGTCCTTTTATTCTTTTTTACTTCTACTACTTCTGGTATAACATCTCCCGCTTTTTGGATTACAACAGTATCTCCTATTCTAATATCTTTTTGTCTAATAAAATCCTCATTATGAAGAGTAGTCTTTGAAATTTTAGAGCCTGCTACTACTACTGGTTCCAGGATTGCCATTGGTGTTATTGCTCCTGTTCTTCCAACTTGACAAATAATATCTTTAAGCTTTGTTTCTTTCATTTCTGGTGGGTATTTATATGCAACAGCCCATTTTGGTGTTTTATATGTTGTACCTATTTTTTCCCTTAATTCCAAATCATCTACTTTTACTACTGCACCGTCAATTCCAAATGATATTTTTTCTCTATCTTGCCCAATTTTTTCAATTGCTTCAATTGCTTCATCAATATTATTACATAAAATTCTTACTGGATTTACATTAAACCCTAGTTTTTCAAGATAACTTAAACTTCCATAATGTGATTTAAATTCAATAGTGTCTGATTTTTGCACATTAAATATATAAATATCTAATGGTCTCTTTGCTGTTATTTTACTATCTAACTGCCTTAGAGAACCTGCAGCTGCATTTCTTGCATTTGCAAATTGTTCTTCTTCATCTATTAATCTATTTGCATTTAATTTTTCAAATTCTTCTTTTCCAATAAATACTTCTCCACGAACAATTATGTCTATTGGTTCTTTTAGTTTTTTAGGAATTGTTTTTATAGTTTTTAAATTTTCTGTAACATCTTCTCCAACTATACCATTTCCCCTAGTTGCCCCTCTAACAAATACACCATTTTTATATTCTAATGCCGCAGAGAGTCCATCAATTTTTGTTTCAACAACATATTTTAATTCTTTCCCTTTTTCTTTAGCTACTTTTTGCATTCTCTCATCAAATTCTCTTACATCTTCAAAAGAAAATACGTCTTGCAAACTTTGAAGTGGAATTTCGTGTGTTACTTTTTCAAATCCTTTCTTTATACTACTACCAACTCTCTGTGTTGGTGAATCTTCTCTTATTAATTCAGAAAACTCTTTTTCAATCTGTTTTAATTCTTTCATAAGCATATCGTATTCATAATCACTAACAACTTGCTTATCATCAAAATACATTTGCGTATAATATTTAAGTAAAGGAACTAATTCCTCTACTCTTTTTTTAGCCTGCTCTAATTCCATGTTTTTTCTCCTTCTTTCTTGCCTTATGTGTATAATATATACGAACGTTGTACTTTACATATCTTCCTTAAATAGCTCTTTACTTCCTCTCAGGTAATCAATTCCCGAGAAAATTGTAGCTATTACAGATACACTTAACAATAACGTTGTAACTAGATTTAACCCAAAAGCAAATCCTGATAATTCTCCACTAAATATGGCTCCAAAACTGTTTATATCTATAAAAGCAACTATTATTCCAAACATCTGAGTACATGTTTTTATTTTTCCCCATATGCTTGCAGCAATAACTTTCCCTTGTTTTTCTACTGCAATTAATCTATAGCCAGAAACAATAAATTCACGGATTACAACTATTGCTGGAATCCAAGCTGGGAGTCTACCTGCTTCTACTAATATAAGCATAGCTACTATTACTAATATTTTATCTGCTATGGGATCTAGAAATTTACCAAATGTTGTTATTTGATTTTTTGAGCGTGCCACATACCCATCTATTTTATCTGTTAGTGATGCAATCACAAAAATTATATCTATTATAAGATATGTAAGTGGTATACCCCATAAATCTCCTTCTATTCCTAGAAAAGGTATTATTAAAATAATCGGTACCAGTATAATTCTAAATAGCGTAATTTTATTTGCCAAATTCATGTTACTCATTCCTCTCTTGGTTTTATATTTATATGTTTTTATATTTTATCTCTTCTATGATTTTCTAATACATTATATATAAATATGGTAAAAAAATAAATAGAAAAACTAAATTTTTTCCATTTATTTTATAAACTAATACCCAAAAATACTTCGGCTAAATTAAAATCTTCCCTGCAAGTTTTTTCTATCTACTATTTTGAACAATATCCACTATGTCTGCTATATATTCACCAATCACTGGTATGTTCCATGTTACGATTTTTTGCAATACAATAATTATAATTGCTGTTATAATAGTAACACCAATACCTATACCAATGCCCTTTGCTATACCTGACAAAATATTTCTAAAAAAAAGCTCTTTTCTATTTCCTAAAAGTTCAACTAAGTCTAAAAACTTACTTTTTGTCATAGCATAGTTTAAATTATCTAGTTTTTCATTTATCTCTTCATAAATCTTTTTACTCATAAAAATATCCTACTTTTTTCTTAGTATTTCTTTTTGTGATAAATTTATACCTTTTTTGAACAGTAAAAAGAATATCCTAAAGTTGATAGTAATTTCAGTTTTTTCATATGAAATTAAATTTTTTATTAAACAAAAAAAGAATAGCTTCTTCGCTATCCTAATTTTATCAGTTTCTAATTTTATTGAATTCCATATTTTTTCTTAAATTTATCTGCTCTACCACCAGTTGTTTCCCTCTTTAAGTTACCTGTCCAAAATGGATGACATTTAGAACAAATATCAACTTTCATGTCAGCTTTAGTTGAATTTGTTTTCATAACATTTCCACAAGCACATGTAATTGTTGCTTCTGTATAGTTTGGATGTATTCCTTCTTTCATTTTGTATTCACCTCTCCCTTATCTTTTTAAAAACACTATTTTATATGATAACATATTTCTTTATTTTTTTCAAGTATAATATGTTTATTTTCTTTATTTTAATTGTCTTCTTCTATTTGTTGTTGCTGTATATATTCAGCTGAACTTTCTAACTCCTCGTCAAGTGAGGCTTTATGAACTAATTTATTTACTATATTAAACAAACATGCAATAATTAAAATAGCAAATAATACTTTTTTCCATATTTTAGCTATCATATTCTATTTCTCCTTTTACATTATTAATTATACTTATTTTTTATAGAAATGTCAATACATTATTGGTACAGTTGCTTGAGACATTTTCTAAAACTTCAAATCTTATTTTACATATGCAATCTTCTATCTAATTCCCCCACAATATTTTTCCCACATAATATTAGCGACATTATAAATGTAAAAACAGTTATTGAACTAGAAATTATTGTAAGTATTGGCATTGTTATTATAGCATCAAATGCAAAGTAAATCACAAGTGGTATCATGCTAAATACAAATATTATTAGTTGGTAAATTGCATATTTATAATATCTATTTATACTGCAAAGTGTAAGTACTAACATTGTTACATTTACTATTATTATAATTATTGGAATAGCTATATTTACAGCCCATCCTTTATGGTCAAAGATTAAGTCTATAACGATGGATAATAACGAAATTATTATAAATTGTAATGTAACACTTGACCCTATATTCACATTTCTATGTATGGAATACATAACCGTAATCCATGCATAGATTATACCTGCAATTACTATTAAACACCATAAATATCTTGTCGAGGTACAAAGGTTTACTATAATGGTCGCTAGTATTATTACTATAGAAATTATAACCATTATTATTCTAGCCAAATTTGCTTTTTTTACATTCCTAACTTTAGGATATAAAGTCATGCACACCATTCCCTTCTACAGATATTTCTATTCCCTCTTCTTTTAGCTTATTACAGAATTCTTGCTCTATCTCTATACTTTCTAGTGTTGATGTAAATGTAAATACTAAATTGTTTTCGAAAGAACAACTTGAGCATTTTATTTTTTCTACAGATTCTGGTGCAATTAGCATTAAAAATTTATCTATATATTTTTGATACTTTCCTATTATACCTATTCTTCCAATATTTGAAAGAGTTGTAGTTGTATATTTTCGTATTTCAATATAGCTTAATTTTACGATTATTAGTTTTAAAAATAAAGGTATTGATTTAATAAACGCATTATTACCCAATTTTACATTTGCAGACATGGTTTTGCTTATTTCTTCTTTGGTTAGCATTTTTTCAAAGTTTTCTTTTACAAATTTTAGAATTCCATCAAAATTTTGAAACATTCTTTTATTCATATCAGTCTGAACTGTTATATAGCTAAAGAAATTGCTTATAGTTTCTGATTTAAAGTATTTTCTTAAATCTACAGGTATGCATATTTTTATAGGCCTTTTGCCATTATATTTTTTATAATTTGTATTGTATATCGCATATATAACTGTGGACGTTAAATATTGGGTTACTGTTGCACCTTTTTCCTTTGCCTTTGCTTTAAGTTTCTCTAAATTAATGTTTACATGTATAACACCTATTGAAGCTAGAGGTAATTTTCTTCCTTTTAAAATGTATGCTTTTTTTCCTCCTTTGTCCTTTTTAGATTTTTTGTCATAATTTTTCAAATAGTCGTCTTCAGTATTATTAGATATTTTTCTATTCCTTCTTACTTTCGCACTAAATTCTTTTGGATGAGCAAGTTCTATGTATGTATATACTATTTCTTTTAAAAATAGTACCCCACTGTTTCCATCTGTTAAAGAATGAAATATATCAATATTTATTTTATTTTCAAAATATGTTATTTTAAATAGATAATCATTATTTGTATTTGGATCTATATATTTGCAAGGATAGTCTTTTTCTTTTTCAATTATTATTCTTTTATTATTTTCCTCAAAATAATACCAAAAAAGCCCTTTCTTTAACTTTACCTTAAAAGAAGGAATTTTTTCTAGTGAAAGTTTAGTAGCCTTTCTGAGTATTTTTTCATTTATCTTTTCTTTGAGGACAGCAGATAGTCTAAAAACGCTACTATATTTTTTACTAGATTCTATTGGAAATATTTTTGCAGAGTTATCCAATCTTCTCCAATATTTTGATTTTTGCACTAGTTTTGACTCCTTTCTTCAGATTAAACGAACTAGTTTCTAGAAGAATCCTTTTTGAAAATTTTAGTTGCAATGTATATTCTAATTTTATTAAAATTAATAATAGTTATATTATTAATTTTCAGTTTTTATTTTTGTTTGCAATAATGTTTACCACTTTTTCATAGCCTTCCTTTGCATATACATTTTTCTTTTTATGTTTCATTAGTACAAAATTATGTATTGCACCTTCGTATTCTATAAATTCTACATTTTCTTTGTTTTCTAAAGCAAATTTTTTTGCGTCTGGATTTAATATATCTCTTGTTCCAGACAAAATAAATATATTTTTTAATTTGTCTGTTGGTCCTAAAACCGGATTTACCAGATAGCTTTTTAATCCGTTTTTTCCTGCATATTTTTTACCAGATAATTTTAATAATGATTTTTTTAATACTGGATCATCAATATTATCTATTTCTGAATTCTCCATTCTTACATCTAGCCATGGTGAGATTAAAATTGTTTTGTTTGGAAGTTTTCTCTTTAGTTTTCCATTTCTTTGATATAAAGCAAGAGCTAAACCTCCCCCAGCAGAATCTCCCATTAATATTAGTTCTTCATCCTTTTTTAGTTTTTGTACTATTTCTTTATAGAAAGGTTCTATGAAGCCAAAAACTTCTAAGTATGTATGTTCTGGAGTTAATGGATAATCTGGAACGACTAATATAGCTCCTGTATCATTGATAATATCTTTAAAAAAATCCCAGTGGTATTTTTCAAGCTCTCCTACATATGAACCACCATGTAAATATATAATTATCTTTGTTTTTTTATTGTTTTTTTGTTCTTCCTTGCTTGATATAATAAAAACATTTCTTCCCCTGAATTTTTCTTGTTTAAAATTATAATGTCTAAATACATCTCTTGGTAATCTAAATGTTGCTACTCTTAATTCATAATATATAATTACCAATAGAATAAGTACTAATATAAAAAATAATATTATCATAATTATTTCACCCTTATACAATATATAAAACGCTTTAACAATAATATCATAGAATTCTTGAAATTTCAATTTTTTTATTATATATGAAAATTTAATTTTTTCGTAATATTTTTTTACAATCTGAGAAAAATATTAGTAAAAATTAAATTAACTTTTTTATATCTTATAATTTTAGATATTATATGATTTTGGAGGTTTATATGAATAAGAAATGGATAATTATTATCGTGTTTTTACTGATAACCAGTGGAATACTTTTATATGTTTTTTGGGGAAATATTTCTGAAAATCAACCAAGCAAATACAATGTCAGTAGAACCTCGGTTAATAATATAGCTGATGAAGATAATACTATTTTTGAATCTGAAGAAAACATTTCTAATAATATAAATGAGGAAAAAAGCAATTCTGAAACTAAAACAAAAATTTCCAGCTTTTCTACCCCAATTGTTGATGACGATGAAAACAGAATAAACAACATAGAAATAACATGCTCTAAAATTAGCGGAACTGTAGTTAAACCTAATGAAGAATTTTCATTCCATTCTGTGGTAGGACAGCCTAACACAGATGATGGTTATAAAGAAGCACATGCTATTGTTGATGGAGAAATTGTAAATGAAATTGGTGGTGGCAATTGCCAAGTAAGCACTACTATATATAATGCAGCTAAAGAAGTAGATGGAGTGGAAATCACAGAAAGACATGAGCACGGAAAAGATGTAGGATATATTGAAATGGGTAAGGATGCAACTGTAGCATATGACTATTATGATTTAAAATTTGAGAACAATAATGATTTTGATTTAGAGTTGGAAGCATATATTGAAGATGACAGGGTTTGTGTGGATATATATAAGATTGTGTGAAACAAAAGCTGATTCTTGTGTCTTAGTGAATGTGGGATTTATAAGTTTTTCTAAAAGACCCAGATAAGTGTATATTTCTCAAAATTTTTTTGCACCTTGCTGTCGAACCGATATAATCAGATTTTTAAAAATAAATTTTAAAAATCTGAACGGTTCTCCAATCGCACTCGCCTTTAACAAGGCTCGTTTGGTCGCTGCGCGGATGCTTCAAAATTTTTCTAAATATACACTTATCTGGGTCTTTTAAGAAAATTATTTACCTACATTCTCTAAGACACGAGAATCGGCTTAAACAATACATTTAAAATTTCTTTGTTTTTTTACCTACTTATCAAATAAATTATACTTTGCGTATCATCTTCTTGATCCAGTAAAACTTCATAATTACTAAAACCAGAATATTCTAAAATCTGATTTAAAACTTCTTCTACGTTCATCCATTTCTTTATAGATAATACAAATTCATCTTGACTTTGTAGTTCTTCATCTGTTGTGAGAAAATCCAAACTATCATAATTCATATTTAATATAAGTGTTTTGTTGTATATCATAAATTCCGGTAAGCTTGATATGTACGTAAATGCATTGTCTACTGCATATATAAAATCCAAGTCTTTATATTCTTCTGCCACTTCTAGGTAATTGCTGTAACCATAATATAAATATTTTGGTTTATTTGTAATCATTCCATTTATTGTTATTGCAAGAGTAATACATATTGTTAATATATAAGATATTTTTTTGTTTTTAAAAATCCTATAAACTCCTAGCACAAATATAATTACTATTTCTGGAAGTATTGGCATCAAATATCGAATAGCATATTTTGCTTCCACACTTGGAGCCATTTTTGCAACATAAATAAAATACAAAATTGTTGGTACTATCAATAAAACATATTGATATAACTTTTCTATTTTCTGTTTATTTACTTTCTTTATTATAATTGTTGTTATAATTCCAATTAATGCAAGTGCAATTACAATAAACATTAAAACATTATTTATACTAAAACCTTCACTAAGTACTACTAAATAAAATTGTAGGCCGTCTATCAATGAAAGTCCATTGCCTTCAGCTCCTATTCCTCTGTATGATAAAAATATGTGTTGAATACTCATTGGAAAAAGAATAACTCCAACTATAGCAGTAACAAAATGTGTTAATATATATCTGCGAATAGTAATATATTCTTTATTATAAATCATTTTTATACACATTAATATGAATATAAACAATGCAAATATGCAGAAGTAGTATTGTGTTAAAAAGCCTAATAATACTGTAAAGAATAATTTCCATTTATCTCTTTTAGTTATTTCTAAATTATGTTTTAATATGCGTAAATTCAAATATAAATATAGCAAGCAGAAAAAAGTTAACATTGCATACATTCTTAAAAATATCGCTGTAGATGCTGCTCCCATACTTAATCCATAAAAAAGAATTGCAATTAAGCCCAAATATTTTTTATTGAACAATATAAATATTTTTCTTATAATATAACAAGTTAGTAGTATAAATACTAAGTTTATAGTAAAAATTATGTATTTTGAAAAAATTCCATAAGCAATGCTAGATGCCAAATGCACCAACATGTAAAATAATGGCGGATGTACATCTCTTGATTGGTTATAATAAACAGAAATATAATTAAATATATCTCCTTCGCCTATTGTAACATATTCTTTAGCATCTTTGCTTGTTTTCCATATAGGCTTATCTTCACTTTGAATAGCGGTAGCTTTTTCCGAAAACTCATCTTGATGTATTATATAATATACTGCATTTTTTATAGTCTCACCAATATCATCTGTTATAATGTATTTTTCTATTGCTCTACCCACATAATCAGATTTTGCTGCTGCTTGAAATAAATTATCCCATTTATAATTAGATGAGCCATAAGAAAAAATCTCATCTTCATGAAATCCGTCTTTTTCTCCTATCCAATAAAACATGAAAATTGTTACAATTATTAATACTAATATTGTTAATATGTTATATGCTTTTTCACTCTTCACTTTTTCTAACATGTTTTTCTCCTTTTGTGATTAGTTCATATTAAACACTATAACATTTTTTTTATCTTATTACAAGCTTATATTTCAAAAAACAGATGATTGGGAAGGTAACGGTTCCCAACTACCATCTTCCTTCGTTCAAATTCTTAGCATACTAAACCAATTTCTATATATATATGAAGTCATGCTAAAAAACGTTTTCTTTTCTACTGCAGTTTCTGCTACTATATTTGTTCTTCCTACTTCTTCTCCATCAATGCTGTAAACAACCTCACCAACCTTTTGGCCTGCTACTATAGGTGCTTCTAAATTTTCTTCTAATTGTATTGTTTGTTCAATATTTTGTGCTTCTCCCTTTTTGATTAATACTCCGACATTGCTTTCTAGAACTAAATTTACTTTTGAAATCACTCCTTTACTCACATCTGCCTCTTTTAATAATGTATCTTCTGATGCCAAGTCTTTATACTGATAATTACTAAACCCATAATCTAATAATTTTTGTGCTTCTGAAAATCGAACTTGACTTGTTGGTGCTCTCATTATTACAGCAATTAACGATAATCCATCTCTTGTTGCACTTGCAGATAAATTATATAATGCAACTGATGTTGACCCTGTTTTTAGGCCAGTAGCTCCTTCATAATTCCTTATTAATTTATTTGTATTTACTAATTCAGATTCTCCATCTCTTAAGGTGTCCATCCATATTGTAGTATAATTAGTAATACTTGGATGATTGTTTAAAAGCTCTCTTGACATTATAGCTATGTCATATGCAGATGTCACATGACCATCTTCATCTATTCCATGACAATTTTTAAATGTGGTATCATTCATTCCTAATTCTTGTGCTTTTTCATTCATTTTTTCCACAAATGCCTCCTGACTTCCACATATGTATTCTGCCATTGCCACAGTACAATCATTTGCTGATACTACACAAATCGCTTTTAGCATTTCATCTACTGTTAGTTCTTCTCCAACCTCAAGCCATATCTGTGAACCTCCCATTCCTGCTGCTGTTTCAGAACATGTTACTTTGTCTTTTAGTGATATTTGACCTGAATCTATTGCTTCCATAATTAAAAGTAAACTCATTACTTTTGTAACACTTGCAGGTCTTAACTGCTCATGAATATTATATTCATAAAGTATTTCTCCTGTTGTTTGTTCTATTAAAATTGCGCTCCCAGATTCTAAATTCAGAGAATTACTGCTTTGTTCTGAAGATGTTCCTTCTGAAGCCGAAGTTTTATCTACACTCTCTGCAGAAACATCTTCTGTTATTTCCTCTGTGACATTATTTTCTGTGTTTTCTCCATTATCTTTCACATTTTCTTCTGAAGCAATTGATTCCGCCTGACTAGACCATACATAAATAGCATCCTCTGTTGCAAGTACTACCGAAAATGTAAATATAGTTAATATAATTAATGTAATACTAATTATCTTAATTATCTTCTTATTCAAACGCATAAAAAAATACCTCCTAAAATGTATTACTACAATTATATTTAAAAGGTATTTTTTTATTACTAATTATTTATAGACTTTTAAACATATGGTACTTGTTTTTTACTTTTTATTTTTTCTAGACAATTTAGGAAAATTGGATTAAAACATTATTAACTTTCCATTATTTTTTAGCCATCTATTTATATCATCATAATTTGGTATATATCTTTTCACCAGATTATAAAAATCCTGACTATGATTAGCATATATTATATGGCATAATTCATGTACAACAATTGCATCAATTTTGCTTTCTGGAAGCATTACAAGCCTTGATGAAAAGTACATGCTTTTTGTACTTGGCACACAACTTCCAAATTTACTAGTTGCGTCATTCACTTTAAATTGATTATATTCAATATTAGTTATTTTACTCCAGTATGGTACTTTCTCATTTAATACCTGCTCTGTATTATTTTTTAAAAGTCTTTTTATTCCTTTATCAATATACATTTTTCTATTTTTTGAATCTAGTGTAGATGGATAAGACAAATGTAAAATCTTCTTTTCTTCGTCAATTCTTATAAATATTTTTTTTATTGTGCAATCACTTACCTCAACTGTATATTTTTCACCTTTATAAAAGAAACATTCTCCATCTTCCCAATTCTTTAGTTTGTGTTCATTATCAGAATCTATTTTGATATATTTATCATATATAAACTCCTCATTCTGAGTAATAAACTCCATTACTTTTTTATTTCCAACATATTTTGGTTTGCTAATATATAAAACATTAGCTTTAAAATACATTTTTAAATATTTTGAGGTTTTAAAACTCCTTACTATTATTGGAATATTTTTATCTTTTATATTTATATATTTTATTTCTTGCATTGCTTTTCCTTTTACTACAACTTTTTTATTATCTGTACATTTTGTTCTATTTTGTTAAGTATATCCTAAAAATAGCAAAAATTACCGTTGTTTTGTGATTAATTTAAAATAGCAATATTTTTAAGAGACAAGTACTTGGATTTTCAATTTCTTTTCTGCTTCTTTAATAAATTGTTCTGTAGATATTTCTCTTATGTCAAAACTTTTATAATTTTCAAAAATTTCATCTAATTCTTCATCTACCAAATCAATTACTTCTTTGCTTCTCTCATTCACACCAAAGAAGTGAAAATCATATACTGGTAATTGCATTTTATATTTTACAGCAATTTTTTCATATTCTCTCCATACTTCTATTAGAATATCTCGATTTTGGCAAAGTAAATTAAAATTATACTGGTACAAATAGCCTATTTGCTTTAGTAACTCTCTTTTCTCTTTGTCCGTCAAAAACTTATCAGTATCTAGCTTTACTTTACGATTTAATATCTGTTGATTCAAAAATAGTAAAGATCCCTTTGTATTTATGTCTAGAGTGTCATTCTTATATACAACAAAGTAAAAAGACTCTAGGACATGAAATCCGTTTTTGGTTTGTATTCTAAATTCTACTGGAATTTTTTCATTTTCTATTTGTATATGGCTAGTAATAATATATGAAAGTGGAGGCAATACTTTTTCTAGGTTTTCTGTATTTGCTATTATTTTCTTTAAATTTGCAAGTATAGCATTTTCTTCTTGATTTTGCCTTGCATAAACTCTATCTCCTTCTTTTCTTTGTTCTGTCCAATCCTTCTCTGTAAGTAAATTATATTCTGAAAATTCTTCTCCTTCATTTTTTAATTTGTTTCTTATTAATTGTACTACATTTTTTATTTCTCTTTCATCATTAACTACAACTAACACACCAAAAAGGTCATGCATTTGTTCCATTCTTTCAAATTTTGCAATGCGAAATGAACGTATTGCAGAATGTACTTTTTTTATACGGTATGAATAAAAGGATATATCAAATCTTTGTAACTTCTTTTCCAATTCTTCTGCATAATTGATTAACATTTCGCTATTTTTAGCTCTATTAAGCAAATTTTCCATTTTTTTCTCTTCTGGTGTCTCTGCTACCATCGTACGATTCATTCTATCTATCATGTTTATTCCTTCTTTCTTTTAATGTAAATAAATAATAATTACTTTTTATGATTTTCATATTCTTATATCTTATTCATAACTAACCAATATTATGAATATTTTATAGGTTCATAAAAAGTTTCGCTTATTCTTCCTTCTCTGTGAATTTGCAGAGAGTTATAATTATATTACATTTGGTAAAAAATGTCAAATGTTTTTAAGTTTTTGTTAAATTTATCTTTCAAAATTATTGAAATAAAATGCTAGACTAGAATTATTATTGTTTAGTATATTTTCTATTCTTGAATCTTGCATATTTACCACCTATTTTCCTTTTCAAATGTCATAATCACATTTTAAAATATATGTATCAATCCATACATTTCCTGTTCTAAACTTTGTAATCAGTTTTAAATCAGCTTTATAAATATCAATATTTAGCTCTTCTTTTGCTTCTCTAACGATAGTATCTAATGAATTTTCTCCTAATATAACAGAGCCACCTGTCATAGCTCATACATTAGGATCCAATCTTTTTAGTGGTGATCTTTTTTGAATCAGTATCTTGTTATCACTATTTATTATCCATACATCTGCACCTAAATGATAAAAACCTCTTTCAAAAACTTTTTTATCATATTTTTCCATTATCTCTCCTGTTGGTTTTCCTTCTCCATCTAATACTTCCCAATATTCCATAGGTTCATCTCCTAATTCAAATGTTTTTACCTTCCTATTTTCTTATTTTGTTTCTTCTTCTATCCAATTTAAAAACTTTTCATTCCCATTTGTAATGTTACTATATTACAAATTTACACTTTTCTCAACAAATCAGGCAAATAATACACCCCAAACATTAGATTTTTGTCTAACATTTGGGGTTCAATTCATCAATATTAATGCTTTAAGATATTCATTTTTATTCCTCATTTAATTTAATACACCAATTATATATATCATCTTGTTCTTGCCTCCTTTATATTATTCTCATATTATTTTTTCTTTTAATAATTTCAAGATATCTTCACTATCATAACTTCTTCCTAAAATATAGCAAGCAAATTTATCACCATTTTCAGCTTTTTTCCTTACATCATTTAAATCAAATATTATTGGTTTTATATTATTACTCATTTTCCGCTTCTCCTAATTTCTTTAACAAAATATACCTTTTAATATTTTCATCTTTTTGATAACAAGTTTGCACTTCATATCCTAAATCTTTTAAATTTCTTAAACTATAAACATTCCCAAATGTAATTTCTGCAATAATATTACTTATTCCTTTTTCTCTAGCTTTTTCTTCAAGATACTAAAGCACCATATATCTCACCATCATTGATAAGGTCATTAACTATTCTTAAATATGTATCTTTTTTAAAAGGTAAAAAAGATCCTTTTTCTTCTTCTTTAAAATTATCAATTACAATATTCAGTTAACTTCCCTTAAATTATATTTTTCAATATTTTCTTTAGTTGCAAATCCATTAGGTCCTTTTACTTTTTCTAAAAATACTATTCCATCTAAATGGTCACATTCATGTTGCACTAATCTTGCAAAAAATCCATTTAGTTGTTTTATTATTTTCTCTCCATTTTCATTATAATAAGTCAATTCTATATTCTTATATCTTTCTACTTTTCCTCTTATACTAGGAACACTCATACAACCTTCATATTGTACATCTGTATCTTCTGATAACTTCTTCCAAGTTGGATTAATCATTGCTATTATTGGTATTTCTTCTGCATCATTATATTTTATATTTTCTTTTTTGGCTCCTACTACAATAATTCTTTTATCTACCCCTATTTGAGGTGCAGCAATTCCTAACCCTGTTCCAAACTCTAATGTTGATTTTAAATCTTCTATGATGTCTATAATATCTTCATTAATATTTTTTATATTAACTTCATCACATTGTTTTTCAAGGATAGTTTCTCCTACTTCTCTTACTTTTAATACTTTACCCATTTTGTCTTACCTCCATATATCACCATATTTATATCACAGATTTAATTAATTTTCTTCTATTTTTTCTTTTAATTTTTCAATAATTTTCTCATAGTCATCATACATTTTAGTTACATCATCTATGGTTTCTATATCTCCACTAGTAAAATTCTTTAAAAATAGAGTTTTAAAGCCCATAAACTCCCCAATACTCTCAAAATATTCTTTTATATTTCTAGCAATATCCTTATTTTCTTCTTCATTCATTTGTCCAACGGTTATTAAACATATTGTTTTTCCTTTTAATAAGTCATCATGCCAAGAAAATGGATTAAATCTATCTATCACATTTTTTAGTAATCCTGTTATATGATTCATATAAATAGGACTGGCAATTACTATTTTATCTGCTTTCAAAATTTCTTCATATATTTCTTGCATATCATCATCTATTACACAATATTCTTTTAACTCATTCATACAAGCATTACACCCTAAGCAGTAATTTATACTTTTATCTGATAATTCAATTAACTTATCATCTTTGTTTTTTAGGTTAGTTAGAATTTTAGAACAATTTCCTTTTCTATTACTTCCATTTATATATATAACTTTCATATTTTTCTCCTACTAATCAAACATTATATGTTTTTAATTTTTCAATATATTTTTTAATGCTAAAATCATTTATATCTTCTTCGTAAAATCTTAGTCAGAATTTAAAGCATTCAATTCTTCCTCAATATTTTCCCATGGATAAACAGAAACTAAATTATAATTAATATTCAATTTTCTACATTCATCTCTTGATAATTCTTTCATTTCATTAGTTGTCATTGCCCAAGTTGTAAAACAAACATTATTAACACTATTTCTATATGTATAGTCTCTTGTTAGAGATACATAAATAATTTTTACATTATCTCCAAATTTTTTTCTAATCATATCAACAGCTATATTGGCTGTTTTTCCTGTAACATGATTACCTTCAACAAGTAATATACACTCATTACTATCTATATTTGTATTTTTAACATAATCTAATCCTATTTTATTATCTATATTATGTGTTTCATAATTATATTTTAATTGAATAGGTAACATATCAATAATATTAAATAAATGTGAAAATATTATTGCTGGAATCCCCCCCCCGCGCATGATTGGAACAATATATTTTATTTTAAGATTAGTTTTAATTAAATAATTGTTTACCTCTTTATAAATTTTATTAATAAAATTATCTATTCTGTCCCATGAAATTAAATCTAAATCTTTTTCAGTATATG
>CAZPKK010000029.1:0-18072 GCA_964587175.1 uncultured Clostridium sp.
TGATTACCATTTTCACGTTTACTATGGCAGATTTAGATATTGTCCACCTTCCCTCCTTTGTCCTATGTAATGCTTATTTCCGTAAGTCTTTCAAAACTTTATAGGATTTTCTTGAAATTTCATTATAATTCTATTACAACTTTTTAATTAAGTCAAGAGTTTTTTGTAATTATTTGTCTTTTTTTCTTACGGAAATTTACCTTCCGATGAAATTGAAATTGCAAACTAAAATTTATATCATATATAAATTTAATGCCATACCTAAAAATAGGTGACAGATTTAAATCCACCACCTATTAATCAAACATATTTTTACTATTTTTTTATTTCTTCAAATCTTTTTATTTTCATTGTTGTTGTTTTTACAAATTCATCATGTTTTATCTCTAGCTTTTTAATTGCTTTATATGATGTTAGTTGTTTATTTACTTCTTTTATTTTGTTCCAAATTATTTTATATATTTCATCTTCACTTAAATCTTTTCCATATTTTTCTTCTATTTCTTCATAATTAGGTATTACTCTAGCAGTAATGATAAGCTCTTTTTCACCTTCTACTTCTTTTCCATAGACCATACATTCTTTTATTTCAGTATGCTTAGAAAGTAATAGTTCTATCTCCTCTGGATAAATATTTTTTCCATTTTGTGTTACAATAACATTTTTACTTCTACCTGTAATATATAAAAATCCGTCTTTATCCATATATCCAATATCTCCAGAATGGAACCATCTTTTTCCGTCTTCTTCAAATATTGCTTCTTTTGTAGCTTCTTCATCTTCGTAATATCCAATCATTAATGTTTTACTACTAATTAAAACTTCTCCCTCTCCATTTTCATTTGGGTTATCTATTCTAAGCTCAGCCCCTACTACTGCCTTTCCTGCAGAACCAACTCTTGTGTCAAAATCTGGTGTTAAAGCTGCAATAGGAGCAGTTTCTGTAAGTCCATACCCTTGAAGAAATAATATTCCTATGTCTTCAACCCATTTTCCTATTTTTGCATCTATAGGAGCGGCTGCAGAAACTATAATTCTTATTCTTCCACCTAGATTTTCATATATTTCATTAAATACTTTTCGTTTTATATCTATTCCTACAGATTTTAGTGCATTTGTAACATGTATCATTGAATTTACTAATCCATCTTTTTTACTTTTCTTAATATTAGCATTAATTTTTCTATATAAACTTTCAACTAATAAAGGTACTGTAAGCATTGCTGTTGGCTTAGTCTCTTGTAAATCAGAAACAATATGTTTTAGACCTTGGCAAACACTTATTGATGCACCTACTCCAAAAGGCAATAAAAATCCGATAGAAGATTCATATGTATGATGTAATGGAAGAATAGACATTAATCTATCTTCTTCAGTAAGCTTTACATATGTTGTTGCTGCATTTACGTTTTCTGCTAAATTTCTATAGCTCAGCATTACTCCTTTTGCCTTAGATGTAGTACCAGAAGTAAATATTAAAACACGAAATGTATCTGGATCTACTTCAATTCCCATAAAGCTATTATCTCCACCATTGTAAATAGCCTTGCCTTCTTCTATTAAATAATCAATGCCCACAAATCTTCCTTTTAATTCTTCATTTGAATTCATTTGAATAAAATATTTTACATCTGGTAAATTTTCAGATATTTTCTTTATTACATCTGCTTTTTTTGTAGAAAATATTACTGCTGATGCTTTTGCTCTTTTTATAACATTTTCTATTTCGTTTTCAGGAAGCTCTTTGTCAACTGGGACAGCAATTGCAGCACCACAAAGCATAGTCATATATGAAACGTACCAATGGTGGGTATTTTCTCCTATTATGATTATTCTTGTATCTTTTAAATTTAATTTTCTTGTTAAAGCTGTTCCGAGTCCAACTACTTCATTTTTAAATTGATTATATGTAATCTCTGTCCATTCTTCTTTAGGATTAAACTTCTCTACTAAAAATGTTCTATCTGCATATTTTTTAGATGAATTTATAAAAATCTCTTTTACTGTAGAAAAATTTGTTCCTTCATAATTTTTCTTATCTTTCTTATTATGGTTTTCTCCTGCTTTTTTTAGTTTGTCATAATCTACTTTAACTTCATCAATTTCATCTATTCCCTTCATATTGAACTTTGGAAATTTAAAGTCTGGTATTTTAAAATCTTTTAATATTCTCATAAATCTCATTCTCCCTTTTATTTTATGGTTTCAATTTTTTTAAAAATAAATTATCAATTTCTTTAAATAACTCTTGAACATCAACTTCTTTATGTCTCATTTTGTATATAAAACTTGAGCATGTAAATCCAAATATACCAGAAGCTATTACATCAGCATCTTTATCTACTATTTCCTTTTTCTTTATTCCTTCTTTTACTATTTCTTCTATCATTTGTATATATTCAAATACATATTTTTTGCATAATTTATTTCTTTCATCATTTCCCCAAATTTGACTAAGTATGATAGTCATAAAGTTTTCATATTTAAATAATATTTTTATTTGTATTAATACTATAGCTCTAATCTTATCTAAAGAATTCTCTAACTTTTCTGTTTTTATACTTATACTATTCTTTAAAAGCTTTACCCCTTCATCCACTAAAAAATTAAAAATTTCTTCTTTACTAGAAAAATGATAATACAAAGTCCCTTTTGCGACTCCAACTGTTGCAGTTATCTCTTCTATACTAGTTGCATCATAGCCTTTATCTGCAAAAAGTTTCATTGAGGTTTCAAATATTTTTCTCTTCGTTTTATTCATCTAATTCACCCTTAAACTCATCAAACTAGTTCTTTTTTAGGCTACTCCCCTTTTATAATTATTGCTAATAAAAAACTATACTTATTATATAATTTATTTGCAAAATATGCAAGTACCATTGACTGATTAGACTACTTGATCTTACAAAAAAGATGGAGTAATTTTCCACCTTTTACTTTTTCATGTCTAAGCTATCTAAATTATCTAATGCTTTGCCAGTTCCTAGTGCCACACATGATACAGGTTCTTGAGCAATCATTACATTTATACCAGTTTTAGATTGTAATAGTTTATCTAGTCCATCTATTAAACATCCTCCACCTGTCATATATATCCCTCTATCGCTTATATCAGCAGCTAACTCCGGAGGTGTTTTTTCAAGTACAGAATGAACACCATCTACAATCATCATTGCTGGTTCAATTAAAGCTTCTAACATCTCACTAGAATGAATTGTTACATTTTTTGGAAGTCCTGTAATTAGATCCCTTCCCCTTATTTCCATTTCTGTATCTTGAATTTTTGGGTACACACATCCCACATTTATTTTTAAATCTTCAGCAGTTCTTTCCCCAATCATTATATTATGCTTTCTTTTAATGTATTTTACAATTGCTTCATCAAATTTGTCTCCAGCAACTTTTAGTGACTCACTTACTACAGATCCTCCCAATGAAATCACAGCAATATCGGTTGTTCCCCCTCCAATATCTACTACCATATTTCCACATGGTTTAGATATATCTATTCCAGCACCTATTGCTGCTGCAATTGGTTCCTCAATCAAAAACACTTTTCTTGCTCCAGCTTGTGAAGCTGCATCAATAACTGCTTTTTTTTCAACCTCTGTAACTTGTGATGGGATACATATCATAATTCGTGGAGAAAAAACAAATTTACCACATATTTTATTAATAAAATATTTTAACATTTTCTCAGTAACTGTATAATTTGAAATTACGCCTTCACGTAAAGGTCTTGTTGCGACTATATTACCAGGTGTCCTTCCTAACATTCTTCTTGCTTCTTTGCCCACTGCTAATACTTCGCCTGTATTGTTATCAACAGCTACAACTGATGGCTCCCTTAAAACTATTCCTTTTCCTTTTACATAAGCTATAACTGTTGCAGTTCCCAAGTCTATCCCTATATCTTGTCCCCATTTAAACATTACATTCACAACCCTTCCAAATTATATCGTTAATTTAAAATACTAATACTCAATTTTTATTTCATTTTTATTACAAATTTGTTACAATTATATTACATTTATTATAAAATAGCAAATACTTTTTCAAAATTTACACAAAATTTGCTGTATTTAAATATATATTTAACCAAAATTGTTTTAAAACTAAATTTAATTATATAAAATAATTTGTTTTGTAACATCTTCACTTAACAAAAAAAACCTTTAATATATTACTATTATATTAAAAGTTTTTTTTATTTATACATTAAAAGAAAATTTTACCCTTTCTTAGTACAAAGGCTTATTAATTATTTTATATCAATATCTGAAACAGTAATATAACAACTACTGATATTATCTTTTTTAAAATTCAACTCATATGATTTTGTTTCTCCAGAAGCAATGAAGCCTATTTCTATAGAATCAGTGGATACAATTTCCATATCATCATCAAACAATACAAAGATTAAATACTTATTATTTATATCTTCTTCACTTTCATTTGCTACTTCTCCATTTATATATCCATTCACATTTGTTGCCTTTGCTTCTTGTACAGAAACATTTAATTCTGCACTCTCAATTGCAATTATATTTATATCACTATACATAGTTTTTATAGCTAAAATGCTCCCTATTGTTACAAATGCAAATAATAATACAAACCAGATGATATATCTTCTTAGGTTTCTAGGTTTGTCTCTAGTCTCATAAAACCAAAAGTCATTATAATCACTACCCATGCTATTTCATTCCTCTCATATATTATTACATTTTTCTAAACACGCCTATTACTTTTCCTAGAATCTTACAATCTGGAACTATAATAGGATCCATTGTACTATTTTCTGGTTGTAATCTTATGTGATCCTTTTCTTTATAAAATGTTTTTACAGTAGCTTCATCATCAATTAAAGCAACAACTATCTCTCCATTTTCTGCTACATTTTGTATTCTTACTAGTATATAATCACCGTCTAAAATTCCGGCTTCTATCATACTCTCACCAGTAACCACAAGCATAAAACATTTACTATTTCCAACAAAATCTAGTGGAATTGGGTATGTATCTGTTACATTCTCGACAGCTAATATTGGAGCGCCTGCTGTAATTCTACCTATTATAGGAACATCTGTCATTTCTTTTTTGTTATAAAATGCTTTTCCTCCTTTTATTGGTCCTCTAGGTCTATATAAATTATCTTCAGACCTTAGTACTCTTAAAGTTCTTCCCTTTTGATTTTCCTTTTTAATATACTTCAATTCCTCCAATTGTTTCAAATAAGTGTGAACTGTTGCAGTTGAGCTCAAACCAACAGCCTTTCCTATTTCTCTTACAGATGGAGCATAACCATTTTTTTCAATCTGCTTTGTAATATATCTAAGTATTTGCTTCTGTCTTGGTGTTAATTCTTGTTTTTTTCTGCCCTTTTCTACCTTAACCAACTCTTCTCCTCCTTCAATTCCAATTTTACAGTATAATATCATACAAGCAAAAAAATGTCAAACAAATTTTTGATTTTTCTTAAATTTCAAATCAAGGACAGGCGTATTTCTCTACTTTTTTCCAAAATAACACCTATCCCCAATTTAAGATTTTAATCTTCCCACTCTAATTCATAATCATTAATTTTAACTATATCTCCTTCTTTTATTCCCATTTCTTTTAATTTTTGATTTACACCTAAGTTATCTAAACTTTTTTGAAAGAAGTATAAAGATTCATTGTCTCCAATATTGACTTTTCGCATTATTCTTTCTACTGCTTCTCCTTTAATTACAAACATGCCATCTTCTTTTGTAATTGTATATTCATCTTCATCCTCTAGTGTATATACTTTTCTATCTACATTATCAATATCATTTATTAATTCTTCTTTTGGTAATGTTTTTAATATTTCTGATACATGTTTTATTAGCTCTGATATGCCTTCTCCTGTTGCAGCTGATATTTTAAATATCTCCATTTCATTTTCTTTTGCAATTTTTTCAAGTTCAGTATATAAAGTCTCATCTTGAATTATATCAATTTTATTTGCAACTATTATTTGCTTTCTTTTACTTAGTTTTTCACTATAATTTTTAAGCTCTGCATTAATTGTGTAAAAGTCTTGCACAGGGTTTCTGCCTTCTGAGCCAGATACATCTATTACATGAAGTAATAATCTTGTTCTTTCAATATGGCGTAAAAACTGAAGTCCTAGTCCAGTTCCTTTGCTTGCTCCTTCTATTATTCCTGGAATATCTGCTATTACAAAGCTATCTCCATAGTCTGTTTTTACCACTCCCAAATTAGGCTCTAATGTTGTAAAATGATAATCTGCAATTTTTGGAGTTGCTGATGTTGTCATAGATAAGAATGTAGACTTGCCTACATTTGGAAAACCTATTAGTCCTACATCTGCTAAAAGCTTTAGCTCCAATATTAACTCTTTTTCTTCTCCATTTTCTCCATCTTGTGCAAATCTAGGAGCTTGTCTTGTTGAGGTCGCAAAATGTGCATTTCCTTTGCCCCCTCTCCCTCCTGCTAAAACTAATTCTTTTTGTCCTTTATTTGAAAGATCAGCAATCACTTTATTTGTTTTTGCATCTCGTATAATTGTTCCTATTGGCACTTTAATAATTAGGTCCTCTCCACTTTTTCCATATCTATGAGAACCTTCTCCGTTTTTTCCATTTTCGGCTTTAAATTTTTTGTTATATCTAAAATCTATTAAAGTATTTGAATCAGGGTCAACCTCAAAATAGATGTCTCCTCCTTTTCCACCATCGCCACCATCTGGACCACCTGCAGCAACATATTTTTCTCTTCTAAAAGAAATGGCTCCATTTCCACCATTTCCTGCTTTTGCAATTATTTTCACGTAATCTGTAAACATTATTTTTTCCTTTCTATTTTTAATGAAGTTTTGTAATTTTTTTTCTTTTTACATGTTTTCAAAATAGTCCAATCTCATTGCTTTTTTAACTTTTTTCATTGTTTCTTTTGCAGTTTCTCTTGCTTTTTTAGTTCCCTTTATCAACAATTCATCTACAAGCTCTGGTCTTTCTTCATAATATTTTCTTTTTTCTCTTATTGGTTCTAGAAAATCCGTTATATTTTTAGCAAGTTCTTTTTTACATGCTACACAGCCTCTTTTTCCTGCTTTACATTCTTCACAGACATTTTTGCATTCTTCTTTGTCTGTAAATAAATTATGATAATAGTAAACCATACATACATCTGGATTTCCTCTGTCATCTTTTCTAATTCTGTTTGGGTCTGTAACAGCTCCCATTACCTTTTTGCTTATTTCTTCTGGACTATCTGAAAGATAGATTGCATTTCCTAAAGATTTTCCCATTTTTTCATTTCCATCTAGTCCTTTTATTCTTTTTCCACTCGACAATACCGCTTCTGGCTCTTTTAAAACTTCACCATATATGCTGTTAAATTTTCTAACAATTTCCCTACATTGTTCTATTAAAGGAAGTTGGTCTTCTCCAACTGGCACAAATTCTCCTTCAAATGCTGTAATATCAGCTGCTTGACTTACTGGATACCCCAAAAAGCCATATGTAACACTTTCGCCAAATAGTTCTTTTTTCTGTGCTATTTCTGTTTTTACAGTAGGGTTCCTTTCAAGCCTAGCAATAGTAACCAAATTAGAATAAAATACTGTAAGCTCGGCTACTTCTGGTATCATTGACTGAATATATATAGTACTTTTTTCTGGATCTATTCCAATAGAAAGATAATCTAGCATTACCTCTCTAACATTTTTTCTAACTTTTTCTGGGTTGTTAAAATTGTCTGTTAATGCTTGCACATCTGCTATTAGTATATATGGGTCATATTTGCCAGAGTTTTGCATCTCAACTCTTGTTTTAAGTGAGCCAAAATAATGCCCTATGTGTAATCTTCCTGTTGGTCTATCTCCTGTTAAAATTCTTTTCTTTTCCATAATCTTCCTCCCCTTTTGACATTTTAAGCCTGTCCTTTAAATGACAACTTTCCTTTTATTGCTAATGTTATAAAATAAATTGCTCCTGAAATTATTACTATCATTGGTCCTGTTGGTATATTAAAGTAATATGATGCAATTAGTCCTGCTATTCCTGAAAACAATGAAAATAGCACTGCATATAAATGATACCATCTCATATTTTTTGCAATATTCCTACTTGATGCTGCTGGCAATATTAGTAGTGAGTTTATTAATAAAATACCAATCCATCTAATAGAAATCATTACTACAATTGCTATTAACACTGCAAAAATGTTATCTATTTTTTTAGTTTTTATTCCTTTGCTTTTTGCTAAGGTGGTATTAATACTTATTAAATGCAATTTATTAAAGGTAAAATACCAGAATATCAATACCACTATTGCTATTAAAAATACATATAGTATTTCTGAAGTAGTTATACTTAAAATATCTCCTACTAGATAGTTCGAGTATTGGTTAAAACTTCCTGTATTTGCTAGTATTGCTAAGCCTAATGCTATTGCAATTGAAGAAAATACACTTATTATTGTATCTGCACCATAAGTAGTTTTATTTTTCACATAGTTTAGAAGAATTGCAAAACCTATTGCAAATATTATCATACCTATGTTTAAATTGCTTATTCCTATTAAGCTTCCGAAGTGCTATACCAGTTAGTGCTGAGTGACCAAGTGCATCTGAAAAAAACGCCATCTTATTATTTACTATCATTGTACCCAATATTGCAAATATTGGTGATATTAAAATAATAGCAACCAAAGCATTTTTCATAAATTGATAATTTATAAAATTAAATGGTAATATTACTTCTAATATACTATTTATTGCTTCCATTTTTACATTTATCCCTTCTATTAATTACCTTATATTCATTTCAACTAGAAAGAATTATCGTTTTGGCTAGGCATGTATTTACTTCTCCTAGTATATGTTGAAAAAGAATTAAATTTTAACAAGGAAAATTTAATTTAAAAGGCAAGGGCGCATACTTTGTGTATGTAACCGCGTTTTAAATTAAATTTGACACAGTTAAAATTGTAATTATTTTTCAACTAATTGAGTTCGCCAAAGCGTTTTTTAAACTCAAGACTCTTAAACACCTCATCCGGATTTCCCTCTTTTATAACTTCTTTGTCTAATAAAATTACTTTATCTGCATATTTTTTCGCCAAATCAAGGTCATGTGATACCAAGATTATTGACATATCATACTCTGTTTTTAATTTATTTATTATTTTGTAGAATTCTTTTGTTCCATTTCTATCAATTCCAGAAATTGGCTCATCTAATACAAGTAAATTTGGAGTTGGCTTTGTAGCCACTGCTATTAGTACACGTTGCAATTCTCCTCCTGATAAATCGCCTATACTTTTGTCTATCAAATTATCTGCTCCAAATATTTTTAAGTGTGCTTTTATTTCATTATATATCTTTTTGTCTTTCCTTAAGAATACTGGAATATGTGTAATAGCTGAGGCAAACAAATCATATACTGTTGTTGGCATATGCTTTTCTACATTTATGCTTTGTGGTACATATCCTATTTTTATCTTTTTGGTAATATTATCCTTTTTATCTACAAATGTAATACTTCCTGTATGTTCAATTTCTCCAAGTATTGCTTTTAATAATGTGGTTTTTCCAGCTCCATTACGTCCGATAATAACAGTTAACTCTCCACAGTGAATATGTATATTAACATTTTTTAATATTACTTCATTTCCAATTTTTACACTAATATTATTTATTTTAGTACAATGTAAGCCACATGCCTTATCCATTTTTCATATCATTCCTTTCGCACTACAGAGCCAAACTAAGTAGATCCATATTTTTCTGCATTGCATTAATATATGCATCCTTATCTAATATTCCTGTTAATGCAGAATCAAGCACATATATAGTTGCTCCTGTTTCATTTGCAATTGTCTCAGCATTTGCTCTATTATCATTTTCATCTATGATTATTATTTGAATATTTTCCTCTTTTGCTTTATCTATAATACTACTTAGCATTTCTGCAGACATTGTGCTTTCTTCATGATTTGTTTCAAGTGTTGTCATGTCCAATCCTAACTCTTGTCCCATATATTCAAAAGCCTCATTTAAACATATTGCTTTTTTTCCATTTAATGCTTCTAATTCATTCAAAAAAGTGGCCCTTAATGCTTCTAATTTTTCTACATATATATTGGTATTTTCCTCATATATTGTTGCATTTTTTTCATCTTGTGCTATAAGCCCTTGAGATATATTTTTGACTTGTAAAATATAATTATCTATATTTGTCCAAATATGTGCATTTGTTTCAGTTTCATCCGAAATAAGATTTTCAATATTTGTACTAGAGTCTATTACATACATGTTTTCATTAGATTCTAATATCTTATCTATAAAACTTTCCATTCCTAGTCCATTTGCAATAAATATATCTGCATTTTCTACATTTTTCATATCTTCTGTAGTTAAAGTATAATCATGTAAACAACCAACATTTACATCTGTCATATTTACAAGTTCTATATTTTCTGCCCCATCAGTTATATTTTCAGCTATTATATACATTGGATAGAATGATGTTACAATTTTAATTTTCCCATCATCTATATTCTCCCTATTATTTTTATTTATATTTAATATTGCAAGTAATAGTACTATTACAATCACCACAAAGGCAATTATTATAAACTTGACACTTTTTTTCATTGTTAATCACATTCTCCTCTATTGTAATTATTTTCAAGCTCTTTTCATTCTTTATAATAATAACATCTTTAAGATAAATTTTCAATATAAGAAAACTTTTTTCTTTTAACATATGAGCTATCCTTTGACAAAACAAAAAAACAACTTTTCTATAAATTTAAGAAAAGTTGTTTTTGTATCATTTTAAAAAATAATATTATTCAGCTGTATATGGTAATACTGCTATTTGTCTTGCTCTTTTTACTGTTAATGTTATATCTCTTTGATGTTTTGCACAAGCTCCTGTTGCTCTTCTTGGAAGTATTTTTCCTTTATCATTAACAAATCTTTTTATTTGTTCTGCATTTTTATAATCTAATACTAAGTTTTTGTCTGCACATAAAGGACAAACTTTTTTCCTCATTTTTCTAAATTTTGGATTATAATCATTATCATTGTTGTTTCTATTATTTCTTTTATTCTTTTTATTGTCAGCCATTATTCTTTTCCCCCTATTCTTATTAAATATAAGGTTTAAGTAGTTTTCTCAAGATGTATATTTACATTTATTTTTTAGAATGGTAAATCATCACCTGAAGATATTTCGAAGTCAGAACCTGTTCCGCTACTAGGCATTGTTCCAAATGTTGCATCAAAAGTTGCTGAAGCATCTGCACTATCTCTTTTACTATCTGCAAAATATGCTTCCTCTGCAACGACTTCTGTAACATAATGTTTTTGACCTTGTTCGTCATCCCATGTTCTTGTTTGAATTCTTCCTATTATTCCTACTTGTTGACCTTTTTTAAAATACTTACTACAAAATTCTCCTAATTTACTCCAAGCAACTATGTTTATAAAGTCTGCTTGTCTTTCTTCTCCTTGTCTTACAAATCTTCTATTAACTGCTAAACTAAATGTTGCAACTAATGTATTATTTGTTTGAGTATATCTAACTTCTGGATCTCTTGTTAATCTTCCCATTAAAATTACTTTATTCATATTTTTCACCTTTTACCTTTCTATATTAAAGGCCCCCTAATGGGTACAGCAATTATTACTATTTTTTAATTACTATAAATTTTATTACTTCATCAGTAATTCTGTAGTTTCTTTCAAGTTCAGCAATCAAGCTTGGATTAGCCTCGAAATCGTATACTACATAGAATCCTTCTTTGTTTTTCTTAACTTCATAAGCTAATTTCTTTTTGCCTAATTCATTAACTTGTTCTACTTTACCGTCAGTATTAATCAATGTTTGAAATCTTTCAATTAATTCTTTTAATGCACTTTCTTCAACATTAGGATTAATAATGACAACACTTTCGTATTTATTCATTACTGTTCACCTCCTCTTGGATTTATAACCTATGAACTTCATGTCATAAGTAAGGAAAAAAATAGCAATGCTATTTTTTAAGCATTACTATTTTAGCATATTTCTTTGGTCATTGCAAGGATTTTTTGATTTTTTTACATTTCGGTTTTCTCCTAATTCCTTTTTAGGCACTTCTACTAATATATATTTATCTTTGTATGAACCTCTTCCATATAATATGGCAACATTTGCATTACTTGATAAAGATATGCAATTTGTATCTTTTCTGTAATGCATTTTTATATGATCAAATACTTGCTCTAAACTTAATTCAGAATTGCTAGTATACTTTGATTTTCCATTATATGGATTTTGTTCATATCTTTCTCTATCTGTTCTTACTCTTTCAATTGAGCCATCTTTAGATACAGTTATTCCTTCTTCTATATCATTATTATCTGCCATATTTAAAGCTCTAAAAAAGTAATAATTTTCATCATCTTCTATTATATTAAATTTATCTATACCAAATAAATTTTCCATTTTTTCTCCTAACTAGCTTCACTTCTTTTGTTGGATTTTTCACGTTTATTCTAGCATAATGAATTAGTGTTCTCAAGCGCTTTTTTTTATAAAATTTGACACATTTTCCAAATTATAGTAATATGCTATCATAGCTTAATATAAATTTGCAGACAAACCATAAAGGAGGTATTTTTATGTGTGGTATTGTAGGATATGTTGGTGATAAAAAAGCTACTCCAATATTGATTGATGGGCTTTTAAGTTTGGAATATAGAGGATACGATTCAGCTGGAATTGCAACTATTGAAAAAGATTTCATAAAGTTAATGAAAACAAAAGGGAGAGTTAAGAATTTATATGAGTTAGATGGCATTAATGATTTAAATGGTACAATAGGTATTGCTCATACTAGATGGGCAACACATGGTAAACCTTCAGCAGAAAATGCACATCCTCATTCAGATAATAGTGACACTTTTTCGGTTGTTCATAATGGAATTATTGAAAATTATTCAGATTTAAAGGAATTCTTACTTTCAAAAGGATATCATTTTATATCTCAAACAGATACAGAAGTAATTCCTAATTTAATTCATTATTATTACACTAATGGGCCTATTTCTGTATTAAACAGTCCTGAGCAAAAATTTTTAGGTGCTGTAAAATCTGCTACCTATGACTTAAAAGGAAGTTATGCCATAGAAGTTATATCAACCATTTTACCAGAAAAAATGGTTGTAGTTAGGAAAGACAGCCCTCTTGTTATCGGAAAAGGAAATGGAGAAAATTATATTGCATCAGATATTCCGGCGATTTTAAAATATACAAAAGATTTTTATTTATTAGACGACAACGAATTTGCTGTTATTAGTAAAGATAATGTTAAATTTTTTGGTAGTACTTTAGTCGAACATAATAAAACTATTAAAAACATAGAATGGGACGCTAATGCTGCTGGAAAAGATGGATTTGAAGATTATATGCTTAAAGAAATATATGAGCAACCAACTGCTATTAGAGAAACAATTGGTTCACGATTCCGTCTAGGTGAAAAATGCTCTTTTAGCGATATAGATATATCTCGTGAATATTTAAGTAGTGTAAATAAAATATTTATTGTTGCTTGTGGTACTGCAATGCATGCTGGACTTTCTGGAAAAACCATCATCGAAAGTTTATGTAAAATACCTACAGAAGTAGATATTGCTTCTGAATTTAGATACAGAGACCCTATTATTGATAAACATACTTTATGCATCTATATTAGTCAGTCTGGTGAAACCGCAGATACAATAGCAGCATTAAAACTTGCTAAATCAAAAGGAGCAAAAACCCTGGCTATATCCAATGTAATTGGAAGCTCTATTACAAGAGAGGCAGATTATACTATTTATACCCATGCAGGGCCAGAAATAGCCGTAGCTTCCACAAAAGCTTATACATCACAAATAGTTCTAATTTCTATTTTAGCAATGTATTTTGCAGAAATTTTAGATTCGTATGATAAAGAAGATATAGAAAATTTAAAATCAGATCTTATAGATTTACCTACAAAAATAGAACAAGTATTAGATAATACAGAACCTATTAAAGAGTTTGCAAAAAAGGTATATACTGAAAAAGATATATTCTTCTTAGGAAGAGGTACAGATTACAATGTTTCTTTAGAAGGTTCTTTGAAATTAAAAGAAATCTCATATATTCATTCAGAAGCTTATGCTGCTGGCGAATTAAAACATGGGCCTATTGCTTTAATAGAAAATGGGGTTACCGTAATTGGAATCATTACTAATCCAAATTTAGTAGAAAAAACAGTTAGTAACATACAAGAGGTGATTACAAGAGGTGCTAAAACAATGATAATTACAAATCAAATATTACCTAACAGCCATTTTGATTGTGTAATAAATATACCTAAAACCAATCCACTAATTTCACCTATATTATCTGTAATACCAATGCAACTTTTTGCTTATTACATTTCTAAGTATAAAGGTCTAGATGTAGATAAACCAAGAAATCTTGCTAAATCAGTAACTGTTGAGTAGTAAAATTGCTCTTTATTCACATATGTTTTGCTAAATCGTTTTATTAAAATTATATATTTTTATTCTGGGTCGGAGTGCTTAAGGTGGGGATCAGCAAGTTACAGGCTGTAAAAAAATACTCCTAACGAAAAAACTTGTTTTTTCGTTAGGGTAGATTAAGGGTTAAAACCATTGTATTTTTTTCTACAGCCTGTTATGTAGCTGGGGGGCCGAAGACCCAGAATAAAAAATATATAATTTTAAACTATGAGACTAGTTCATTTTGTATGTGAGTAAATGGCAAGTCAACCTTTTAACCGCAAAATTATTTTTAATATTACTAGTAATGCTGCACCTGGTACTCCCAGTATTCCAACTATAATTGCAGTTATAAGATTTAAGCCTATATGGAAACCAAAATTCATTCCAATTAGATTTATAACATATATTAATATTCCACCCAAAATAGAATTAAACACCAATTTCAAAACACTTTTTATTGGCCATATAAATATTTTTCCAAATATAAATAAAAAAATAATACATGCTAAAAAAGTAATTATTGCACCATTATCCATATTTATTATCAATTCCCCTCTATATAAACTTTATTAATAATAAATATGAATTATTTTGGACAAATATTCTTAATGTTTAAATTTAAGATTAAAAACTATTGTCTCTAACATTTTATATTCACTACTTTAAGCTTTGTTCTTCCTAATATAAATTTCATTTATCATATCTAATAATATTCCTTTTTTTTGCGCTTTTTTAATTAGATAATCAAGTTTAGTCTGATTTGCCTTTATTTGATATGCATAATAATCTATTAATCCTTCTTCTGCATATTCAAAATTTTTTGTGGATGCAGATAATTCATTTTTTGTTTTTATAATACTTACTATCAGCTCTAAGTTCTTTTCATCTTCAGATTTGTCCTTTATCTTCTCTTCTTTTACATAATCTTCATATATCATAATTATCTCCATTCTAAAATAAATTCATAATATTAGAATTATATTCAAAAAAATGAAAATTATGCATATTATCTTAATTCTTTATCACTATCTTCTTGAAATGGTTTTCCTCCAGTTCCTTTTTTATCATGTTCCACATTAGCCCTAATAAATCCAGATAGATTTGGTCCTATTAATCCTTTATACTTTTCTTTTCTCATATCTTCAATAAAATTATTACATCTATATTTTACTATAGCACTCATCATTTCTTCTCCTATCAAATTTCTATCTGATAGAATCCCATTATTATACAAAATATCTAATTCTTCTAAAGTAACATCAACTTTTGGATCTGGACAATGAATAAAATTCAAATCGTTTATTCTATGAAATCCAGGTCTTTTTAAACATCTTATCTTTTTAACCTCACCATCACTAGATATAATCCTAATATCATTTTCATCTCTACTAGGAATATTAGTTGCTATTCCCACATTGTCATCTGTATTTTCTTCTCTTATTTTCATTTTTATCTCATAAACTCTTTTCACTAAATCTTCATAACTTTCACCGTTATTTCCAACTACTAATAAAATCCCATAATTATTATAAATTTGACTGACACCATATAGATATGAGCCAAATTCTCTTTTAAAATTATCTCCTTTTTTTTCATAATGTTTATAATATAATTTTCTTATTATATCTTGAAAATCATGAATAGCAAATGGATATATAGAGTTAAAGCCTCCCTTTTCTATCTCTTTCATTATACTGTCCATATGTCTTATTCCATCAGGTTTTACAAGAAAATAACTATAATGTTTCATTACTATAACTCCTCTAATACATTTTTTATTTCTTCTGGTACAAGATTTATTTCTTTTATTTGCTCTTTATTTAATATTTCTATTATGTATTCGCCTTTATATTCTGGTGAATTAAATTCCGGACCATTTCCTGTACCAATAACTCCAGATACATATTCACATTCCATAAATATTTGAATGCTGTTGTCATAATCAGAATTATATTCTAATAAAGTTTTCATGGGTTTTGCCTTAATGCCAATTTCTTCATAGACTTCTCTTACTACAGTCTCTTCTTTAGTTTCATTTTCTTTCATCTTTCCTCCAGGTACAATATAGTAATCTCTAATACTTCCGATCTTCTCTTGGCTTTTTCCTATGAATTAATATATATCCATTATTATATTTTATAAATCCTCTAACACTTATATGCATTTCTACTTTCTCCTTTCTAATGCCTAAGATTATACCACTTTTTTGTATGATTTTCCATCTTTTTCTTGATATTTTTTCGAATTAGTGATAAAATATTAGCATTATAGTAAAAGCGTCTGATAAAAGATTAGTAGCAGAATCAATTTTATATAGAGAGACTATGGTTGGTGGAAATAGTTTAGAATATTTTGTGAATCTACTTTTAAAGCTTTTTATGAAAATAAAACCGAGTGATACCAGGTTATAGGTATTTAGAGATGTCAATTAATTTTGAATAATTAAGGTGGTACCGCGTGAGAATAGATTTCGCCCTTATGCTTTATGCATATGGGTATTTTTCATTTTCCATCTTAAAATTTTTACAAGAGGGTTCTTTTTCATCGCAGAAAAATTTAGGAGACATTGCAGAACTGTCCCCTTTGTTCCATTTCTGGAACGATGGAACCGTCCCCTTGTTCCAAAGGAGGTATTTTTATGATAGACATTAAATTTTTAAGAGAAAACCCTGATGTGGTTAAGGAGAACATTAAGAAAAAATTTCAAAATCATAAATTGGTTTTGATAGATGAGATTTTAGAACTTGATAAGAAAAACAGAGATGCAAAATTAAATGGAGATGATTTACGTAGTAAAAGAAATTCTTTAAGTTCTGAAATAGGAAACCTTATGAAAAATGGTAAAAAAGAAGAGGCTGAAAAAATAAAAACTGAAGTACAAAAAATTAATCAAATGCTTGAGGAAAACGAAAAACTAGAAGCAGAATATTCTGAAGCAATTACAGAAAGAATGATGAAAATCCCAAATATAATTCATGAGTCTGTTCCTATTGGAGAAGATGACAGCAAAAATGTTGAAATAAAAAAATTTGGAGAACCAATAGTTCCAGATTATGAAATTCCATATCATGCAGATATTATGGAGAGTTTTAATGGTTTAGATTTAGATTCTGCACGTAGAGTTTCTGGTAATGGTTTTTACTATTTAATAGGAGATATCGCAAGACTTCATTCTGCTATTCTTTCATATGCAAGAGATTTTATGATTAATAAAGGGTTTACTTATTGTATTCCACCTTTTATGATTCGTAGTGATGTTGTTACTGGTGTTATGAGTTTTGAAGAAATGGATGCAATGATGTACAAAATAGAAGGCGAAGATTTATATTTAATAGGGACTAGTGAGCATTCTATGATAGGAAAATTCAAAGGACAAATTCTAAAGAAAGATGATATGCCATACACTATGACATCTTATTCTCCATGTTTTAGAAAAGAAAAAGGTGCTCATGGAATAGAAGAACGTGGAATTTATCGAATACATCAATTTGAAAAACAAGAAATGATAGTTGTATGTGAGCCTGAAGATAGCT
>CAZPKK010000030.1:0-17963 GCA_964587175.1 uncultured Clostridium sp.
TTGGTAGAGCAAGGGACTGAAAATCCCTGTGTCAGTGGTTCGATTCCACTTCAAGGCACCAATGATGTTTCTGTTCGAACTAATAAAACAGATAGATACAAAATCAATCAGAAAAAAATCTGGTTGATTTTTTGTTATCTATAAACAATATTAAAATCATCCAATCGATGTAGAGCCACAATTTGATTAGATAATAAGAGAGGTTGTTACATATAAAAGTAACAGCCTTATATATTAAGATTCTAAACATATGTTAGTAAAAGACTATGAAAAAGTTATAAAATGTGATATAAATATATAAAGAAAAAATAAGGAGAAACTATATGCTAGATGGAAATAAAATAAGTGATATTAAAGAGATTTCTAAATATGGAAAAGCAAAAGGATACTTACTTGCTAAAAGGTATAAATTACCAACATATTCTAACTTTTTTATAGTAGAAAATGAAGATGAAATACGAGAATTATTAGATAAATATAAAGGTCAAGAAGAATTTTGTATGAGATCAGACACTCAAATAGGAAATGCACCTATTGGATTAGGAGGGCAAAACGGAAATAGAGTTACTATATTTGAATATATGAGAAAAATTATGAAAAAAGCAGAAGAAACTGGAACAAAAGGAGTAGCAATAATATATTGGAATAATGGGAAGTTTTGTCCAACATACGAAACGGATGGATGTTTTTATTTAGACTATAGAACAGGACAAGAGTTAATTATAGATTATATTGGAAAAGGATGGGATGGTTCTTTTTTAAGTCATGGAAGTGCTTGTCATGAAACTTATATAATACCTTGGGAAGATATATTGTTTTTAGATGATACTAATAGAATGAGATATAGAAAGCAAGTAATAAGCCAAACTCAATATAATGAGCTAAGAGTAGAAAGAATTAATAAATTAGTAAAAAACGGAATTTCAAGAGAAATAGCAGAAGAATCAATTCCTAGTAATTACAAAGGTATAAAGAATGATTATTTTAGACAAGTAGTAGATAAAGTAATAATTCCGATGTATGACAGTAAGGACTTACAAAGACATTATAAAGAATATATTCCAATTGCTCAAATTGAAAATGGAAAAGTTTTAGTTCCAGAAGTTATTTTACCAGAAAGATTGAGATACAAAAAAGTAGGTGAAGGAAATGAAGAAAGATAGTGTTGAATTTTTTGATATAGTAAATGAAAAAGACGAGATTATAGGAAAAATAAGAGAGAACGAGCAAAATACTGTAAAGCCATCACAATTAAGATTTATTAATATAATAGTTATTAATGATGATAATATGATAGTTGTTCCAAAAAGAAGTTCTAATAGAAAACTATTTCCTAATTGCTATGATTTTTCAGTAGGAGGGCATGTTAATTCTGGAGAAAACTATGAAGAAGCTGCATATAGAGAATTAAAAGAAGAATTAGGAATAGAAAATGTTGAACTACAAGAAGTAGTATATTTTTCTCCATTTAATAGTGACAGCAATACTTTTCAAAAAGTATATTTATTAAGATATACTAATGAAATACGTGAATTTGATAGAGATGGTATTGAAAAAATATATTATAAATCTAAGAAAGAAATTAAAGAGTTAATGAATGAAGAACCTAATTTATTTAAAACAGATTATTCTGTAGTAATGAAATATTTATTTGATAAAAATTATTTATAGTAGATGAATATCAACAAATATTATAAAATAAAAAAGAAACGGAGATGAGAACATTGAATGAGCCAAATAAAAAAGAAAATCATACTAATAAAACATTTGAAGATATTAAACATATTGATGAAAACGGAGTTGAATATTGGTATGCAAGAGAATTAATGAAGGTTCTAGGTTATAAAGACTGGAGGTATTTTGATGCAGTAATTGAAAAAGCAAAGATAGCTTGTCAAAACTCTTGAATAACGGACATTGACCATTTTGTTGTTGACAACAAAATGGTAGAAATAGGTTCTGGTGCAAAAAGAGAACAAAAGATTATAAATTAACGAGATATGCCTGCTATCTTATAACACAAAACGCAAATCCAAGATTAAAAATTATAGCTCTTGCACAAACATATTTTGCAGTTCAAACTAGAAAACAAGAAATTAGTGAAAAAGAGTATACTTTACTAACAGAAGATGAAAAGAGATTTTACCAAAGAAATTTAACAAAAAAAGGAAACTATTCACTTAATCAAACTGCTAAAAATGCAGGAGTCAAAAATTTTGATAAATTTCATAATGCTGGATATAAAGGTTTATACAATGGAGAAACAGCTGATGACATTGCTAAAAGAAAAGGATTAAGATATAGAGAAGATATTTTAGACAATATGGGAAGTGAAGAACTTGCAGCTAATTTATTTCGTATTACGCAAACAGAATCAAGATTAAAAAGAGATAAAGTTGACACTGAAAAGAAAGCTTGCGATACTCATAATAAAATTGGAAAAATAGTTAGAGAAGCAATTAAGCAAGCAGGACGGAACTATGCCAGAAGAATTACCTACACCTAAGAAGAGTTTAAAACAATTGGAAAAAGAAAATAAGAGAAGTTTAAAGAAAACAGAAAAATAGTTAATAAACTGGTTCCACAATGTGGAACTGATAAGTAACAGTACTACATTATTAAAGGAAAAGGATAAAACAAATGTATAATGAAAAAATAGATGAAATAATTTATCTACTAAAAAATAATACTATATCTGATTTTATAGCTAGTTTATCTTTAATTGTTGCAATAATAGCTGTTATTGTAACGATTATTATAAATGTAAGAGAAAATAAAAGATATATTAACAGCTTAAAACCATTATTATCATTTTCTTTATATGAAATGAATGGATTATTGTTATTATTAGTAAAAAATAATGGACAATCAGAAGCAAAAAATATAAGGATAAAAGTACTAGAATTAAAGAATAATGGAAGTAATAATAAGATTATGTCAGATGCAATATTTAATGAGGCGTTTATGCTATATCCTACAGAAGAAACTCAAGGAATAATCGCTATTTCGGGTAGAAATGTTGAAACAGATATATTTCCTCAAGTAAAATTGGATATTTCATTTATTGAGGGAAATGATGACAAAAAAATCGAGTATTGTAGAACTATAACTTTTAAAAGAAAGATGGAAGAAAAAGATAGATTAGAAAATATAGAAGATAGTATTGAATCAATTTCATATTCAAATAATAGAATGGCAAATTATATAGAAGGACGAACATTATTTACATTTGATAGAATGAATGTTATTCCAAAAAGTTCATTATATAAAGATATGAAAGATGCTTTTAACAATGGAGAAAAAGAAGATGAACAGGAGGATTCCAATAATGAGTAAAGAAAGTATGATAAAAAGAGATATTCAAAGTGATATTGATAAAATAAAAGGAGTATTACAAAGCGATTCATCAATACAGGAACTAACAAACATACATATGTATATTGATGGAAAATATCAATCAAAAATATCAAACTGGGGGTTAAGTCAATATAGTTGGAATGATAAACTTGGATTTGATTATGAATTTTTAGGTAAGGATTCTTTAAAACATAATTTAAATAATATGAAGAATAAACTTGAAGGCTATTTACAGGATTATAGATTATTTACTCTTGCTTCATCGTCATCTCCCACAATCAAATTTATTAACAATAACACAAATAACAATGAGATAAAGGTTGAAATTGATTTTACGAATTTAATTAATAAAATTAATGATATGGAATCGCTAACAGAAACTGAAACTAATGAGGCTATTGAAAAAGTTAAAGAAATTGAAAAAATATATAAGTCTAAAGATTCTAAAAAGAAAAAATGGGAAAAAATAAAAAATATATTAATATGGTTAGCTGATAAAAGTGTTGATTTAGCAATTGCTTATTTACCAATAATTACCGATAGTTTGAATTGATAGAAACTATTGCAAAATACAAAAAATTATGTTAAATTAAAAACATAGTGATAGACAAAAAAATGCCAATGTGGATATACATTTCTTTGAAACTATTGCTATAACTAATTTTGAAACGGATAATAAGGTGCTTTTATGCGTGACGTTTTTCGAATACGTCTCTTGCTAACGCACCAAAGAGTAGAGTAGTATGAAGATATACTACTCTATTTTAAATAGGGATGTGTGGAATCGAAAAGGAGGTTACCTAGTTTTCCTCTAACAGGGTTGGGGCAAAATTAAGGCAAAAATAGTTCACTGGACTATTTTTGCAACACGGCTCGACGATTTCACTTCAAGGCATCAAAAAAGTTGATTTAGGAACATATGCCTAAATCAACTTTTTTGTTCGATATCAATAGTTGGAGTTTTTCTCAACTGACTAATGTTATAAGCCATTTTGTAAAATAATAAATTTATATATTATATTTTTCTAAAATAAAAAATATGATATAATGTTTGTAGAAAAAAAGTATAAGGAGGAGAAAAATGGAAAATATTAAAATTTTTGCTTGTAGAAGTGCAGAAAATTTTACAAAAGAGATATGCGAATATCTAAAACTACCAATGGGTGAACTAGACATATTTAAATTTAAAAACGATAACACTTTTGTACAAATAAAAGAAACAGTTAGAGAACAAGATGTATATATTGTACAAACAACAATGCCACCAGTAAACGAAAGAGTAATGGAATTACTAATAGTAATAGATGCATTTAAAAGAGCCTCTGTTAAAAACATAAATGTTGTATTACCATATTATATTTACTCAAGATCTGATAAAAAGGACCAATCAAGAATACCGGTAACAGCAAAATTAATGCAACAATTATTAGAAGCTGCAGGAGCAACAAGAGTAATTACATGTGATTTACACAATCAAGCAATTCAAGCATATTTTAATATAAATTGTGATAGGATTTCTGCTCAAAATATTCTACAAACATATTTTAAAGAAAAAAATTTAAAAAATATGGTAATTGTAGCAACAGATGCAGGAAGCTCTAAAAAAGCTTATAAATATTCTGAATATTTCAAATGTCCAATTGCATTAATAGATAAGAGAAGAGATGGGAATGATGATAGAGCCATTGCGACAAGCGTTATAGGAGAGGTAAAAGATAAGCAAGCAATAATATTTGATGATGAAATTGATACTGCAGGTTCAATAATTGAAACAGCAAAAATTTTAGAAAAATTTGGTGCTAAGGAGATCTATGCAGGATGCACTCATGGAGTACTATCTGATAATGCAGTAAAAAGAATAGAAAACTCTCCAATAAAAGAAGTGGTTATTACAAACACAGTGCCATTACCAAAAGAGAAAGAATCTGACAAGATAAAGGTATTAACTATTGCTCCATTATTTGCAGAAACTATAAAAAGAATAAATGAAGCCAAACCAATAGGAGAATTACTTGTTTTAGATTGAACAAAGAGATATATATAAATAAATGCAAAAATATGTAGGTGTATATTAATTACCTACATATTTTTTGTATAATTTTCCAAATTTAGCATATATTATTCATAATAGTAAATATTAGATAAGAGTGCAAAAAGCACCTAAGAAGGAGGAAATATGCTAAATTTTACTAAAATGACAGGGCTAGGAAACGATTATATATATGTAGATTGTACTGATGGAACTAAATTAAAAAATATTCCGGAACTCGCTCAAAAATTAAGTGAAAGACATTTTGGAATAGGAGCAGATGGACTGATTTTAATAGATAAATCAGATAATAATAATGCGGACTTTAAAATGAGGATATTTAATAGTGATGGTAGTGAAGCAGAAATGTGTGGAAATGGTATAAGGTGCGTAGCCAAATTTATTCATGACAATAATTTATCTAACAATGCTAAATTATCAATAGATACTTTAGCAGGTATAAAAAAAGTTAAAGTAATAGAAAATGAAGTCGGAGAATGTAATGAAGTAATAGTTGATATGGGAGAGCCAATCTTTCAAGATAAAAATATTCCCTATGATATATATGAGCCTTTTAATAAAGATTTAGATATCGATATAGAAGGAGAAAAAATGAGGTTTACGGTATTATCTATGGGAAATCCTCATGCTGTAACATTTGTGGAAAATCTAGAAAAACTACAAATAGAATTATATGGTTCTATAATAGAAAATAATCCTATTTTTCCAAATAGAACGAATGTGGAATTTGTACAAATAATAGACAAAAATAATATAAATGTAAGGATTTGGGAGAGAGGAGTTGGAGAAACATATGCATGTGGTACAGGTGCATGTGCAGCAGTTGTTGCGGGCGGTCTTAATGGATATACTGATGCAAACGTAATTGTAAGTCTTCCAGGTGGAAAATTAAAAATAGAATGGGGAAAAGATAATCATATTTATATGCAAGGTCCTGCAACAACGATATATGAAGGAAAGATATTGGTATAAATTCCAATTTGGGGACAGGTACTAAATTGGAAAAAAGTGGAAGAATACGTCTGTCCCTAATTTGGAATTGCATTTCTTGCTAATTCGTCACAACGATTATTATATTCATTATCTGCATGACCTTTTACTTTATTAAATGTAATGTTATGAATATTAGTAAGAGAGATTAATTCTTGCCATAGTTCTTTATTTTTGACATCTTTTTTATCTGCGGTTTTCCAATTGTTTTTTTGCCAATTACCAATCCAATTTTGCAAAAATGCATTTACTACATAGGCACTGTCACTATATAAATTAACCTTGCATGGGAATTTCAATAATTTTAGTGCTTCAATAACAGCAGTAAGCTCCATTATATTATTTGTAGTTTCTTTGTCACCACCAGAGATTTCTTTTATATTGTCTTTATACATAAGGATTGCTCCCCAACCGCCAGGACCTGGATTGCCCGAACATGCGCCATCTGTATATATTGTAACTTCATCCATTTAATACATTTACCTCCTTAATACCTTTTTATGTGAATTGCTTTATAAACATTGCAAATTTATTTGGTTTATGATATTATATCAGTAAATCGTTTTTTGTACAAGATGGAGGGGAGATTAATGAGCAAAGTTTTAGGTATAATTGCAGAATACAATCCATTTCACAATGGCCATTTATACCATATTGCTAAATCAAAGCAAGAAACAGAAGCTACTCATGTTATTGCTGTAATCTCTGGTAATTTTGTGCAAAGAGGAAATACTTCTATTATAAACAAATGGATGAAAACTAGAATGGCACTTTTAAATGGCATAGATTTAGTAATTGAACTTCCAACTATATATAGTATATCAAGTGCAGAAAATTTCGCTGAAGGGGCTATAAAGATTTTTAATTCATTAGGAATTGTAAATGCAATATCCTTTGGTATGGAAGCAAGTGACATTGCTACATTAAATAATATTGCAAATGTATTATATAATGAACCAAAAGAATATGTTACAATATTAAATCATGAACTAAAAAAAGGAAATTCTTTTCCAAAGGCAAGAGAAAATGCTCTTCTTATGTACTTAAATGATATAAAAAGATATGCTAATGTAATGTCTGGTTCAAACAATATATTAGGTATAGAATACCTGAAAGCTATGAGAAAAACTAAAAGTACAATCATACCTGTTGGAATAAAAAGAGAAAAAGTGTTATATAATGATAAATATATTGTAGATGAATTTGCAAGTGCTACTGCAATAAGGAAAATGCTTAAAACAAAACAGCTTAATGATATAAGCAAAGTAATGCCAAGAAATTCATACTTATTATTAGGTGATGAATTAAGAAAAGGACATTATGTAATAGATTTATCAAGATTTGAAAAAGAAATTATATATATTTTAAGGAAAATGACAGCGGAAGATATAGCCAAACTTCCTGATGTGTCAGAGGGGTTAGAGAATTCAATTAAAAATGCTGCAGATTCGTGTAATACTATAGAAGAACTAATAAACATTGTAAAAACAAAAAGATTTACTCAAACGAGGATTCAAAGAATTCTTCTATATGCATTACTCGGAATAGATAAAAAACAAATGGAAATTTCAAAAAAGGTTACACCATATGTACGTGTGTTAGGTTTTAATAATAAAGGAAAAGAACTAATATCTGAAATGATGCAATTAAATCCAAAATTAAATGTGGTTACATCAGTAAAAAAATATATAGATAATGTAGCAAATAAAAATTTAAAGGAAATGTTAGAAAAGGACATTTTAGCAACAAATATATATACTTTAGGATATTATTCAGATTCTTATTCTAATTTAGATTATACGAATAAGATAGAAATATTGTAAAAAGGGGTTAAAATGATTATAGGGATAACCGGAAGCTCAGGAGCCGGAAAAAGTACTATTTGTGAAATACTTGAGAGACAATACAATGCAAAGGTAATAAATGCGGATAAGATAGCAAAACAATTGTCTAAGCCAGGAACAAATTATATTTTAGACATAGCAAACAAATTTGGAAAAGATATTTTAAATGAAAATGGTGAATTAAAAAGAAAAAAACTAGCAGAAATTATTTACACAGATTCAAAGAAAAGACAAGAACTAAATAGTTGTACTTTTAAATATATAAAAGAAGAAATAGAGAAGCAGATAAAAAAAGCAAAAGAGTATACTACAATTGTGATTGATGCACTTCTTTTATTTGAATGTGAATTAAATCATTTGTGTGATAAAGTAATAGGAGTTGTTGTGTCTAAAAGGGAGCTACAATTAGATAGGATTGTAGCGAGGGACAATGTCGATTTTGAGCATGCTGAAAACAGATTGGGTGCACAAGAGAGCAATGATTTCTTTATAAAAAAGTGTGATATTATAATAGAGAATAATAATAATATAGATGAACTAGAAGATAAAGTCAAAGAGATTGCTGAAAAACTTGAATTGACATTTTAAGGATAGTGAAACGTGAGGGGACAGGATTAATTCTGTCCCATTTTTTCTATTTGTATGATTACTCACAGTAAAATTTAGGGACCAGTTTTAAAAACATATTCGAGCTTTTACTAGTATTTTCTTGACACACACGAACTAATGTTTTATAATGTTTATGGTGATGTTTATGCAAAAAAAGCAAAGACAAATTATTCATGTTGATGTAAATAATGCTTTTTTGAGCTGGACAGCGATAGATAGGTTAGCACAGGGAGAAAAGCTTGACATAAGAGAAATTGAAGCTGTAATCGGAGGAGATGAAAGCAAAAGGTCAGGAATAGTTTTAGCTAAAAGTATGAAAGCTAAGGCCAAAGGTGTACGAACTGCAGAAACCTTGTATCAAGCGAGGCTCAAATGCCCAAATCTTCAGGTGTTTAAGGGAGATTACAAGAGTTATAAAAAACATTCTGATGATTTATATAAAATATTATTACAATATACTGACAAAGTGGAAAGATTTAGTATAGATGAGTGCTTTTTAGACATGACAGATTACTTAGGGGGAAGAAAATTAATAGATATAGCTTATGAGATAAATAAAAGAGTAAAAAAAGAATTAGGCTTTACAGTTAATATAGGTGTTGCACATAATAAACTTTTGGCAAAAATGGCATCAGATTTCACAAAACCAGACAGAGTTCATACTTTGTTTGAAGAAGAAATACCAATAAAAATGTGGCCGCTTCCTATTTCTGAACTATTTATGCTTGGAAGAAAGACTATTCCAAAATTAAATAGTATGAAAATAAAAACAATCGGTGATTTAGCAAAGCAAGATAAAAATGTAATGATAAAGAAATTTGGTAAACATGGACTTATGATGTGGGAATATTCCAATGGAATTGATGAATCAGAAGTTCACTATTTGGAAGAAAAACCAAAAGGAATAGGCAATTCAGTTACTCTTCCAATGGATATATGTGATAAAGAAAAAATAGAAGAGGTTTTATTAACACTTGCAGAACAAGTGACATATAGATTGCGTAGTTATAATATGTATGCTAATGTTGTCAATGTACAACTTCGTACAAAGGATTTTAAAGATTTTTCTCATCAAAAAAAATTAATGTGTGCAACATCTAATACCAAAGATATATATCAAGTAGCAAAAGAGCTATTAGATGAAATGTATAAGAGGCGGGACTTTCATACGATTAGTTGGACTAAGGGTTGACAAATTAGTAGAAAAAGATGAAGTGCAACTTTCACTTTTTACAGGTGAAGAAAACAAAAAGCAAGAAAAATTAGATGAAGTAGTAGATAAGCTAAAACAAAAATATGGGTATAATAGTGTTACTAGAGCAGGAAAATTACACTCAGAAGATATAATAAAGCTAAAAGATGTCTAGTTTTTCATAAAATTAAGAAAAAATAAATAGTTTTTTTATTTAGATAATGTTATACTGTAGATATTGATTATGAAAAATGAGGAACGTAGTTAAAAATGGAGATAGACAAAGTAAAAAAATTAAATAGACAAAGAAAAATCTTTAGCAAGACTCTATTGATTTGTACTATAGGTCTTATAGTAATATTATTAATGTTACTTTTTACTACAACAATGGTATATATTAGCTCTGGAATAGCACTCATAAGCTTAGTTGTGTTGGCTTTAACAAGTTATTATATACTTCCAATAATAGGAGCAGTTATAATCATCTTAGGAATAATGTATATACTAAAAATACTAGATTACAAAGAAGTAAAGAAAAAAATAATACTAGAGGCAGCAATATATTCTATACTAGTATTATTTTTAATAGTTTTTACCTTTTATACTTGTTCAAAATATTTTTTAATTAGTACTTATGAAATAGAAGTAAATTCTAACATAAGTGAGGTTTCGAGTGAGGTTATAAGAGATAATCTTCAAGATAAGTTAAAGGACGAAAATTTTTATGTAAAAAGAATAATTTTGAAAACGAGTTTTTTAAATTTTCGTGAAAAAATTTATTATATAGAAGGTGGAACAAATAAAGTTAAAGAGTCTAGTATTGAAGACGTGCAGTTTAGTTATTTAAGAGAAGAAGCTACTGATTTAACTGAAATTACGCAATATTCTTATAAAATTTTGGCAATAGCAAGTATAGTATTATTAGTAATATGGTATAAGAAAATATCGAAACATTATAATATGTTTATAGAATATAGCATAAAAAAATTAGATAAAGTAGAAGAATTAACTGAAAAGAATGTAAATAAAAATAATAATCCTAAAGTATTTAAGAAAACTATGATAGTAGTTTTAGTGGTAATAATAATCATGGTATGTATAATTTTAATTGCTATATTTATGGATAAACAAAAACAAAGTTATATTGGCAATAATACAACGAATATTTTAGAAACAAATGATGAAGGTACTAAATTCTGCAAGAGATCAAAAATATAAATATTATGAATTTGAATCAACAAACTTAGGAGAAAGTTGGAATTTTGTTAGAGAAGTAAGTTATAGTGAAATTTTAAATAAAGAAAGATAAAAGGAATGTGAGTACTATAATATGAGTAAAAGAATGAAGATGTTTAAGTATGTATTAATGATAATTGCAATTGCATTATTAGTAGGGTTAGTAGTATATTTATTTCCAGTAATAAGAAATTTAAGCACTCCAGAAGGAAGAGTAGAATTTAAAGAATATCTTACTAATATGGGAGCTATAGGAATTCTAGTTTTATTTGGCTTGCAATTTGCACAAATATTTTTATTTATAATTCCTGGTGAACCAATAGAAATTTTAGCAGGAATGTGTTATGGCGGAATAGGAGGAACAATATTTATTATTGTTTCAGTATTTATTATTTCTTCTATAATATTTTTTGCAGTTAGAAAATTCGGAGGAAAATTTGTATATAGCTTTTGTAGTAAAGAGAGAATAGAAAAAATAGAAAATAGCAAACTATTTAAAAATCCTAAAAAGATAGAGTGGATAATGCTAATTTTATTTTTAATACCAGGAACTCCAAAAGATTTACTTGTGTATATAGCTGGTTTACTACCATTAAAACCTTTGAGATTTATATTGATTTCAAGCTTTGGTAGGATTCCTTCTATAGTATCATCAACTTTTGCAGGTAGCAATTTGGTAGCGGGAAATTGGAAAATTAGCATAATCATCTATGCTGTAACATTTGCAATAGTAGGAATTATTATTTTTGTTATAAATAAATTTGATAAAGACAAAACAGCAGAAGAAGCAATTAAAATTATAAAGTGAGTACTCCGACATAAAATAAAAAATATATTAATATTAAATCAAGTATAACTTCATTTCCTAAATATAGTATAAAAAACCAATTTTAGGTCATACTGTAAATATAATAAAAAAGAAAGAGGGAATTATATGATTACAGATGACTTAAATTTATTTTTGTCCAACCTAAACATATTTTACAGAAAGTTACAAAATTATCATTGGAACATAAAAGGAGAAGACTTTTTCAACATACATGCAAAATTGGAAGAACTATATGACGATGTAAATGAACAAATAGACGAAATAGCAGAACATATTTTAATAATTAATGGACAACCTCTAGGAACAATGCATGATTATCTTGAGGTAGCCCAAATCAAAGAAGCACAAAATAAAAAGATATGTTCTAGAAAGATATTCGAAACAATTTTAGAAGATTATTGTACATTATCTGAAAATGCAATTAAAATAAAAGAAGATGCAGATAATGAAAAAATGTATGCTACGTCAGCTTTAATGGACGAATATATATCAGACTTTGGAAAAAAGACTTGGATGATTAGACAATATTTAATGCAATAAATATTACAAAGACCAGTAGGAAGAAAAATAAGCAGACTAAAATTTGCTACTTTCTCTTCCTACTGGTTTTAAAATTTATTTAAAAATAAGGTTTACTATCAAGGGAGATAATGATATAATGCTACAAGAAATTGAGACTGGATTGTATATTGATTACCATATAAGGAGGAACCTATGGAGTGGAAAAAAGAAATATTAAACAATGTAGGATTTGACAATATAAAAAATGTAGAAGAGAAAAAAAGAGTAGCTAAAATAGTAGTAGAAAAAGTACAAGATGGACAAGTAATAGGATTTGGTTCTGGTTCAACATCATATTTGGCTGTATTAGAAATTGCGAATAAAATAAAAGAAGAAAAAATAACAATAACAGCTATTCCAACATCATTGGAAATTACTATGTTGTGTGCTAATTTAGGAATAACAACAGCTACTTTATTGGAAAAAAAGCCTGATTGGGGTTTTGACGGTGCAGATGAGGTAGATAAAAATAATTGGTTAATTAAAGGAAGAGGGGGTGCAATGTTTAGAGAAAAATTAAATATTGCAAGTTCTCCAATTACATATATATTGATTGATGATAGTAAAAAAGTAGACAAACTAGGAACGAAATTTAAAATACCAGTTGAGTGTAATCCAAATGCTATAAATTACATTAAAGAAGAATTAATAAAATTGGGAGGAAAAGATATTGAGTTAAGAAAGGCTATAGGAAAAGATGGCCCAATTGTAACTGAAAACAATAATTTGATTTTAGATGTTAAATTTGAAGAAATTACAAAAGATTTAGAAAAGCAGATAAAAGAAATTTCAGGAGTTGTAGAGAGTGGTTTATTTATTGGCTATAATGTAGAAATTATTTCTTAGAAGTATTGGAAATGTGTATATTTGCAAGAAAAGCTACAAAAGAAAAAGTCATTTTTATAAATTTAAAGTATTTTTAAAATTCAATGATTCAATAGAAAGGTACGATAATTATGTGGGGAGATATAGTAATAGCCTTTTTGCTAGCTTTTATAACAGCTTTTGTAATTACGCCACATACTATGAGACTAGCAAAAAAAGTAGGAGCAATAGATATACCAAACGATAGAAGGGTAAATAAAAAGCCTATGCCTAGACTTCGGAGGTTTGGCAGTTATTTCTGGCTTTTTTATATCCATAATATATTTATTAATAACTACATCATTAGAAGGCAAGATTAATTTGCTTGGAGAAGAAAATTATCTGATAAAGTTAATAGGTTATTTCATAGGTATATTCATACTTGGAATTGTTTGTTATATTGACGATGTAAAAGGAGTGCCTAGTTTTGTAAAACTCATTGCTCAGATTACTGCTGCAATAGTTGTAGTTGTTTTCGGTATAAAAATTGAAGATATTTCAATTCCATTTACAGAAGGAAAAATTGTAATAAGTGGTGTTTTTTCGTACATATTAACAGTTTGCTGGATTGTTGGGATTACAAATGCTATCAATTTAATTGATGGACTAGATGGGCTATCGTCAGGAGTAACTCTAATTTCTTGTTTATCATTACTTATGGTATTTGCTTTAAATGATTCTCCATTAATTGCTATTGTATTAATTACAGCCCTAGCAGGAAGTATAGTAGGATTTTTGCCTTTCAATTTCAGCCCAGCAAAAACATTCATAGGAGATACTGGCTCGAATTTCATGGGATTTTCTCTTGCAATAATTTCAATACTTGGGGTTGCTAAAACATATACTGCATTAGTTTTAATAGCACCAATAATCATACTTGCAATGCCAATATTTGATACTCTATTTGCAATATTTAGAAGAATTATAAAAGGGAAATCTTTAAAAGCAGTATTTAAACCAGATAAAGGACATTTACATCATAGACTAGTAGCAAAAGGATATACTCAAAAGCAAGCAGTACTTATTATGTATGGAATAACGGCAATACTTGGTATGTTTGCGGTTATCTTATTAGAAAGCGGAATTTGGAAGGCAATTTCATTTGCATTGCTAATAATTGCAATTGTTGCGATAGGATATAAGGATGTATCAAAACTAATTGGAGATGATGAAAAAGAAAAAATGGATGAAAATCACTTAAGAAAACAAGATTAATTTTTAAGTTATACTACATATGTATAGTGTAACTAAGAAAGCAATATAGTGAAAGGAAGTATAAGAATTGGATGAAGAAAGAATCATAAGTCCAGAACTTACAGACTTAAATGAAGAGAGAATGGAAAATTCTTTAAGACCAAAAACATTAAATGAATATATTGGACAAGATAAAGTTAAAGAAAATATGAAAGTATATATAGAAGCAGCTAAAAAAAGAGAAGAGCCACTTGACCATGTACTTTTATATGGACCTCCTGGACTCGGAAAAACTACGCTTGCAAGTATTATATCCAATGAAATGAATTCAAACATAAAAATAACTTCAGGACCAGCCATAAGCAAACCAGGAGACTTAGCGGCACTTCTTACAAATTTATCAGAATTTGACATTTTGTTTATTGATGAAATTCATAGACTAAATAAAAGCGTTGAAGAGATACTTTATCCAGCTTTAGAAGATTATACGCTAGACATAATAATAGGAAAGGGACCAAGTGCTAGATCAATCAGACTTGATTTGCCAAAATTTACCTTGATAGGAGCTACAACAAAGGCTGGTTCACTTGCCACTCCGCTTCGCGACAGATTTGGAATTATACATAGATTGGATTTATATACCACAGAAGATTTAACAACAATTGTAAAGAGGTCTGCTAACATTTTAGAGATAAATATTGATAATGAGTCAGCTGTGGAAATTGCAAGAAGGTCAAGAGGTACACCAAGAATTGCGAATAGATTATTAAAAAGAGTAAGAGACTATGCATCGGTTTTAAGTGATGGGAACATAACATTAAAAATAACGAAAATTGCTTTAAATAAACTGGAAATAGATGAGTTGGGCTTAGATGAAATAGACAGAAAAATATTAGAAACTTTAATTATAAAATACAGAGGAAGACCGGTTGGTATAGAGACTATTGCTACAACGTTAGGTGAAGAAGTAGACACGATTGAAGATATATATGAACCTTATCTTATTCAGATTGGATTTATTTCACGAACTGTAAGAGGAAGAATAGCTCTTCCAGCAGCGTATAATCATATTGGTGTTCCATATGATGAACCTAATAATAAAGATTATGAACAATGCCATTTCTGAAAAAGAATTATTATTTTTTAGGAATTTAAAATGTATATTTAAAACAAAAGGAAGAAGAAAAATGAAAACGAGTAAAGATAAAGGTTATTTAGTAATTTTTATATTTGGTGCAGTATTATTAATGATACCATCTGTAATTTATTTCGTACAAAATAAAACAGTGTATGATTTTATATGGATGTTCACATATTTTCTAAAAGCACCTACATCAAATTTTGATGGCATATTTAATGCTTTAATGTACTTTGGATTATTTTCACTTCTTTTTATAGTATATTTTCAAATAATAAAAAAACATGAAAATATATTTAAAAATATAAAAGTACTAATAGCAGTAATTGTGGTTGTATCATTGTTATTTGTATGCATTATTCCATATATGAGTTCAGATGTGTATTCATACATTGCAAATGGCTGGACAGCAGCACATTATGGAGAAAATCCATACTATGTGCCTACAGGAGAAATTACCGAAAGAACAGGATTTTTAGATGAAATGTACAGAAAGGTAGCAAATTGTTGGAGATATGAGCCAGCAATTTATGGACCTTTGTGGACAGGTATATGTACTGCTTTATCTGCATTATCCTTTGGAAATTTAGATGTAGCATTATTAATTTATAAGTTAGTAAATACAATTGTACATATTATAAATTGTATACTAATATATAAAATAACAAGAAAAAAACAATTTGTTGTATTATATGGATTAAATCCTTTTGTTTTATTTGAGTCAATAGCAAATGTACATAATGATATTTTTATGATTTTATTTATCCTATTAGCAATATATTTTATAATAAAAAAGAAAAATTTGTGGATTTCTATAATGTTTCTAGCAATGGCTACAGCTATAAAATATCTTGCAATATTAATACTGCCATTCCTTGTTATTTATTATGTAAGAAATAAAGAAGTCAAACAACGAATAAAGTATTGTGTACTTAGTGGCTTGCTGTATATTGGTATTATCGCAATTTTTTACAGTATATACCTAAGAGATTTTCAAGCTTTGATTGTGGCATTAGGTCAACAAGGAAAATATAATCGATCAATATTTTTTATACTATACTACTTCCTAAAAGAAAATAATATGAATATTGTTACAACATTACAGATAATTGTATTTGTTGCATTTGTGCTTTTCTATATATATGTAATAATAAAACTATTGCTTCAAAAGAAAATTAGCTTTAGAAAAACAATAAGAAAATACAATATTATATTAATAATTTTTACATTTATTATAATTACAAATTTTAATGCTTGGTATGTTATGTGGTTATTTCCGACGATATTCTGGCTAAAAGGAAAGTCAATAAAAACTATTTTAAATTTATCATATGCATGTACTATTGCTAATATTATGAATTTTGCACTAATTAGTGAAGATGAAAAATTAGGCATACCATATGTTATTATTATGTTTACTGTAACACTACTCTTGTCATATAATAGAAAAAAGCAAAAAGAAATAAAGAAAATACAAGCATAAAATGATTAGAAGACAATCTTGACAAAACCACTTGAATAGGAGATGAGACAAATGAAATTATTAATGCACACATGTTGTGCACCTTGTAGTGTATATTGTATAGATTTACTAAGAAATGAAGGAATAGAGCCAACAGTGTATTGGTTTAATCCTAATATACATCCATACATAGAATATAAAACCAGAAGAGATACATTAAAAGAATATATAGCTTCAATTGGAGTAAAAGCTATTTTTGAGGAAAACTATGGATTAGCTGAATTTTGCAAAAATGTTATTGGAGATTTGAAAAATAGATGTGTGAATTACTGCTATCGAGTGCGTATAGAACAAACAGCGAAATATGCTAAAGAAAATGGATATGACACAATAACTACAACACTTTTGGTAAGTCCATACCAAAGACACGAAGAATTAAAAGCTATTTGTGAAGAAATTGCAGAAAAGTATGGTCTTACTTTTTTATATAGAGATTTTAGAGTAGGCTTTAAAGAAGGACAAGCAAAAGCAAGAGAGCTTGGATTATATATGCAAAAATATTGTGGGTGTATTTTCTCAGAGGAAGATAGATATTATTGCCACAATCAAGAAAAACCAGATGTATCAATGGATTTAA
>CAZPKK010000031.1:0-17683 GCA_964587175.1 uncultured Clostridium sp.
CAATTCACTTAATTAAAGCAGAGATAGAAACTGAAGTATCACCTATTGTTGGAAGTGAAAAGCAGTCTGAAGAATTAGTAAACTACTTACTTTCTAATTTCGAGGATGATACAACAAAAATTTGGGAATCAAATATTTTTGGAAGAAGCTTACATGAACTTGTAAACGAGGGATTGCAAACCAAACTTGCAAAAATGCCTGTGGATGCACAAGCAAAATTACAAGAAACACTAGAACGCATTGTTAACGAAGGTAGCGGCGGATTAATTTGCATTATATTATAGAAGATATTCTTATCTATATTAAACTACAAATGTTCCTATTGATAATATTTTCAATAAGAACATTTGTGGTAGTATTTTTATTTACTAGTCTATTCTTTTGTATGAAAAATTATAAGTACCTTCTACTCCCCATAAAGCTCCTTCGGCAGCACTAGTTGTTTCTAGTTTTAGACTTATACTATTTTCTCCTAATGTAATAGTTCCGTTTCCACTTGTTCCCCAATTATCAGTATATGAAAAAGTTCCTACTCCATCGGTTATATTAACCATCATATCTTCTAACTTTGCTTCCCTTTGAGTTGGTGCTGGACTTGTTAGTTCAAAATCAAATCTTATTATTCCTTGAGAATAACTTTCCACATCCAATTTGACAATACTTGTATTTATATCTGAATTCATCTGTTCTTCAAATTCTGCATCTGTAATTAGATTATCTTCTCTTCTATCTAATATTTCATCTATTAATTCTGCATTAAAATATGCCTCTTCACTTATATACCAATCACCTACATAATTTGTAGTATTTACAGAAGAATTTCCACTTGTGTCTGTATTTGTTTCATTTATTTGAGTATTATTCAAATTTTCTTCTTCCTGAGTAGTTGTCTCCTCTACATTTTGTACCGGTTCAGAATTATTCATTTGCATTTCATTTAAAGATTTATTTGCATCCCAAATTGCAAATCCAAAAATAGCAATAATAACTAAAATGATTATTACAAAAATAATAATATTACTTTTTTTCATAAGTTTTACCTCCCTTTTTTATTATGAGCATAGTATAACACAATAGATTTACTTTATCAAGAAAGTGTTTTATCTTTTAATATTGCTTTTAAATTTTATACATAATTTCTTTTTTTTAGGAAAATATATATATGAATAATTCAATCTATTGAAAGGAGCTATTATTTTTTAATGAAAATTGCAGATATTTTTAAAAAAGTTTTCTTTCCTGTAGAAGAGCCGTCTCACCACTTCAATATGCCTGCTAGTAATAATCCAAATGCTGCAATAAATAATGAAGAAGTAGAAAAAGTAGATGATGTGAAAGAAATTTTTCCTAGTATTGATGTAAATATTGAATATATTAAAGTAAAATACAATTTATTAATAAATAGCGATATTATATTGAAAGAATTTACTTTAACAGCAAGAAACAAACAGTATAAGGCTTTTCTCTTTTTTATTGATGGAATGACTGATACAGATTTAGTTAATAATTTTGTTTTAAAGCCTCTAATGCTTAAGAATACTGCAAATTCCTTTGATGGTAATCAAAGCCAAATCGTATCTGAAGCTGTTACTAATAACATTACTGTAAGAAAAGTTAAAAAATTTGATATAAAAGAATATATACTAAATTGTTTACTTCCCCAGAACAATGTTAAGATTCAAACGGAATTTCAGGAAATTTTTTCTAGTGTTAATTCAGGAAATTGTTCACTTTTTATTGACACTCTTAATCTTGCTTTTGATATTGATGTGAAAGGTTTTATGCAAAGAAATATAAGCAAGCCTGAAAATGAAGTGGTTCTTCGAGGTCCACAAGAAGCTTTTGTAGAAAATATTCGTGTTAATACTAGCTTAATTAGAAGAATCATAAATAATGAAAACCTTATAATAGAAAACTTTAAAATAGGCAAAGTAAGCAAAACCTCTTGTGTTTTATGCTATATGAAAAATATTGCCAATGATGATTTAGTAGCTGAAGCTAAATATAGATTAAATAATATAAATATAGATTATCTTGTTTCTTCTGGTCAATTAGAGCAACTAATAGAAGATAATGGTAAATACAGTTTGCCACAAGTCATTTCTACAGAAAGGCCTGATAAAACTGCTACAAATCTCTTAGAAGGAAGAATTGTAGTAATAGTAAACGGCAGCCCTTATGCTTTAATAGTTCCTGCTGTTTTTATAGATTTCTTAGAATCATCAGAAGATAGAAATATTAAGTTTCAATTTGCAAACCTTTTAAAAATAATTAGAATTGGCGCTTTTTTAATCACTCTGCTTTTACCAGGTTTATATGTTGCAATTACAAGTTTTCACCAAGAATTCATACCAACAGAGTTGCTTTTTGCAATAGTCGCTTCTAGAGCCACTGTTCCCTTTTCTATTATTTTTGAAATAATAATTATGGAACTTTCTTTTGAACTTATTAGAGAAGCAGGACTAAGGGTTCCTACTCCTGTTCGGTTCTACACTTGGTATAATTGGAGCTCTGATAATTGGACAGGCTGCTGTTGATGCAGGTATTGTAAGTCCTATACTCATTATAATTGTAGCAATAACAGGTATTACATCTTTTGCTATTCCAGACTATTATTTAGCTTTTCATTGTAGGGTTGCCAGATTTGCATATATTATTTTAGGATATTTAGCAGGACTACTTGGTATAGCATTTGGAGCTATTATTCATCTTCTAATTGCTAGTAAGATTCAATCTTTTGGTGTTTCGTATTTAGATCCATATATTCCTACTAAAGGGAAAATATTTAATGGAATATTTAATTCTCCAACTTGGAAGAGGGAAAAAAGAGATGATTTCTTAGATACTAAAAAAGAAGATAAACAAGAACGTATAAGTATGAAATGGAAATATCCTAGTAATTAACCACAATATTTTTCTTAAATCTTCCCCTCCATCTTGGTGTCACATATGTAATGCTTTAAAATTCCTCTCATCTTGCTGGTAGATATATGCTTTAAAGTCCGTCCCATCTTGCTGTCACATATATTTTGTACTCTCCAAGTCTTCAAGTAAAAAATATATGTGACACGTGGGACTAGTTAGAGGTATTAATATATCTAACACGTGATGCTATCAATAGCAAAAATGTATGACTATTGAAAGGAATGATACATATAAAATAAAGAAAGGAGTTTTTATGAATTACGAGAAAATTGGTAATTTTGAAGCTGTTTGCTTAATTGTAGTTATTTTTGTGAATCATATTGTACTTAATTTACCACAAATGGTTTTAAACAATTCAGGAACTGCTTCTATATTAAATACTTTATATATACTAATAATAGCTCTCCTTTTTGCAATGCTTATAATAAAACTTTTAAAAAATTTTGTTGGATTAGATATTATAGATATTTCTGAATATTTAGGTGGAAAGCCTTTAAAAATACTTATTGGCATCTTATGTATTTCATACTTGCTTCTTGAAGCCGCATTTTTATCAAGAATGTTCTCACAAAACCTACTACTACTATACTTTTCTAGTTATCCAATTTCTTTTATTATTTTTCTATTTTTATTTATTGGGGTGGTAGCTAATATTATAGGGAAAAAGTCTATTATAAAAACAAATACAATAATTGTGCCTCTTGCTTTGTTTAGTATTCTTTTTACCTTTATATTTGTTGCAGATATGCTTAGACCTGAGCGCGCCATGCCCATTTTTGATAATGGATTAGATAATATTTTTCTTTCACGGTGCTAGTAATATATTTGCTTTTAATGGATTGTTCTTTTTATTTTTCATCTCTCCAATGTTAAATAAAAAAGAAGATACATCAAAAGTTACTTTTTGGTCTGTATTGATTTGTGGAATATTTTTAATATTGTCAATTGCTATTTTAATATTTGCTTTTTCGGATATTACATCAATAAGTAGACTGTCTCCAATTTATTTTATTATTATTAATAGCAGGCTTAGTGCCTTCCTTGAAAGGCCAGAAGCAATATTTATATTTATTTGGACTTTAGCACTCATGTCTTTTATTAATATTGCTATTATGTTTGTATTAAATATATTCCAAAAGCTTACTAATGTAAAAGAGCCAAAATTTTTGGCCATAGCTGTAGCTAGTATTATTTTTGTTTTGGCAATGGCTATGAATAGTTTCTTTAATTTTGAGTTAGTTGCAAACGCTTTTTATAAATATGGAACACTAATACTGGTATTCATCATATTTACAATAGTACTAATTTTTGCAAATCTTAAGAGAAGAAAGGTTAAACACAAATGAGAAATTTGAATATGCTATCTGGTTTTACTAACTAAATTGAAATACTACAAAAATTCAAAACTCGTTACTTAGCTTTCATCAATTTATTGCAAAGTAATTATCATATTTTAAGGAAAAAGGAGGTTTTATATGAATCATAAAGTACAAAAATTTTTTGCGATTTTTATACTTACTGTTTTGCTAATTGTATCTAGTTTTAGTTATTATGGAATTCAAAGTATTGATGATTTAGCTTATGTAGTAGCTATTGGATTAGATGTAGGCGATGATAATAATTTAAAATTGAGTTTACAGTTCTCTGTTTCTTCTGATGGAGAAAACAGTTCTGGTAGTTCTTCTCAATCGTCTTCTTCAATTGTAAACACTATTGAATGTTCTTCAATAAATACTGGAATTGTTTTATTTAATAGTTATCTTGGAAAAGAAGTAAATTTATCTCATTGTAAAGTACTTGTAATTTCTGAAGAATTGGCTGCTAATGGTATAAGTGAATATATATATACACTTACTAATGATATTCAATTTAGAACTGATTCCAACATTATTATTAGTAAATGTGATGCCTCTAGTTTTTTAGAATATTCCATTCCTGATTTAGACAAAGTATCTGCAAGATATTATGAAATAGCTCCTACCTCAAGTGAATATACTGGTTACACGGAAAGTATTACTTGCAACGAATTTTTCACTTCAATTAATTCTAGTTTCTCCGAACCAGTTGCTATTCTTGGTTCTGTTAATATAGATAATACTCACGATGTAAGCTTAGATATAAATTCTTCTTATACTGCTGGTGAAACTCCTATTACAGGAAGCACAAGCATAGAAACTATGGGACTTGCTGTATTCAATGGAGACAAATTTGTAGGTGAACTAAATGGATTTGAATCCATTTGTCATTTAATTATTTCTAATAAGTTGAAAAATGCCGAAATACGTATTCCTAGTCCTATCGAAGAACTGGATTATATAGATTTATATATTGAATTAAAAAAAGATACAAAAAATTCTTTATATTTAGTAAATAGCTCTCCATATATCACTTCCGAAATAAAAATAACTGCTAGAATACATTCTATGAATGACAATATAAATTTGGAAGATAATGAAGTAATATCAAGTATAGAAGAGTATGCTGAAAACTATTTAGAAAAAAGTATATATTCATATTTATATAAAACTTCAAAGGATTTGAATGCTGATATTGATAATTTTGGCTTATATGCATTAAAATATTTTAATTATACTTCTGATTGGGAAGATTACAATTGGCTTCATCATTATAAAGATGCATTTTTTAAAGTCGATGTTAATGTAGATTTAAACTCAAGTTATCTACTTGTAAATACAGCAAATGGTGATGAAAGATAGGAAAGTGAGGAATAGAATGGAAATTGTGATTTTTTTAACATCTATATATGCATGTATTGAAACTGCTATTACTGGATATTTAGAGTATACAGAAAATCAAAATAAAGGTGTAGGAATATTTTTATATGTTTTGGCAACATTTTGTTTGATTGTACCAAATTTAGTAGTTTAAACATTTCAGTTATTAGATAATGGCTTAAGCACTATTTTAAATATCTCGAATACATGGTATTCGAGATATTTAATAAAAATTATAAGTAGCCATTATCTAATAGCTGAAAATTAGCCTAAATATTGATTAAACCTTTTCAAAATCTATACGTCTTGTTTGTTTATCTGCAGCAATTACACGTATATTAATTTTGTCACCTATATGATACATCGTTTTTGACTTTTCTCCTAGTAAAGTTTTCTTACCTTCGTCATATACAAAATACTCATCACCTAATTTATCAAACCTTATCATACCTTCCACTGTATTTTCTAATTCCACAAATACACCAAAAGAAGTAATACTCGAAATAATACCAGCATATTCTTCTCCAATATGACTTTCCATGTATTCTGCCATTTTTATATCTATACTTTCTCTTTCAACATTTTTTGCAACCTTTTCTCTTTCTGAAGAAGTCTCAGCATATTTTGTGGCCTGCATACTATATTTTTTAATTTCTTCATCAGATAAATTATATCCTTGTTTCAAATATTTTGATATAATCCTATGAATAAATAAATCTGGATATCTCCTAATTGGTGATGTAAAATGACAATAATATTTACTTGCAATTCCGAAATGTCCTTTATTTTCACTCTCATATCTTGCTACTTTAAGTGTTCTTAAAATAAGATTTGATACAACCATTTCTTCTGGTTTGCCTTTTATCTTTTTTAGCACTTCAGCAAATGCTGTAGGATGTACATCTTCTTTATTGCATTTTACTCTATATCCTAAATTAAATAGAAATTTATTAAGTTCTGTAACTTTTTCCATGTCCGGTACTTCATGTACTCTGTATATAAATGGTGCCTCAAGCCAATAAAATTTTTCTGCAACAGTTTCATTAGCAGTTAGCATAAATTGTTCTATTATTTCATTAGCAAAAGTAATCTTATATTTCTTTATATCAATTGCAATTCCTTTTGCATCTAATACAACTTTTGTTTCTGGAATGTCTAAATCTAAACTACCATCTTTTGCCCTTCTATTCTTTAAGATATGGGCTAACTCCTCCATTAGTTTAAAATGCTCTATATATTTAGAATATCTTTCAATAACTTTTTTGTCTGAATTATCTAGTATTTTTTGCACATTAGTATATGTCATTCTTTCTGTTACATTAATTACACTCTTAAATAAATCTGATGAGACAACTTGTCCCTTTTTATTAATTTCCATTATGCAAGATATTGCAAATCTATCTTCTTTTGCATTCAAACTACATATCCCATTTGATAGCTCTACTGGAAGCATTGGTATAACTCTATCTAACATATATACACTTGTTCCTCTTATAATAGCTTCTTTATCAAGGAAAGAATCTTCTTTTACATAGTGACTAACATCTGCAATATGTACACCTAAATAATAATTTCCATTATTATTTCTTTTTACATTTACTGCATCATCCAAATCCTTAGCATCTTCTCCATCAATAGTAAAAATTTCTTCATTACGCAAATCTCTTCTATATCTCATATCTGTCTCTTTTAGCTCTTTGTTTATTGCTCTTGCTTCTTTTAGCACAGGTTCAGGAAATTCATAAGGCAAGTCATATTCTTTTATTAATGACATCATATCTACTCCAGCTTGATCCATATAACCTATTATTTCTATTATCTTTCCTTCTGCGCTCTTATTTTCTTTTGGAAGTTTAGTAATTTGAACAACCACTTTTTGATTATTTTTAGCTTTCATTGCACCTTTCTTGGGTATGTAAATGTCTGTCCCAATCCTTTTATCATCAGGAATAACAAAACCAAAATTTCTACTTTTTTGATATATTCCAACTATTTTATTATTATTTATTTCAAATTTCTTGTTATTATCTCCTTTTGACTTTAATTCTTCCCTTCCATTATTTTTCAACCTCTTTTTTTCCTTTTGGCTCAAACTTTTTCCTCCTTTCTTGAAATTTCTGTTATATATAGGTGTTTTGTCTAATGTTTATAATGTATTGTCTAATTTCACATTAAAAAAACTAAAAGACAGGTTTTCATACCTGTCCCCATACTTGTATTTTTTTGTTTAATTTGCTATGCATCTATCATCTAAAATACTAAATATGCAAAACTGGTGACAGATTAGAGTCTGCCACCGATTTTAATCTCAAATAATTACATTACATATAGTATTGAAAGAGCAATTGCAAGTATTACAAATAATACTCCTGAAATTATAGTTGCTCTCTTTATTTTTCCTTCTCTAGTTCTGCTTTTATTGTTCTCATAAAAATTATTTGCTGCTGCACCTGTGACAGTTTGTGAAGCTCCATTTGTATCTCTTGCTTGAATTGTTGCAAGTACTATTAATATAATACAAACTAAAATATATATACCTAAAACTATGTATCTTATTATATCTACCATTTTTACCTCCAAATATGCTGAATCTTCTGTTTAATCATTTCTATTTTTATAATAATAAATATAATAGCATATATTCAAAATCTTTTCAAGTATTTTCCCCTAAAAACTTAAAAATTCCAAATCAGGGATAGGCGTATTTTAGGAAAAAAGTAGAGAAATACGCTTGTCCCTAATTTGGAATTTATAAAACATTTTTCATGTTTTTCATAAATATAAAGCTTTCAATCAAGTCCATTATTGAATAGATTAGAACTATTACTCCTAAAGTTACAATTAATGCTCCAGGATAAAAAGTTACATACATTCCACCAATAATCATTAATATTGCCAAGATTAAGACTATTACCCATAATTTATCATTTACACCTTTAAACCTAAAAGATAATGTAAATCTGGTAAAGCCACTATATATTATCCATATTCCTATCATAATCCTAAATATACTTTCTATTGTACTGCTATATACCATTGTTACCAGTCCTATTACTATTGCAATTAATCCCCAAGCTATGTCATTTGTAAAAAATGTAGAATTACCTTTTGATATGAAATAGTTAACTAATTTTACAATTCCCACAACAATGAAAAATATTCCGAGTATTGTAGATATAAATCTCATTGTTGTATCTGGATAAAATATCATGATTAATCCTATTATTGCAAATATAATTGATGTTATTACAGATGTCCAACCCGCTTTTTTTAGAAATTTCTCCATTTCAATTTCATTCCTTTCCTTTCTATAAATATTCTTATTAATAATAAAGAATTATTACAAAGAATCTCATGTCTTTTCCCAAGAATCTTTATAATAATTCTTTGTATTTATATTTTATGCCGTAGTAACGTTTTTCTTTGTTGTTACTCTTTTAGTAGCATTAGTCTTTTTTGGCACTTCCCTATTATTATTTATTATTATTTTAGGTGCTTCACCATTAGCTACTGTTTCTTTTGTTATAATACATTTCTCTATCTTTGGATTTGATGGAATCTCAAACATTATATCTCTCATAATCTCTTCTATGATAGAGCGTAACCCTCTAGCACCAGTTTTTCTTTCAATAGCCTTATCTACTATTAACCCTAATGCTTCTGGTTCAAACTCAAGTTCAACATTATCCATTTTGAATAATTTTTTGTATTGTTTAACTAAAGCATTTTTAGGTTTTGTTACTATATCAATTAATGCGTCTCTATCTAGTTCTTGCAAAGTAGCTATTATTGGTAAACGTCCCACAAATTCAGGAATTAAACCAAATTTTAATAAATCCTGTGGCAATAATTGTTCAAATACCTTATATTTATCTATATCTTTGTTGCTATCTATTACAGCTCCAAAGCCCATAGATTTTTTACCAATTCTATCTTTTACTATTTTTTCTAAGCCTTCAAAAGCTCCGCCACATATAAATAGTATATTTGATGTATCTACTTGGATAAACTCTTGATGAGGATGTTTCCTTCCCCCTTGTGGAGGTACTGATGCTATAGTTCCTTCTACTATTTTTAGTAATGCTTGCTGCACACCTTCCCCACTTACATCTCTAGTAATAGATGGATTCTCTGATTTCCTTGAAATCTTATCTATTTCATCTATATATATAATTCCTCTTTCCGCTTTTTCTACATCATAATCTGCAGCTTGTATTAGTTTTAATAATATATTTTCCACATCTTCTCCTACATATCCAGCCTCTGTAAGAGTTGTGGCATCAGCTATAGCAAATGGTACTTTTAATATTTTAGCAAGTGTCTGTGCTAAAAGTGTTTTTCCACATCCAGTAGGTCCTAAAAGTAAAACATTGCTTTTTTGAAGTTCAACATCATCTTTATCTTTTTTCTCATCTTTATTATTAATACGTTTATAATGATTATATACAGCAACTGCTAAAGTTTTTTTAGCTTCTTCTTGACCTATTACATAAGTATCTAAAATTTCTTTTATTTCTGCAGGGCTTGGAAGTTCCTCTTTATCTTCTAAAGTATATGTCATCTCTGTATCTTCATATAAATCATCTTCTACAATACTAGAGCATACTTTTACACATTCACTACAAATATATACTCCTGGTCCTGCAATTATTCTTTCAACTTCATCTTGTGACTTTCCACAAAATGAACATCTCACATTTTTTTGTTTACTATTAGCCATTATTATTTCCTTTCTATTAAAAACTTTTTATCTTTTTGTTTTTCCTATTTTTTATAAAAATCTTTTTATAAATCACAATTCTTCCAGAAACGAAGCAAACATGGTATATTGCTACTTCATTTCTATGATTTTTTAAAGAATTGCGTTTTAGCTAGGCGAACTAGCTAAAAATCCGCAGGCGTGCTTTTTGCACGTCGAGGAATTTTTATGCGCCGTTCAACAACGCTAAAACCAATTATCTAAAAAATCACTTTCTTTTGTCCATAATACCATCTATTAACCCATACTCCAATGCCTCTTCTGCTGTCATCCAATGATCTCTTTCTGTATCTCTTTCTATTGTTTCTATACTTTGACCTGTTTTGTCACTTAATAATTTATTCAATTTTTCTCTTGTCTTAATCATGTGGTCTGCATGTATTTTTATTTCTGTTGTTTGTCCAGCAATTCCACTACCACCAATTAGTGGTTGGTGAATTAATATTTCTGCATTAGGTGTTGCAAATCGTTTTCCTTTTTCTCCATTTGCAAGTAACACTGCTCCAAAGCTTGCAGCTAATCCAACACAGATTGTAGAAACCGGACATTTAATATAGTTCATTGTGTCTACTATTCCCATTCCATCTGTTATTGAGCCTCCGGGACTATTTATATATAAACTGATTTCTCTATCAGGGTCTTCTGACTCTAAGAATAACAATTGTGCTATTACTAGACTTGCTGTTGTACTATTGACATCTTCTCCTAAAAATATAATTCTATCTTTCAGTAATCTAGAGAAAATATCATATGATCTCTCTCCTCTTGAAGTTTGTTCTATAACATATGGAACTAAACTATTTTTTTCCATAAAAATTCCTCCTTTAATTATATGTTTATCAAAATCACAATGCTATTATATACATTTTAATTTTAAGTTGTCAATTTTTTTATATTTTTTGTTTAAAATTATGTATTTCTATTTTTATGTCTACAATATTCATCTAATTATATAGATTTTCTTTTATTTAGTCAAAAAAGTTAGTGGTAAGATATTTATTATATACAATAAATCTACTTTTCCCCCTAACTTTTTCATTTTTTATTTCTTTTTAGCATTTTTTACTATAAATTCAATTGCTTTCTCTGTCTTTACATTTTCTTCTACATATTCTTTTAGACTTTCATTTTCAAGGAGTTCCTCTTCTTTCCTTCCATATTGTGTTGCCATTTCTTTTATTTTATCTGTTACTTCCTCTGGTGTAGCCTCTATTTTCTCAGCTTTAACAATGGCTTCTAATACAAGTCTTGATTTTATAGATCTTTCTGCTTGTTCTTTAAAATCTTTTCTCATATCTTCTTCTGTTTTACCCATTATCTGAAGATATTGATTAAAATTCAATCCTTGATATGTTAGTCTATTTTCCATGTCTCTTATCATATTGTCTATTTCCATTTCTATCATTCCATTTGGAATATCTATTTTTGTATTATCGCAAACTGTTTTTATAGCTTCTTCCTCTGTTTCGTATTTTGCTTTTTCTGTGTTTTCTGTATCTAATTTCTCTTTTATACTATTCTTCAATTCGTTTAGTGTGTCAAACTCACTAACATCTTTAGCAAATTCATCATCCATTTTTGGCAATTCTTTTTTCTTTATTTCATGTAGTTTTACTTTAAATACTGCATCTTTTCCTGCCAAATCTTTAGAAAAATAATCATCTGGAAATTTTACTTTTACATCTTTTTCTTCATCAATCTCCATACCAATTATTTGATCTTCAAATCCAGGTATAAAAGTATTGCTTCCTATTTCTAGCTCGTGATTTTCAGCCTTTCCGCCTTCAAACTCCACTCCATCAATTGAGCCATTAAAGTCTATTACTGTGATGTCTCCTTTTTCTACTGGTCTATTCTCTATTGTAACAAGTCTTGCATTTCTTTCTGCCATATGACCTAATTCGTGCTCTACATCTTTGTCAGATGTAGTATACTCAATTTTCTTTATTTCTATACCTTTGTATTTTCCAAGTTCTACTTCTGGTTTTGTCTCAACTGTTGCAGTAAAAATTAGTTCTTTTCCTTTTTCCATTTGAACAATATCGATGTTAGGTTTGCTAACTGCTTCTACTTTATTTTCTTTTATTGCTTCATCATATATATCTGGTACTAGTTCATTAAAAGCATCTTCATAAAAAATAGCTGGACCATATTGTCTTTCAACTAATTGCATTGGTGCTTTTCCTTTTCTAAAACCAGGTATATTGAAGTATTTTGCAGTTTTTGTATATACCTTTTTCATTGCTTCTTCAAATTTCTCCGCTTCAATGTTAAATGTTAATTTAACTTCATTTTTGTTTTCTGTGTTTTCCACTTTTACGTTCATATTATTCATCCTTTCACGATATATTTCTAACACGCTTAATTATTATATCACATTTTTTTAATTTTGCAATAGTTTACATATTATTTTCTCTAAGATTTCACCTTTTATAGTAGTGTTTCTCCAATCTACTATATTTCTTCCGGTGTTTCATTTGTACCTATATCATCAACTTCATCTGAACCATTTAATTCAAATTTTTCATTAATTAGATTTTCCCAACGTTCAAACTGCTCATCTAATTGTCGGTTTGAGTCTAGTATCAATTCTATTGTTTGATTTACCCCTAAAACAAGTATTGCCGTTACAGCTACAATTAATAATATTATTCCTATGAACAATGGTATGTTTATTTTTACTTCTTTATACATAAGTATACTCCTTAATTTATATTTTTACTAAAGTAAAATTTAAATAATCTGCACTTATCAGTTTATATTCAATTCCGTCTATCATACCTTCTATTGCATCTTTGTGTGATAATCCGTGTAAATGACCATAATAGCATTTATGTATGTTATATTTTTCTAATGTTTTTACAAATTCACTTTTTCCCCCTCTTAGTATATCATTTTTATTGATTGGAGGATAGTGCATGAAAGCTATTATTTCCTTATTTTTCCCAAATCTATTTAATCCATCTTTTATGGATAGCTCAAGTCTTGCATTTTCTCTTTTTATCATTTTGCTATCTTCTTCAGTATCTAGTATATTCCAACCTCTTGTCCCCACGATTATTTTATCTTCTACTAGATAACTATTATTGTATAGAAAATATATATTTTTTAAATTGCTTTCTTTTATAAAGCCATTCATTTTGGTTAAAGTAGTCCACCAGTAATCATGATTTCCCTTTAATAAAATTTTTGTTCCGGGTAAATTATTTAAATATTCAAAGTCTAATTTTGTGTCATTTAAATACATAGCCCAGGAGAAATCTCCTGGAAGTATAACATAATCTTCTTCTTTTACTTTTAATGTCCAATCTCTGCTTATTTTTTTATCATGATTTTCCCAATTATCTCCAAATATGTTCATTGGCTTATTATTTAGTAAAGATAAATGCAAATCCGCTATAACATATATTGCCATTTACTCCTCCTTTATAAAACAAAGTTATACTACATTCCAATTTTCAAATTTGGCACAGCATTCAAAGTAAAACCTGATGTTACTCCAGACATATATCTATAATACCCTGCTGATGCAATCATTGCAGCATTATCAGTACAGAGTATAGGTTCTGGATAATATATTTTATATCCTTGTTTTTCTAAATCCATAAATTGTTTTCGTATATATGAGTTTGCAGACACTCCTCCTGCTAAAGCTATTATATTTATATTTAATTTTTGGGCAGACTTTATAGTATTATTTATAAGCATGTCTGTAACATATTTTTCAAAACTTGCACACAAGTCTGCTTTATTTACATCTGGATTTTTATGATGTAAATTTATTATTGCTGTTTTTATTCCACTAAAACTAAAGTCTAGACCATCAACATGAGTTTTGGGAAGCTCTATATTTGCCGTTCCTTCCTTTGCAAGCTTATCAACTTTAGGGCCTCCTGGATAACCTAACCCTATTACTCTAGCTACCTTGTCAAAGGCTTCTCCTATTGCATCATCTTTAGTCTTTCCTAATATTTCAAATTTATCATAATCTTTTATATGTACCAAGTGAGTGTGTCCTCCTGAGATTATCAAACATAAAAATGGTGGCTTTAATTCTTTATGTGTTATATAGTTTGCTGCTACATGTCCTTCTATATGATTTGTTCCAGTTAATGGTTTATTTAAAGCAAAACTTAAGCCTTTAGCATATGATACTCCTACTAAAAGAGATCCTACTAATCCTGGTCCATATGTGCAAGCTATATTATCTATATTTGTAAAAGTGATACACGCTTCTTTTAAAGCTTGATTTGTTACATCAGAAATAGCTTCTATGTGATTTCTAGAAGCTATTTCTGGTACAACTCCACCAAATTTTTCATGTATCTTTATTTGAGAATTTATAATATTAGATAGAACCTCTCTGCCATTTTTTACAACCGCTACAGAGGTTTCATCACAGCTCGATTCAATTCCTAATGTGATTATATCTTTCATTACTACTCCTATTTATTTTTTATATAGTCCTAATATGTAATATTGCTATTTTTCTTGATGTCATTAATGTTCATATTATAAATATTTTTACGCCAACCCGAATATTGACAAAAACAAGCTACTTAATCCATTATTTACTAGTGAAATTATTGGAGTTATTATTAAACTTAATATTCCTAATATCCATAAAACAACAAATATAATTTCAAATATTTGACTATGTGAATTCATCCAATTTCTTGCATTATATGGTAAAAATGCATTTAATACTTTTGAACCATCTAATGGAGGTAAAGGTATTAAATTAAAAATACCAAGTCCTAAATTAATTCTTATTACTCCAGCAATTATATTTGCCACTATACCCCATACTTGGCTTGGAGCATAAATGCTTCCCATAGCCACATAAAAGCCAGGTACAAATTTTATTACTAAGCATAATACAATTTCAAATAATATTGCTATAATAAAATTCATAATAGGACCGGCAGCAGCCACAATTGCTTCCGCTTTTGAAAGTGAAATATCTCTATTAAAATTTCTTGGGTTTATTTCTACTGGTTTTCCCCATCCAAACCCTGCGAATATTAACATTATTGTTCCAAATAAATCTAAGTGAGTAAATGGGTTTAAATTAAGCCTTCCTTGTCTTCTCGGAGTATCATCACCAAGTCTATCTGCCGCAAAAGCATGTGCAAATTCATGAAATGTTATTGCAATAAGTATACCTGGTATTGAAATTACCAAACTAAGTAATGCTCCTTCTTGCGAAAATAGCGATATAAATGAGCTAAATATCATTAATGCTATAATTAAAAATATAACTCTTCTATCAATATACATAATCACACAATTCCTTTACTAAAAAATTTAAGTAAAACTCTTCCCCTACTATATTTATTACTTTTTTTAGTTTTGATTAATTGTTATTTTATTATTTATTAAACAGATTAATATTTTTTCTTAATGATTCTATAAATTTCCCAACATGAAAACCATCAGCAAATCCATGATGTACCATTATCATTAAATTTAAATAATACTGTCCATCAATTTCTTCATATTTATCCCAGATAAATTGCGGAATCGGTTTTTCCTTACTAAATGGTGGAATAAGGCTTGTAAATGAAAACCATGGCACACAAGATAAGTAGATTTCATCCAAGTCATTTTCTAATAGCAAATCTGAACTTTCTTTAAACTCTTTCTGGGTTTTCAAAAAGCTATTTATATATTCATTAAGGTTTTCATTATGTGGAATAACAAAATACCCTATTGTACCATCTTCACGCATTTGAGTATAATTTGATTTTATAATATCACAATAATAGATTTTTCCATTTTCATATCTATATTTAAATTCTTCTATTTGATTTACTGTTTTTGCAATAATAAAACCAATAGTTGCATAAAAATTTCTATGTGTCTTGCAATAATTTACTATATTAGTTACATCTATTTTAGTTGTACAAATAATAAATGGATTATCACAACTATGATAATGGTTAAATAATTCTTTTCTTTTAAAATCTTTAACTTCTTGTATCATAATAATATCTCCCCAAAAACTCATTAGGCTTTATATAGCTTTTAATGATTTATTACATGTTCAAGCAATGTGCTTTATTTTAATAATATTGCTTCTTCATTTATAGTATATCAAAATACCTTTTTATAGAATTTATTAAAAGTTATTACTCAATGGTTTCATTGTTGGAAATAGCAATACATCTCTTATAGATGCTTCATCTGTAAGAAGCATAATAAGTCTGTCAATTCCCATTCCCATTCCTCCTGTTGGAGGCATAGCATATTCAAGAGCTGTTACAAAATCTGTGTCCATCATGTTTGCTTCATCATCTCCAGCTTCTCTTTGTCTTACTTGGTCTAAAAATCTTTCATATTGGTCTATTGGGTCATTTAATTCCGAAAATGCATTAGCATATTCTCTACCACCAATAAATAGCTCAAATCTTTGTGTCATTCTCTCATCTGATGGTTCTTTTTTGGCAAGTGGTGAGTTTTCTATTGGATACTCATATATAAATGTTGGTTGTATTAGTGTACCTTCAACCTTTTCATCAAAGAATGCTACCAAAATATCTCCTCTTGTTGTTTTTATTGGATCTACTGGAACACCTGCTTTTTTTGCTGCTTCCATTGCCTCTTCAGCTGTATTTATTTTGTGAAAATCTACACCAGTTGCTTCTTTTACAGCATCTATCATTGTAATTCTTTTCCATGTTCCCGGTGTTAAATCTATTTCTTGTCCTTGATAAGATATTTTTGTTGTTCCCAACACTTTCATTGCTATTTTTGTAATTAGCTCTTCTGTTATGTTCATCATATCTTCAAGGTCTGCATAAGCTTGGTATAATTCTATTGTTGTAAATTCTGGATTGTGTTTTATGTCCATTCCTTCATTTCTGAAAATTCTTCCTATCTCATATACTCTATCAAAACCACCTACTATTAATCTTTTTAAATATAGCTCTGTTGCTATTCTTAAGTACATGTCTATATCTAATGCATTATGATGAGTAATAAATGGTCTTGCTGATGCTCCACCTGGTATTGTATTTAATATTGGTGTTTCTACTTCTACATAAGACTTTTCATCAAGTATTCTTCTCATTTCTTTTATTATTTCTGCTCTTTTCATAAATGTGTCTTTTACTTCTGGATTTACTATTAAATCTACATATCTTTGTCTATATCTTAGGTCTGTATCTTTTAAACCATGAAATTTCTCTGGTAATGGTCTTAAAGATTTTGAAAGAAGTGTAAGCTCTTTTGCATGAATAGATATTTCTCCTGTTTTTGTTTT
>CAZPKK010000032.1:0-15007 GCA_964587175.1 uncultured Clostridium sp.
TATTCCGTCTATAAAAGCCTCCACCTCGTCCCATGTTTTAAAGCAATATTTGTCAGTTACGGAATACCAGTCCTTATTTTTGCAATTCTTATCTACTAATGCAACTGCTTTATTATATGTATAATCGCTTGAAATTTTTAATAACAATAGTTGCAAATTACTATCAGAAAGCATATATTCATTTAGTCCTTTAATTCTTTTATTAATATTATCTCTCTTCATTTTCATGTTCCTCTTTATCATTTAATAATTTTTTATTTTCACTTAGTAGATTATCAACCACAATTTCATTATTCATATAATAATTGTTTACTTTTTCAAGTTCAGCCTCTTTATATTTATCAAACACAGAAGTATAAGTATTTAATGTTATTGACACATCTGTATGACCCATTAATCTCTGAAGTGCAACAGCTCTCATTCCTGCCTCGATACATCTTGTGGCATATGTATGACGCAAAGAATGATTAGTAATTCCTGTTATTCCCATTTTTTTAAGTATTTTTTTCAAGTGGTTATTAACTGTATTCGGTCTTAAAAAGTTTCCTTTAGAATTCAAGAATAACAAATTATCTTTATTACCAGTCGCCCTTTTCATTTGGTTTATAATTTCATCTCTAATAAATGCTGGTATTGGTACGTTCCTAATCCCTGCAATAGATTTAGTCAGGGGTTTGAGTATGATTTTTCTATTTATATCTGTAGATAAAGTTTTATTCACAGAAATTAAATTTTTATGCAAATTTATGTCAGTACTTTTTAATGCCAGAGTTTCCCCAATTCGTAATCCTAAATACATTTGTATTAAATAAATAAGTTTATTGTGTTCATCAGATATAGGGACATTTAATAAATAATTAGTTAAATCTTGTTGTTCTTCTATTGTCAGAGCTCTTACTTCTCTAGGTAGTTTCCTACTTTTAGGTAATATAACACCATACATAGGGTCTTTAGTAATATATCCTTTGTTTATAGCCTCTCTGAAAGCCTGCGAAAATTGTTCTTTTATCTTTTTTATACATGAATTGCTATAATTTGTTAGAGATCCTAGATATTCTTGAATATCATTAGTCTTAATATCTAATATGTTTTTACTGGCTAACTCACTTTTTTCAATTGTTCGTATAGTCCCGTCTATTCTTGTATATGTACGTTCTCCAATTAAGTTCATATCTAACTTTCTTTTAGCAATCTCTCGCATAAGTTTACTTAATTGAATACCATTATCTTGAATAAACAAATCATTTCCTTTCTGATATTGCACATTAGTCAAGAAATTTTTAGCCTCTTTTTCCGTTAAAAAGGATTTATATTTTCTTTTTTCTTTCATAGTGTATTTATCGAAAATATAATATGCACATCTCCATTTTTTACTTTTCTTATCAAAAAATACACTTCCATTTTTATTATCACTTGCCATATTTATCATCTCCTAAACCCTTTTTTGCATTTTCCAAATCAAATATGCAAGTAACATTATTTGATTATTTTTTGCAATGTTTATAGAAGGGAAATCATCTCTTTTAAATGTTCTATAAGCCACAGTTTCACAAATACCCAAATCGTTCATTATATCTTTAACAGTAAGCATTTTAAAAGGGTTTTTCACTCTTCTAATCGTATCTATTGCCATTCGCTGTTCTGGTGTTAGAACTTCTTTTGTTTCAATTATTATATTTTTAGTTTCAGTATTTTGAATTTCATCATTTATTGTCTTAGCAATATTATTTATTTCTTCCACAATATCACAACCTTTCATAATTAATTTTTGTTATTTTTTATAAATTCTAATATTATAGTTTGAATAGCTAAAATCATTTGTAATACTTTATCATTTTTATTTTGATTGTTATTATATGATTCTTTTTCTAAATTATCAGAAACTAGGTTTCTTTTTATGTTTTTAAAAGCTTTCTTTTTTTTATGAGAAAAAGAATTATTCTTTTTAGTTATACTTTTAATATGAAAACTAGCATTTTTTAAAAAGTGTATATATTTAATAGCTTGTTCTTTGGTTAGCGATTTAAAAGAATTATCTTTCAGACAAACTATGATAATAGTTCCTCTTATAGTTTCTCCAATACTCAAAAATTTTGTATTTACATATATATTAGGAGATAAATTCTTTCTGTCTTTTTTACAAATGATAGTAATATCCTCGTAAGGTATTAAGTCTATGCTACCGTCCAACTAATCTTTCAAATTCAGAAATATCATTCTTAATCTTTTTTAATTCTGGTGTTTTATTAGCTTCTTGATAAATTATGATTATTTCATTGCTATTCATCACAATCACTTCCGTCATAATCTCGCTTAATTTTTTTCTTAATATAGTCATTAAAAACTTTAGGATTAATTATGTGCCATTTTTTAAGGTCTGAATATGTAAGAATACTTATTTTTATTTTAAATGACGGATTTTCTAATTCTCTTACATCTTTTATTTCTTTCTGTGTAAGTTTTGTCTTTTTTTTATCTGTTTTCATAAACCACTCCTTAAATCAGCTTACCGATAAGCATTTGTATTGTTCGAACTAATAATATGATACTCGCTTTTATAACTAAAAAACATTTTTTTAAAGAAATACTATGTAATTATGTAAATTTATATCTTACTTAAGATTTTTTAAAAAGAATTTTTGTATTATAGCCTCGCAAAGCATATTAATTTATATGCTTTAAAACATTTTTGTTTTTTTCTCACGTTTTACTTTTACACATAAAAAAAGCCCTAATGGGCTTTTTTATGTAATCTATTAAATTTTAATATTCTCTGCTAATATTAGCTTGCCAAATATCATTTTTCGTTATTTTTTTCTTTTCGTCCTTATCTAAACTTAAATATTTTCTTATTTCTTCATTGAATTGTAAATCTTTTTTGGAAACTACACATTTTTTTATATTTACTACATATTCTCCATTAGTACACATCATTATTCCTCTTATTAAACCGTTTGTTCCACCAGATATATTTAAAATAATCTGATTAGTTTCAAGTCTTGGATAATTTGCTTTATAATTTTCTGTTCTTATAGTTGCCATAAAACTATCCGCTAAGATATGTCCTAATAAAATAGTTTTTTTAGTTTTATAATCTGATATTCTCGCTTCTATATAAGCATCTTTTTCATATAAATTTATAATAAGTTTAAAATAATCTATTTTGGTTTTCGTTTTATATCCTAAATAATATAAGTAAAGTTTATCTATACCAAAAGGGTTTCTGGAATTTTCTCTATTTGCTATTTTTTCTGTATTTTCTCTATATAAATCATCATAATATATATCAAGTGTATGGCATAATTTATTTAAAACTTCTGCATCAGGAATTATCTCTCCTCTTTCATATCTACTTATTGTACTAGGAGATTTACCTATTTTCCTTGCTATGTATTCTAGTGTGTATTCTTTTTTCTTTCTGGCTTCTTTTAATTTTTCAGAAAATTCAATTCTTTTAAATTCCACTATTAACACCTCCGCCAAGAGATTTACATAATAATTATAGCATTTTTTCACAATCAATTCAATACATATCACTTACACTCCTTGGTACAGTTGAATTTCGTCAATTTTTGTGTTATAATTTTTATAACTATATAGTATTCGAGTGGCTCTTTAGACCTTAATTAATAAAACCATTCACAGGTAATTCCTGTATCAATTGTATCAGGTATTACCGTACCTGATTTTATTATAATATGAGGTCTAAGCCGTCCGCTTACTCTCATATATAGTCAATTGATGTCTACTTTTATAGAATTCCTATGAGAGGAAAATTACAACCAATGGAAAAAACATTTTTGGACGGACGGTACTCCAGGTTACTCAACTTGGGCTTAACCATTCGTGATGAGAGGGAATGTATTTCCCCTCTTTTTCTTTGACAATGATAGTTGATATTTACGAAATATTATTATATAATATTTATAGATAATAAAATTACGGTAATAATTTTATTATTATTAAAACACAGGTTTTTCCATTGGTTGTGCCTGTGTTTTCTTTTTTTGCGTAATATGCAAAAAGTTATAAAAAAGAACTTGTTTATTTAAAAAATTAGCTTTTTTGCTAATGTTAAATAAGAATTTAAACATTTCTTTGCACCTTACGCAAAAAGGAGGTTTTTGTTATGTAAACTTCTCTATGCTATACTATATTTACTCTTACGAAGATAAGTTGTTATAAAATATTAATTTATTTATAGGAGTAAATAATATGGTAAAAAATAATAAACAAGAAATTATAATTGAAAAAGAAAAAATTTTAGAAATTAATAATAAATTCCGTTCTTTAGGTTTAAATTTCAAATTAAAAGGTACAAAACTCTTAAACAAAACTATACAAATAATTATATTTTCAAATATTGAATTTTATACATTAGAAGATATATTTGACCAATTAATTGAAATCTACCCTTATTTTAATAAAATGCAAATTCGTATGTCTATAAAATATGCCTTAGATCATCGAGATGAAAAATTATCAGAAAAAAATTTTTATAAGGTTTTTGGTTTTGAATATGATGAACTCTTCTTTATAACAAAAGATTTTATAGAAGAATTTTCTAATGCAATAAAAGAAGAATTCTGAATTAAGTTAATTAATCACAATTCTTCTTTTATTTCCTTAGTATCTATTTTAAGTATCTTACATATAGCTATTAACTCAAAATCTTTTACAATTCTTTGTTCTTTCTCTATCAAATAAATATCATTAGGATACAATGTTACTCCCATTAATTCCAGTTTATTTGAAAGTTTTTCAAGAGATAAATTATTTTTTATTCTATTATTATGAATAATTTTTCCAGATATATTACTTTTATTCTTATATTTGTTCATAGGAATTCACCTTTTTGTTTATTTTTCTTGATATTATCATGGAATTCATGTTAATATATTATGAGAGCCATAATGCATTGTGAAAAGGAAGGGAAAAAATATGCAAAAAAATTTAAAAAAATCAGATTTATTAGATATGTCTATAATAGAATTAATATATAAAGAGAGAGAAGATACTTTATATAAATATAATTCACAGGATAAGGAAAATATAAATAAAATTACAGATAAAAATACTGTATCTTATGATGATTTAATAACAGCTATAAAAAATCTACCACCACACTTTGGAAATACAAGAGAATTTATTTTAGAAAGGTTAGAAAAATTTTTAGAAGAACAAAATTCTTTGTGTGCATATGATAATAGAAAGTTTTATAAAAATGGTTTTTGTGACGGAGCAAGAATGATGTTAGAAATATTAGAAAATAAAAAATAAATATAAATTTTGCAAAGATAACTATGTAAAATGCACTAAGAAATTGACTTTTTTCTGTTTTTATGTTAATATATTATTGCATTGCGCAAGCAATGTAATAGACAAGAAAGGAGGGTACTGAAATGGCTTGGAAGAACAGCGAAGACTTCCGTAGAGACTATCCTAATGGATATTCCAAGAATGGAGATGTCTACGACGGAAACAACAATCGTATCGGCTATGTTACAGGCGACGGTGACTACCGTATCAACAATGACAAGTCGAACGATGGCCAGCTCTACCACAACAAGGATTGAGTAGTACCTGAGACTGCCTAACTAAAGGCAACCCTGTGGGGTCTGGAACTCGCTTCCAGGCCCCACATCCAATAAATAATAGAAAGGTTTGATTATTTTGAACAATATTATTTCTCTGGAAAATAACTTTATTTTAGAAACTATTGAAAATGATAATATATCTAATAATACAATAAGTGTTAATGATTTAGATTATACAAAGATATTAAGTTATAAACAATTATTATTAAAAATTGATTTTTCAGAAATTTCCTTAAAAGACTACAAAAAGATTTTAAAAAAGATATTACATATAAAAAAGAAATTATATAAAAAGAATTTCTCTATAGGAAAAAACAAAAACAAGAAGATACTCTTAGGATATGTATTAAATTATGATGAATCCAATCATGAGCAAAATGAATTTATTAATGCTATTAATGCCATTTTTCATAAATCAAAACCGGAGATGTATAATTATATATATGATACAACATGTGATTATTTAGATAGCTTTTTTTATGGAAAAAATCTATGTGATTTTCAAAATAATAAATGCGGAGAAAAACGTAAAGTAAATTCTCCTTCTTGCATTGGTTGTTGCCACCACTATAAAAATAAATTATTAGGCCCTCTTATTCCTAATAATCTAGTAGACTGCGAATATCTAAAAGAAGATTACAGTTGTGGTGCTAAATGTATAGGGTGTAAATTATTTACATGCGACTATTTAGAGAAAAAAGGAGTTAAATTTAGAATAAAAGATTTTTTATTATTAGATACTTTTTTTAACCCAATACAAAAATATTTTATAAAGACTATGGTATTTACACCAAAAGAAAAAATTTTAAAAAGATTAGTAAAATTATAAGCAAAAAATAATATCATTATTTAAAATTTTTTAGCATTTTATAACATAATATATTAATAAAAGCTTTGCTCATAATTTGCTCGATTTATTTTGAAAAATACTTGAAACTCAACCCTTTCAAAGGCTGAGTGTTGGTCATCCGCACCAAAAAAGCTGAAATTTAACCAATTTCAGCTTTTCTTATTGTATAGAAAAATCGAAGATTTTTGCCATACAACAAGGTTAAGTTTCCTTATAGCGTGCATATTTGCGAAGCAAAATGCACATGTGTGCGTCGAAAGCTCTGCTTTCGCGAGCGTACCACTTTTCTTATTTTTATTCAAAATTATTTGAAAGTATTGATATTATTAATTTTTAGACATTTTCATTATTCATTGTATTTAAAAAAATATTTGCCATTATTCATTATCTCTTTTTTTCTGCAAGGTTGAAGGATTGTTTGTGACATTAATTGTCAAAATTAAGTAACTCGTAAACAAATTTGTTAAGAAGGTAAATTGTATGGACATCAGAAAAAAACTAAATGAAATCCATAATGTACTATCAGCTGATCAAAAAAAAGAATGGGATATCGTGTATCAATTAATGTTATGTTGATTTTTTTGTTTTATTCTATAATATTATTTTCACAAACTTTAATTAATCTATTCATTATACTAAGTCCTAAATTTTTTTCCTCTACTCCTTCAATTATAGCAAAATCACAATTTAATTTATCTATTTTTCTTAGACTAGAAAAAATATTTCTAGAAATCTCCTGAAAATTATTTTTACTTCCTAAATTAATAAATCTACTTTCAGGAATATTAATATATTTTTTATCTTCTATAAATCCTAGTACACAACAGTTAGAGTTATCGGATATTAATTTGTTGTTTATCTTGGATATTTGATTTACACTTTTTTTTACTAATATGCATTTTGTTTCAGGGGCATAATGCTTATATTTCATACCAGGACTTTCTACTATTTCATTTTCTTTAACTTTTTTTAATATGTTATCACTAAATTTTACATTTCCGTACAATATTTCTTATATCATCTTCAGTAACAGCACCTGGCCTAAGAATAACCGGAACTCTATCTATGACTTTTACGACTGTAGATTCAATTCCAATATTACATTTACCGCCGTCAACCATCAAACTAACATTATCTTCAAAGTCTTCTCTTATATCGTCTATGCAAGTACCACTAGGTTTAGTAGATAAATTTGCACTTGGTGCAGCAAGTGGAATGTTACTTTTTTCAATTATTTTATGAATTATTGAATTGCTAGGCATCCTAACACCAACTGTTTTTCCGAAAACAAGTTGCAGTATCACAAATACATTTTTTCTTATTTAATATAAGAGTAAATGGACCTGGCATAAAGGCATCAATTAGTTTTTCCTCTATTTCATTTGGTGTCTCTACAATATTGTAAATCATTTTTCTACTACTAACATGAACAATTAAAGGATTATCTTGAGCTCTACCTTTAGCAGTAAATATTTTTTTGCAAGCCTTATCTGAAAAGGCATTTGCAGCAATTCCATAAACCGTTTCTGTTGGAATTATGACTAATCCATCTTTTTTTAAAGTCTCTATAACATTATTTAATTCATCTTCCTTTATGTCATTTTTCCAATTATATATTTTTGTCATTTTAATTACCTCTTTCTCCAATATATAATTATACCAGAAAATAAGGCTACTGTGAAGACTTTTTGTAATATTACATTCACTTTCTACTTAATTCATTTCTACTGTTCCTATTATATCGGTTCTAACACCTTCATATGTATTTTCAAATGCCATACAGCCTTCTTTTACATTTGGACATGACAGATTAAGTTCTACTCCATCGATGTCTAATGTATTTAATATTTTGCATAGCTCAACATATTCATCTATTGAACTGCTACAAGCATTTACTATTATTTTTGTATCATATTTTCTTAAGTCTGGTAAATCATTTTCAGAAAAATACTCTATTCCTGGATTTTGAAGCCCTATACTATTTAACATTCCACTCGCAGTTTCACATATTCTCAGTGGTTTGTTTCCACTCTTAGGCTTAGGTGATGTTCCTTTTGTAATTACAGCACCTAATTTTCCTAAATCAAAAAATTCGCTATATTCTCTGCCATATCCAAATGTTCCTGATGCAACAGTTACAGGATTTTTCATTTCTATTCCTGCAAAATTTACTTTTGTATTTATGTTTTTCCCCCATTTCTATTCAATTATTCGCTATTTTTTAGTCTTTCATCAATAGTTTGCTCTGTTATTTCTTCAATAAATTTAAATATTTTTCCTTCACTTAAATACTTTGGTTCTTCATTAATACAATTTATACACTTACATATTTCCTCATTCTTAAATCCCTCTATTTTATATTTTTCTATTAATATTCTATTTAAGCAAGCATAATCATGATAAAACGAATCTTTATTTTCCTTCATTTATGGTAGTATATTACATAAATTTACTCTTTTCCCTTCTTCTATTATTTTGGTTAGAGTTTCTACATTGTCTGGAGTTGGATTTGTGTTTGGCATTGGATATATTGTGGTAAATCCGCCTGCTACTGCACTTTTTGCACCTGATTCTATTGTTTCTTTATATTCAAAACCAGGCTCTCTTAAATAGCAATGTATATCTATCATTCCTGGTATGATTATTAATCCTTTACAATTTATCTCCTTATCAGCTGGCTCTTTTATATTTTTTTCGATTTTAGCAATTTTTTTGTCCTCTATTAATATATCATATATCTCATCAATTTTATTTTTATAATCTATAACTCTACCCTCTTTTAATAATAATTTCATTTTATCACTTTCCTTTCTGTCATTTATATAGAAAAAAATATCGATATGTCTAAGATTGATTATTCAAGTTATATACGCGCTTGGATTCCTGAAATAAGATTTCTCGGTGCTACTATGGCTTGCTCTTGTGTTGTAGTTGACCGTATGCAGGGGGGAAAGAAAAAATAGAAAATGAAGGTGTTAAGGCATATTCTCTTGTTCAAGTGGATAATACATTATTTGAAAGAGCATTAAGTAATGGAATTGTTAATAACACTCAATTAGAAATGCTTGAAGATTTTTTCAAAGACCCAGATGGAACAATGAGGAATTTCTTACTAAATCATCCTGATTTTATAGAAAATGCTCTAAATTCTGATGAAAAAACCGCTAAAAGAGCACAACTTTTAGTTAATGGGAATTTATATGATTTGAATTAATATGAGACAAACCCCAGAAATTTTTTCTGGGGTTTTAAACAAATATAAGTATTAAAAAAATGATATTTACTTTTGAGAATATCATTTTTACTATACTAGGAAAAGGAGTCCATATCTCCTATCTATTTGCTAAATAATGTATTTGCTACTTTTATAAAATTATACATGAATTCTCTTAATTCTTCTAAATGCTTACTATAAATTTCTTTATATAGATTTTCAACTGGTTCATCTGTAAAACTAACTCCGCCATACTCGTTACAAAATGTTTCATTTGCAATGATAATTCTCCATATTCTTCCTAATTCTGTATTTAGTTCATCTAATGTATCTTGGCTTACATAGTCGGTATTTCCAGCCATATCTGTCAATTGATTTTCTACATTTTTTATTTTTTCTTTTAAAGGTTTTATAGCTTCACTATATTCTGTTGAGGCTATTTTATAACTCTCTTCACTCAACTCCTTTTCATTAATATATGTTCTAAAATTCATTTCTAATATTGCTAATTCTTTAGCATATTCTATAAATTTTTTTGTTTCTTGTTCTATTATATTTTTATAATCAGACATATAAAACACCTCTTTCTTTATATTTTTTATAATTTTATAATTATAAACTCATTTAATCATCAACAATAGACTTTTCACCCATTTTCTCTTTCATTTGTTTTATTTTATCTTGATCTGCCACAGGTCCTATTCTTGCCTTATTTCTTAAATCAATAGTATTTACTGCTACTCCCTTTATTCGTTGCCCTAATGATAACTTTCTATATTCTCCATTATTTGATATTTCATTTACAAATTTACTATGTTCAGTTTGTTTACTTATATTCTGTTTATTTTCTGTTGCCTCTGGTAATAGACTTTGTTCTTTTAAAACAAATCTATCAATAAACGGTATTTTCCTAAAAAATGGTTTGCCTGCAAAGAAATTAACAATTTTTTGTCTCATACTTAATTTATTTTCTTTCGGCTGTTCTACATTTGGTGGTACAAATATAGGTATTTCTTCTGTAAGAGAATTTTCTTTATTTTCAGTTTGTTCTCCTAAAAATTGTTGCATTTCATCAATACTATCAACCTTAGTTTCAAATTCATTTTCAAATATTTCTACTGCTTTATCAATTAACTCTGTAACAGACATATTTTTGCCATTTAATGAATATAACATATATTTTGTATATAACTTACTAAATTCAGGGTTACTATGTAAACATTCTGACAATTTTGTTCCCTGACCATTTATAATTCCTAATTCCATTTCTATCATAGAATTAAATGCTGTAATATTAGCACTATAACATTGTTCTTCTTCAACATTTTCATTTCTTTCAAAAAAATCAGTATCTATTATCTTAATTTTATTTTCTTTATTATCCCACATTATTCCACCTTGATTAAGGTCTTGAAACAAAACTCTTTCTGATGATAAATCTTTTAAATCACTTTCGACTCTTTTAATTGCTGATATCAATGTTGGTATATCCATTTTCTTTATAACTTCATGTAATGGTACTCCATGTACATAATCCATTGTATATCCTTTAAAATCTCCATCAATTTCTACTTTGCTTTTAGGAAAAACACAAGTGGAATTTTCAATACCAACTATACTAGAAAACTCATCTTCATTATGCAACTCTATTCCTTTTTCATTTAGTGCTTTTATTACCAAATCATTACCATATCTATATACTATTGAACAAGCACCTCTTCCCAATTCTTGCATTTGTGCCAATTCATTAGAAGTTATTTGTAATGTTTCCATATTTCCTCCTTTACAGTTGCATTTCACTTGCCTGTTCTGTTCTTTGTTGTTGTCTTAACTCTCTAGTATGTGTAGATAAATTTATTTCTTTTATCATATTTTGAAATCTGCTTAATGGACTATTATTATTGATTGATATAGCGGTTAGGTCATTTTGTTTAGTTACTGTTCTAGCTCTATTATTTTGAATTTGTCTACCTATTTCTCTATTTTGTACTTGTAATATATCTGCTTGATGTCTATTACTAATTCTTCTATTTTCATCAAGAGGTATCAATTGTCCTTCAGTTTGTCTTGAACTTACTTTTGCATCAAATTGTTGTCTTAATTGTTGTTGGTCTATCATTTCCCTTAACTGTGTATCTGTTTTTATTACACTTAAAAATTCTTTCATTTCTGGCGTTAGACCTTTTCCTAACTCACATTGTGAATATGTATATAAATCTGATAGACTATCTTCCAAGCTATAACTAATTTTATCACTTCCGAATTTCTGACATAAGTAATTGCATTTTCAAATCTATATTATCGAGCTTCGCTTGTTTTAATCTGCCTTTTCCTAGCAATTTTCCTATAATCGATATTTTTTCACTTTCAACTTGTCCTCTTTCTTGTTCTAGCCTTGACATTTTAGAACTTCTAATCAAGTCTTGTACTTTATTATCAAAACTTTTTTCAAATGTTTCCTTTAATTCTGTGCTGTACTCTGCTCTTATTGTTCCATCTTTTGTTAAACCTTCTAATTCTTGTAATACTTCACTAACTTTATCTAACTTTGTCAAATCATCTACTTTTTGTATTTGTTCACTTATTCTTTGCATATTACTTTTAATTTGTTCAATGCTTGAATGTATATTGGTATCATCCGTTCTGGTTATCGAATAACTTAACCCAAGTCTTCTCGCCATATCAGAAAATTTAATTTCTTCTTGTTTCAACTCATAATATGTAGTTTCTACACTATCTGGTATAGAGGTAGCTTGTTTTTCTATATGTTCCCTTTTTAGTCCTATAGCAACATCTTTTTTTCTTTGGTCGCTTTTTCTTTTACTTTCTTTCTTTGCATCTTCTTTTTGTTCTTCTTCTCTTTTCTGTTCTTCTATTATTCTTCTTTCTTCTCTTTCTGCCATTTGGATAGCTTTATTAGATAATTCTGCAAAACTCAAGTTCTGTAAATCTATTCCCTCATACAGTTTATCTTCTATTCCATATTCTCTTAATTTTATAAAACTATCTTGAACTTGTTGCAAATTAGGGAAAACATTATTTAATATTCTTCCTCTATTTTGGTCTGTCCTTGCTCCATATACAATTCTATCTTGTATTAAGTTTGCAATATTGTCTCGTAACTCATCTAAATTTTCTACTCTATCTACTTTATAACTATTTCTTAACACTTGTTCTAAATCTTCTTTACTACTTATAGTGATAGTTTCTTCTCCTAATTGAACGGTATATTCACAATCTCGATCATTATTTGATGTTCTTCGTATCGCTACTTCATTTCCATAATTTTCTCTTATCATATTAATCATATACATTATATCTTTATCTTTTGGTGTTGGTTGCACTTCAGCAACAAAAGTGTATTCTTCATCAATCTTTGCTCTTTCTTCATCAGTTTGTACTTTTGACATTTCGGCTAAATATTTCATCATTATTAATGATAATCTGTTATTTCCACCATTTATGAAGAATTTTCCATCACTTTCGTATAATTCTATTGGAGAATCATGTCTTAAGTTTGATTGGTCTTGTTGTTTTAGTTCTTTAGAATAATATTCTGGATTTCTAAAGTATTGTTCAACAGCACTATCTCCTCTTTTACTTAATAAAAATGCTTCTAACCAAGTCTTATCTGCATAGTCTGGATGAATAGTTCCAACTAGATCTTTTAAGCAAAATGTTTTATTATACCTACCTGTTAAACTTTCTCTGTTTAGAAATTCTATTTCTTCTTGTGATAAAGTTGTTTCCATACTATCACTATGTTTTTCAAATTCTGACGGCAAATTATTTATATCTATTCCTATACTTTCAAGAAATTTCCTCTTTTTTTCTGATATTTCTTGCATATTCAATTAATTCCTTTTCTTCTTATTTTAAAACGAAAAATAAAATAACACTAATAACTAATTGTACAAGTAGAATTATTTTAGTAACTTTATATATTTTTTCAATTCTTTTTCTTCTTTTTTCTGCATCCCAGTATCTTCCAAAATGTATTTCTGAATGTTCTACATAATCATCTACATCATCTGCATATTTTCCTCTATTTGCAGTATAATCATAACCTGCATACTTAGTTTCTGGTAATAATGGTCTATATAGGGACAATATATACCAATAAGAAAAAACATTTCCTAATAAAATTGCTATAAACCACTGTCCAAAGACTAAAACATATTTATTACTTAAGTATTCAGCAAATACAAGAGAAATTTTATCTGCATTGACTTTCAAAACAATATACAAAATATAAGATAAAATAATTCCTACAGATATCGTAAAACATTGTGTTCTTATTTTTCTATATTTCATTGTTTTATTATATCTATCTTCATTATCTTCTAATATATTCATTACTTCTGAATATAAATTATGAGCCTCATTTTCTTGATTTGTAGTATCTATATCTATAGTTACATCAGATTCTCTAAAATATAGTGAAATTCTAATTGAATTACGAATATCATTATCTGAACTATTTTGTCCTTTGGTGAAGAAGCTAACATATAAATCAATGGATATACTTTTTATAATTTTGGACTCATTTAAGTTCCCAACAAACCAGTTATAGTCACTTTCTGTTATATTCTTTCCATTTTTAAATTCTATTGTATATTTTATAGTGGTATCTCCATTTTCATATTCCCATTGTTTTTCTCCATAAGGGATATTCTTATTTTTATTTTCCTCTAATTCAAATTTTTTATCATATTTTTCTTTGTAATCTTCTAAATGATTAGCAACTTTTACTATTGTTTCTAATGGTATTTGCTTATTTACTACTTTATTATTCATAAAAATTTTCCCCTCTTCATAAGTTTCTAGCTTTATATTTTTTATACCATTACTACATATAAAAGTCAATATTCAAAAACGATTAAAACTCCTATATAAAAATACAGGAGTTTTTTTGTTTCTTTATTTAGTTACAACCACAATTATTATTGTTATTTGAATTACTATTCATATTGTTGCAATTCATATTATTCATATAAAATTTCTTTTCTGCAAGCTTATCTTGAACACCACGAAGAGCTTCACCAAATCTTTGGAAGTGAACTATTTCTCTTTGACGTAAGAATTTTAGTGGGTCTAATACATCTGGGTCATCTCTACATAAATCAATTAACTTCTCATACGTAGCACGTGCTTTTTGTTCCGCAGCTAAGTCCTCTTGTAAGTTTGCTATTGGGTCTCCCTTACAAGCTAAGCAATTTGCATCAAAAGGCGTTCCTGCAGCACTTTGAGGATATACATCTACCCCATGTGGTGTGTGTATCATTTCTATTTATTAAAGATTCCGTTTAAACCAATTTATAATCTTTGTAAAAATTGATTCTTTAT